>JACRHD010000044.1 GCA_016234115.1 Nitrospirota bacterium
ATGAAGCAAAATTATTCGATAACCTCTTGTTTTCTCAGTGTCTCTGTGCCTCTGTGGTAAATGAACTGCTGTTTTTAGGATGAAATAACTATGGTAACTATGTGAAGGCCTGCCGGGTTTTTTAGGGTTATAGCCTATGACTGCTCCTTCCTGTTTCCCATACAAACACTTCACTGTGGTATCGGTATCAAGTATCCATGAGGGGCCTGATACTGCGGATATCACCGGCATGGTACAGCGCGCAAGTTCTGTATCAAGCCACTGGATGCCTGCTGTTTCTTCTATCTGCGACACGGCCCGATGCGCCGCATCCTCACTGATGATTCTCTCCATCCCTAATAGATCGGGGGTCACACCATCGCTTCGGGGCACAAGGGAAACGAATGGGTCGTCGGCGTCAGAGACAACGGTATCGGGATAGCCCCGGAATATTTCGACAGGATATTTCTGATATTCAAGCGTCTCCATACGAAGGAAGCATACGAAGGCTCCGGAATCGGGCTTGCGATCTGCAAAAAGATCGTCGAACGACACGGCGGCAGGATATGGGTCGAGTCGGAGAAAGGCAAGGGGGCGACTTTTAATTTTACGGTCCCTGCAAAAAGCAGACAACCGTAACAGCCGGCGCATACCGGACACACTCGGCGGTTTTTCGCGTTCTGCAGTTTCTCACAGCCCTGCCTTCAGCCTTTTTTCGGCGCAACTCTGTGGGAGCTTTACAAGGCTCTGAAAAAGTCTCCGGTTATGTTAAATTAGTAGGGTCTGATTTCTGTTACGGTCTGATTTTCAATAAAATAAATGATGATTCCAAAGGAGTTAAACAAATGAACGTAGCTCAAAAATTGATTTCATCACATCTCGTTTCGGGCAACCTGAAACCCGGCGGGGAGATAGCGATATCCATCGACCAGACATTGACGCAGGATGCGACCGGCACGATGGCATATCTTGAGTTTGAGGCGATGGGGATACCGAAGGTAAGGACGAAGCTATCGGTGAGTTATGTGGACCATAATACCCTTCAAACAGGTTTTGAGAATGCCGATGACCACAGGTTTCTCCAGACCATAGCGGCCAAATATGGGCTGTACTTTTCGCGCCCCGGAAACGGCATCTGTCATCAGGTGCATCTGGAACGCTTTGCGAGGCCGGGACAGACCTTGCTTGGTTCGGATTCTCATACGCCTAATGCCGGGGCTGCGGGCATGCTGGCAATCGGGGCGGGGGGATTGAACGTTGCGCTTGCGATGGCGGGAGAGCCTTTTTATCTGGTGATGCCGAAGATCGTGCGCGTGGTCCTGACAGGCAAGCTGCGTAACGGGGTCAGCGCCAAGGACATTATTCTTGAAGTGCTCAGGAAACTGACCGTCAAGGGCGGCGTAGGGAAGATAATTGAATACGCGGGAGAAGGCCTTAAGGACCTCACCGTTCCCGAAAGGGCCACAATAACCAACATGGGCGCTGAATTAGGCGCGACTTCATCCGTGTTCCCTTCCGATGAGCAGACCAGGGCCTTTTTCAGGGCACAGAAGAGGGAAGCGGATTGGGCGGAGCTGAAGGCCGATCCGGATGCCGTATACGATGAAGAGGTGGTTATAGAGCTTGATAAACTTGATCCTATGATCGCATTGCCTTCAAGTCCTGATAACGTAAAGCGCGTGAAAGACGTGGAGGGGACGCCGGTCAGACAGGTCTGCATCGGCAGTTGCGTCAATTCCTCATATTCCGATCTCGTGCTTGCGGCGCAGATTCTTAAAGACCACAAAATCCATCCTGACGTGAGCCTCACTATAACTCCCGGTTCACGGCAGGCGCTCCATATGATTACAACAGGCAGTGCGTTGGCGGGGCTCGTGTCCTCGGGAGCGAGGGTGCTTGAACCCGCTTGCGGTCCATGCATCGGCATGGGTCAGGCCCCTGCAACGGGAGCCGTTTCCCTGAGGACCTTCAACCGGAATTTCCCCGGAAGAAGCGGCACGGCAAAGGACCTCGTTTATTTGTGCAGCCCGCTGACAGCGGCGGTGTCGGCCATTACGGGGAAGATAACAGACCCGAAAGACTGGGTCAAGGGGCAAGGGGCAAGGGTCAGTTTACCGGAAGAATTCAGTGTGGACGATTCCATGATCATTCCTCCTTCAATGGAGCCTGAAAAAGTAGTTGTCGAGAGAGGACCCAATATCAAGCCCCTTCCTGTGAGGGGAGCTCTTGAGGGGTCCTTGACTGCAAAGGTGATCCTGAAAGTCGGAGACAACATCACTACCGATGATATCATGCCCGCAGGGGCAAAGATATTGCCGCTGAGGTCCAATATTCCCGCGATCTCGGAATATGTATTTTCAAAGGTCGATCCTGCTTTTGCGTCGAGGGCGAAATCTTCGGGCGGCGGCATAGTCCTCGGGGGAAACAATTATGGACAGGGCTCAAGCAGGGAGCATGCGGCATTGGCCCCGATGTATCTCGGCATCAAGGTGGTGTTAGCGAAATCCTTTGCCCGCATTCATAAAGACAACCTGATCAATTTCGGTATCCTGCCGCTGACGGTAGGGGCGGACGTTTATGATTCGCTTGAGCAGGACGCGGAGCTCGAATTCCCTTCACTGGCAAAAGATGTGAGGGAATCTTCCGAAGTCACGCTTAAGGATAAAAAGTCCGGAAAGGTCCATAAGGCGGAACACGGCTTGACGGAAAGACAGAAACAGATAATCCTTGCGGGCGGGCTGCTTAATTTTGTGAAGGGAAAGTAAGGCTTCCCGGCATAAGTAAATAAGGGGGAAAAGACCATGGCGACATTATTTGAAGAAACTGCCGTCAACGGCATGAAGATGCGTAACAGGTTGGTGAGGTCCGCTACGTGGGAGGGAATGTGCGCGAAGGACGGCAGGCCTACGGAAAGACTGATCAGATGCTATCGCGATCTTGCGCAGGGCGGCATAGGGCTGATCATATCGGGGTATACGTTTGTGCGTCCTGAAGGAAAGCAGATGCCCGGCAAGATGGGGATATATACCGATGACTTTGCGGAGGATTTTATAAAACTGACCGCCGCGGTACACGATGCGGGCGGCAAGATAGCCGTGCAGCTCGTGCATGCCGGAGGGCAGAGCGACACAAAGACAGCGGGCAGACAGCCGCTTGCCCCTTCAGCCGTGCAGGTGGAACAGTTTCCGGAAGTGCCCGCTGAACTGACAAGGCAGGAAATCAGAGACATAGTCGAGGCGTTTAGAGAGGGGGCGCGCCGGGCTAAGGCCTGGGGGTTCGACGCTGTGCAGCTTCACGGCGCTCACGGCTACCTGATCAGCCAGTTTCTCTCTCCGCTTACCAACCGTCGTACTGATGAATACGGCGGCGGCATCGACAACCGCTGCAGGTTTCTTTTGGAAGTATACCGCAAGGTAAGGGAAACAGTCGGCGCAGGGTACCCTGTGCTTATCAAGCTCAACGCCGCCGACAACCTGAAAGGCGGTCTGGAGCTTGCCGACGGGATTTATGCCGCGAAACAACTTTCAGACGCCGGCATCGACGCCATAGAGGTTTCCTCCGGCACCCCCGTCTCCGGCGAAGAAAGCCCGGCGCGGGGAAAGATAAACAAACCCGGGATGGAGGCATATAACCTGGAAGTGGCCCGCCGGATCAAGGCTTCCGTCCGTTGCCCGGTAATGGTGGTGGGAGGGTTCCGTTCCTACGAGGTCGCGGAAAGGGCGATAAAGGACGTCGGCATGGATTACATCGCCATGGCCAGGCCGCTGATACGGGAACCTGACCTGCCTGACCGGTGGCTGCGGGGAGACCGGGGCGCCGCAAGGTGTATTTCATGCAACGGCTGCTTCCGTCCGGGTCTCAGAGAAGGCGGCATTTATTGTGTCACCGAGAAGAAGGAGCGGGAAAAGACGGCTTGACACCCGTTCTTTCATAACAGTATACTTTTAACGTACCCTGGGGGAGGCATCAGCCTGAGAGTCCCGAGCTTCGGGAGACCCTCTGAACCTGAACCGGATAATGCCGGCGGAGGAAAAGGGAAATGCAGAACGTCGGCCGTATTCCCTGATGATGCTTTACGGGGGATGCGGTTTTTTTGTTTTTGGAAGACATATTAACTATTCGTAGCGTCGGGGTTGATCCCCGACGAAAAGCCCGCCCCCGGTAAACGAGGGCGTTACCAAACAGTATGAATGAGAAAATTGTTGTAACTGATGTATCTCCGGTTCGCGATATCCTCGCCAAATCCCTTGACCTTCAGGTGTTGAATCTCACGGAGGTGTCCGCTCTTCTTGAATTGGAAGACAGGGAGATATGGGAAGAAGTCTTCGACGCGGCCCGCAGGGTCAAGGAGAAGGTCTACGGCATGCGGATCGTTTTGTTCGCGCCGCTCTATCTCTCTAATGAATGCGCAAATGACTGTCTCTACTGCGGCTTCAGGAAGGGGAATAAAGAGGCCGCGAGAAAGACGTTGACTGTTGAAGAAGCCGTTGAAGAGGCCGCGCTTCTTGCAGGCAGGGGGTACAGGAGACTCCTGCTCGTTGCGAGCGAGCACGCGAAACTCACCGGGATCGATTACCTCGAAAAAATAGCGGACGCAATCTACGGAAACACCGGCATTCGCATACTTCACGCAAACGTTGCCCCTATGGAGACAGGAGATTTCAGAAGACTCAAAGCATGCGGCATCGGGGTCTACCAGTGTTTTCAGGAGACCTATCACCTGCCGACATACCGGCGCCTGCACCCTTCAGGGGCCAAGGCCGATTATGCGTGGAGGCTCGGAGTCATGGACAGGGCGATTGAGGCGGGATTTGAAGACGTCGGGATGGGTGTGCTTTTGGGATTATATGACTGGCGCTGGGAAGCGGCCGCTTTGATAGCGCACTGCCGGAGACTGATCAGCAAATATGGATTCGGACCGCACACGTTGTCGGTCCCGCGACTACAGCCCGCGCAGGGTTCGACGGAGCATAATTCCCGGTTTAAAGTTTCTGATGAAGACCTTAAAAAGGTCGTGGCTGTATACAGGCTCGCCCTGCCTTATGTCGGCGTCGTGATTTCGACGAGGGAGCCGGCCGGGCTAAGAGATGAACTGATGCGGCTTGGCGCGTCCCAGATATCGGCGGGGTCCAGGACCAGTCCGTCGGGATACATCAGGGACGGCGACACCGAGCAGTTCGAGATAGGCGATACAAGGAGTCTTGAGGAAGTCATGAGGAAGATAATCAGCCTCGGTCTTGTGCCGAGTCTCTGCACCGCGTGCTACAGGGAAGGCAGGAGCGGGGAGAGGTTCAGGCATTTTGCCGAAGGAGCGGCGATAAAGAATCTGTGTCACGAGAACGCCCTCCTGTCTCTCAGGGAATACGCCGAGGACTGCGCTTCAGGCGAAGTGAAGGAAGAATTACACAGGCTGCTGCAGGACGAAGTCGCGAAAAGCGCCAACGGTCTGGCAGACAAATTTAAATTGATAGAGCAGGGGAAGAGGGACTTACATTTATGAGTTAAGAGTTAAGAGTTAAGAGTTTAGAGCGGGGTTTCAAGCCCGCCCTGTGAAGGGTGAAAATTATGAGACTTAAATTAAATGGAACAATAACTGAAATACAGGACAATCTCACTGTTGAAGGTCTTCTCGGCAATCTTCGTATCGAGCCCGGCCGGGTCGCCGTCGAGGTAAACCTGAATATTGTCAAGAAATGCGATTTCGGCAGTCGCGAGCTGAAAGACGGAGACGAGGTGGAGATTGTGAACTTTGTGGGCGGAGGATGAGAGAGTTTAGAGTCAAGAGTTAAGAGTTTAGTAGGGGCAGGCCCCCTGTGTCTGCCCAATTATGAGTAAGGCTGCAAAGTTTGTCATTCCCGTGCCTAAAGCACCTACTGTTGGCAGTCAGTAAGCGGGAATCCATGGTTCGACAAGCTCACCATGACAAGCTGTGTCACCCTGAGCCTGTCGAAGGGTGGATGCCCGATTAAGAACTTCGGGCATGACGACCAAAAAATGCAAAAGGAGTAACCATGGATGATAACTTAGTAATCAAAGGTATCGAATTCAAATCCAGATTATGGGTGGGGACGGGGAAATATAAGGACTTTGAAGAAACGGCCAGGGCAATCGAGGCCTCCGGGGCCGATGTTGTCACTGTCGCCGTCAGGAGGACCAATATATTCGACAGGAAATCCGAGAACCTCCTCGATTTTATCGACCCTAAAAAATACAAAATACTTCCTAATACGGCGGGATGCTATTGCATGGAAGACGCCTTGAGATACGCGAGGCTGGCGAGGGAGACGGGCGTATCGGACCTTATCAAGCTCGAGGTGATCGGGGACGAGAAGACCCTGTTTCCCGACACATGCGCAACGCTCAAGGCAACGGAGATATTAGCAAAAGAGGGCTTTATCGTGCTTCCGTATATCAACGATGATCCGGTCATGGCGCTGAGACTCGTGGAGGCGGGCGCGGCGGCTGTTATGCCTCTTGCGGCCCCTATCGGTTCAGGACTCGGGATACGGAACCCTTATAACATAAAAATAATACTTGAACAGGCGAAGGTCCCTGTTGTCGTGGACGCCGGAGTCGGGACGGCTTCCGATGTCGCCGTTGCAATGGAGCTTGGCTGTGACGCGGTATTACTGAACACCGCGATTGCAGGGGCCAAAGACCCGATTGCTATGGCGCGGGCCATGAAGTATGGCGTTATGGCCGGACGCCTCGCGTACAAAGCCGGCAGGATGCCGAAGAAACTCTACGCGACTGCAAGCAGCCCGATAGAGGGCATGCTGTGATAGAGTTAAGAGTTAAGAGTTTAGTAGGGGCGAGGCGGTGACCCGCCCTTCGATAGCGTATTATGATTGATTTCAAATTATATTTAATTACCGACAGGAAGCTGACCGCTGATCGCTGTTCGCTGACTGCTGCCGTCAGGCAGGCCTTAAAAGGCGGAATAAAGGCTGTTCAACTCAGAGAGAAAGATATGGAAACACGTGAGTTGCTGAAGCTTGCGTATAAGATGAGAGAGCTTACGGCGAAATATGACGCAAGGCTTTTTATCAATGACAGGCTCGACATCGCCCTTGCAGTCGGCGCCGACGGGGTGCATCTGACACAGATCAGTATTCCTGCTGATGTAGCAAAGAAGGCCTTTCACTCGTCACCCGTCACTCGTCACTCGTCACGTTTTTTGATAGGGGTCTCGACGCATTCTCTCAAAGAGGCCAGAGAGGCTGAGAAGCAGGGCGCGGATTTCATTACGCTGGGGCCGGTCTTCAGGACCCCGTCAAAGTTGAAATACGGCAAGCCCCTCGGGACCGGGATTTTAAAAAATGTATGTATGAAAATGAACGTCCCGGTCTTCGCAATCGGCGGCATAAAGAGTCACAGGGTGAAAGAAGTTAAGCAGGCAGGCGCATACGGGGCCGCGATGATATCGGAGATATTAGGCGCTGAGGATATAAAGGGGAAAGCGGAGGAGTTAGCTGAAATAGTCGATGCTTTATAATTACAAAATCTCCCCTTGCCCCTGCTTAAGGCACCTACTGTTGGTCTTTGCCAAAGAGGGATATTAAAATCCCCCTTTGGAAAAGGGGGAGGAAGGGGGATTTTTAAATTCCAGACAGGAGATATTATGAATAAAAAATTACAGCATACGCGAATCGATCTTGCAAGAAAAGGAACCATCACGGATGAGGTGAAGCAGGTCGCGCTTGATGAAGGCATCGAACCCGAGAGGTTGTCGCAAGACATCGCATCAGGCGTAAGCGTCATATCGCGCAACGCCTTCCACGACATAAAGCCGTTGGGAATAGGCAGGGGATTAAGGACAAAGGTAAACGCTAATATCGGGACCTCGAAGGACAAGATTTCCCTCGACGATGAAATGGAGAAGCTCGACGTCCTGGTGAAGTACGGCGCGGATGCCGTGATGGACCTTTCCACGGGTGGGCCGATACAGGACATCAGGAAACTCCTGCTGAGGAAATCGCCCGTTGCCGTGGGAACAGTGCCGATCTACGAAGCAGTCGCAAAGGCGGCCGAAGAGAGCGGCTCTATTTCAAAAATGAGCGCGGATGATCTCTTCAGGACCATTGAAGAACAGGCGGAGCAGGGAGTTGATTTTGTCACGGTCCACTGCGGGCTTACCAGAAAAACGATCCAGGCCCTCAGAGAGGAAGGAAGGGTCCTCGACATCGTCAGCAGGGGAGGGGCGTTTCTTGTCGAGTGGATGATTTACAATGACAGGGAAAATCCCCTGTATGAGCAATACGACAGGCTTCTTGAGCTTTCAAGAAAATATGACCTCACCCTGAGCCTCGGCGACGGCGCGCGTCCGGGATGCCTTGCCGACGCGACGGACAGGACGCAGTTGGATGAGCTTCTAACGCTCGGTGAACTGAGGGACAGGGCAGTTGAGGCGGGCGTACAGGTCATTATCGAAGGCCCCGGTCATGTGCCTCTTAACCAGGTGGAGCTTAATATCAAACTTCAGAAAGAGATTTGCAAGGGGGCGCCGTTCTATATCCTCGGCCCGCTTGTGACGGACATAGCCATGGGCTATGACCACATAGCCGCCGCGATAGGAGGCGCAATAGGGGGCGCGGCAGGAGCGGATTTTCTCTGCTATGTGACGCCGGCCGAGCACATCAGGCTTCCGAATATCGAAGACGTGAAAGAAGGGGTCATCGCGTCAAAGATCGCGGCGCACGCGGCGGACGTCGCCAAGGGTGTAAAGGGAGCAATTGATCTGGACATAGAGATGGCGAGGAGAAGAAAGGCCCTGGACTGGAACGGCCAGATAGCCCTCTCATTAAACCCCGATAAAGTCAGGCAGTGGCGCGCCGAGGTCCCGCCGACGGAGGAGCATGTGTGCAGCATGTGCGGGGAATTCTGCGCTATAAAGACGGTGGAAGAGGCGTTGAGGAAGAGATAGTGTACGGGAGGCATTTACCCAAGACAGCGTGGGCACTGCCGCCCTCCCTTGAAAATCACGATCTAAGGGGTTTATGATATGCAGATACATTGCAGGACTCAGCATTGTCCGAAGAACCTTTCTGAAATGTCTGCCGGGTTCCCCTTCAATCTGCCTGAATAAAGATTTTAGGGATAAAGACAGGACGTTGCAGTAATAATACAGACCTGTTTTTAACAGGAGTCGGAATCTTCATGAGAAATTACAACGGAACTTTATGATGAAAATGAAATTACCTGAATTACGAATAGGCGACTTAAGGGTGTATCCTCCCATTATACAGGGAGGCATGGGGGTCAGGGTCTCACGTTCGAGGCTTGCCGCTGCGGTTGCAAATGAAGGCTGTGTGGGGGTGATTGCGGGGGTCGGCCTGGGGAAGTTCGAAGACCTGCCCCGGCTGGAATATGAGGCCGTCAATAATGAGGCCTTGCGGACGGAGATAAAAAAGGCCAGGAGTATGAGCAAAGGCATAATCGGCGTGAACCTGCTGGTCGCGCTTTCCAACTATGAGTCGCTGGCAAAGACCGCCGCGGATGAAGGTATCGACCTTATAATATCCGGGGCCGGGCTGCCGCTGGAACTGCCGAAATTTGTCGAGGGGAAAAATATAAAACTGCTCCCGATAGTTTCATCGGTAAGGGCCTTAAACATCATTTGCAGCAAGTGGAAAAGAAATTTCAACAGACTGCCGGACGCCGTGATAGTCGAAGGCCCCAAGGCAGGCGGTCATGTGGGGTATGACTTCGAGGACATGGTCGGGGGGAAGGCGCCAGCGCTCGATGACCTGATTGTTGAAATTGTGAAGTTTGCAAAAACGTTTGATCCGCCTATTCCGGTTATTGCGGCCGGAGGAATTTATGACGGCGGAGACATCGCCCACTTTCTCGAATTAGGGGCTTCAGGCGTGCAAATGGGGACCCGGTTTGTCTGCACGGATGAATGCGATGTTCATGAAAATTTCAAACAGGCGTTCATTAAAGCGGGCAAAGAAGATATGGTAATCATAAAGAGTCCGGTCGGACTGCCCGGCAGGGTTATTAAAAGCAAGTTTGTCGAGGACATCAAGAAAGGTCAGACCAAACCCAAGTCGTGCAGGTATCGCTGCCTGAAGACCTGCGATCCCCAAACGGCCCCGTATTGCATTGCCAGGGCGCTGACGAATGCGGCAGAAGGGAACCTTGATGAAGGTTTCGTTTTTGCGGGTTCCAACGCGTACAGGTGCACGGAAATCGTCCCGGTAAAAAAGCTGATTGAAACATTGATCCGGGAATACGATCAGGCCTGAATCGTTACGCGTAATCAGGGAGCGTCCTTATCATTTTGCCGCAACGCCGAGACCTTGCAATATCTCTCGCATGTGGTCGATGTGAAACTGAAGATGATACTCCCCCAGGCCCCCGATAAAGCCTTCGAGCGTAGGATATTCACCTAACGGCGATTCCTTGAGCATTGGAATATGGGCCTTGCGGCCTAACTGCTCGCCTGATAGGCCTTCCGCAAACCCTGAGATACGCTCATACTCCGCCCCGACCTCGGACATGAGCCGGGCAAAGGTCATCCGGCTGCGCTTCTCAGTGAAAAAAGGGTCCTCAGCCTTCATGTCGATACTTGGGGTCTCCTGGTCGAGAAAAGCCCGCATGAGCTGCAGATGAGCCGTTCCTTCAGGACCCAGGAGGTGAGAAAGTATCTCTTTGGGAGACCATCGTCCCTCGGGCGCGCGTGAGGCTGCGTCCTCATCGAGCCCTGCGCATACCTTCTTCAGTTCTTCGATCTTTCCGCGAATGTTTTGCGCCAGTTGCTTTCCTGTTGACGTTGACATGTCTGCTTCCTCCTTATTCTATCGATATCGGACGCTCTTCTTCAGCGTCCGGCGAATCCTCAGACAGTTTCCGGCTATATCTTTTCATGACTCCCTGCTTTTAACCTAAAAACAGCAGTTCATTTACCACAGAGGCACAGAGACACTGAGAAAACAAGAGGTTATCGAATAATTTTGCTTCATCACTTAGGTGAATGATTCATATTGGCCTTTTCTCTTATTTTTTAACTCTGTGCCTCC
>JACRHD010000042.1 GCA_016234115.1 Nitrospirota bacterium
CATCGTTTATCCCACGATCAAAAGGAAACTCATCCACAGTGAGGATGAAATGGACATAACCCTTCCGTCAGACCTTACATCCCGGGGAAGGATCCCGCTGATGAAAGATGCCATCAGTATTATCAGGAAAGATATCGGCAACGAGGTTGCAATCGGCACGTATGTTCTCGGTCCGTTTACTCTTGCCGGACAGATCATGGAACTCAATGATCTGCTGAAGTTGTCTTTTAAAAAACCTGACAAGGTGGGAAAGTTACTCGATCTCCTTGCCGATGCCATTATCATGATCGCAAAAGAATATGAAAAAACGGGAATAGATTACATAACCGTAAGAGAGATGGGGGCCACATCGGACGTCCTGAGCCCGAGGGTTTTTAAAAACCTTATCCAGCCTTATCTCAAAAAAATATTTTCTGAATTGAAAGTCAATAACGTCCTTCATATATGCGGGAAAACGAATGACATCGCGGGCTTCATGGTTGAGTCCGGGGCAAAGGCCATCAGTGTGGACCAGAAGAATGATGTTGCCGAAACACGGAAGAAGATAGGCAGTGAAACCCTGCTGTTCGGCAATTATGATCCATATAATGTCCTCGTGTCGGGGACCACTGCTCTCGTAAAAGAGACTATAAGGAAATGTATTGACAATGGCGTGAGCGCTGTGTGGCCCGGATGCGATATATGGCCTACAGTGCCGCCGGAAAATATTAAAGCCATGATGGAAGAGGTAAAAAAATAGAGGAGGTAACTTTATGGCCACAGATAAAAAAAGACAGGAGATACTCGACAAGTTAAGAAATGCGGTTATACAGTACGACGAAGATGCGGCAAAAGAGGGGGCACAGGAAGCTCTTGATAACGGGCTTGAGGGAAACGACGCAATATTCAACGGGCTTGTAAGCGGTATGGAGGAAGTGGGAAGGCTGTTTGAATCCCAGGAGTATTTCGTACCCGAACTGCTCATGTGCGCGGACGCCCTTTACGCGGGACTGGACATATTGAAACCACATGTAAAGAAGATGGACCTTGGTGTAAGAGGATCGGTTGTTATCGGGACTGTTGAAGGGGATGTTCACGACATCGGGAAAAATATAGTGAAGATGATGTTTGATGTCGCAGGCTTCACCGTGTATGACCTCGGCAGGGACGTCCCGCTCGATAAATTCGTGGAGGAGCAGATCAAGACAGACTCCGACCTTGTCTGTCTCTCTGCCATGATGACAACGACAATGGTCGGCATGAAAAAAGTAATTGATAATCTGAAGGCAAAAAACCCCAACATAAAGATCATGATCGGCGGCGCGCCTGTGTCCCAGGACATTGCCGATAAGTGGGGCGCGGACGGGTACGCTAAAGATGCGAACAATGCGCTTAAGGATGCGATCAATATGATCAGTTCACTGAAAAAGATGAAAGAAGAGGCAGAGAGCAAGAAGGGTTAGATGAATGATATTTTGCAAAAGGAACTCCTCGGGTCAGGCGCTGATATTGTCGGCTTTGCTGATCTGAAAGGTTTTCTTGATGCGGATATCGCTCATCTGCACAGGTCTATATCAATTGGGGTATGCAGAAATTTAAACGAGAAGACCGTTCAATTACTGGCCGATCTTCAGAAAAAGGCCGTAAAGATCCTCAAAACAGAGGGCTGTAAATATCTCTGTATTCCGCCTGACTCGGACAGAATAATAAATACATTCGTATCTAAACTGTACCCGATGTTTACGCACAAGATCGCAGCCACATCCGCCGGGATAGGCTGGATAGGAAGAAATGGTCTGCTTGTAAATCCAACCCACGGTCCGCGCCTTTCACTTGCGACAGTGCTTACGGATGCCCCTCTAAAAAACGGCGCCCCAATCGAGGACTGCCTTTGCGGTGACTGCAGGATGTGTATAGACCACTGTCCTTCCGGGGCGATTACCGGAAATGACTGGTCCAGAAAAAGACCCTTTGTTGAACTTGTCAGATTGAGCTATTGCAGCGCCCACAAAAAGAAAAGTAAAGCTGTAAACGGAAAACCCAATTGCGGGTTATGCATAACTGTCTGCCCATATGGGAGGAAAATTATAACAGATGAAAAAACATAAAGTGATCTTTCAGCCATCGGGAAGAAGGGGCGAAGTGGAGGATGGAAAGACACTCCTTGAAGCTGCGCAGGCACTGGGAGTTGATATTGAAGGCCTTTGCGGGAGCAAAAAGGTGTGTGGAAAGTGCAAGGTCAGAATAGAAGAAGGCTATTTTGAGAAAGACAATATGGAATCAGGGATGTCCCATCTTTCTCTTATTACGGAAGCTGAAAAAAAGCACATAAAACCTGAAGACGGTCCCGGGGTCCGCCTCGCCTGCACAGCGGAAGTGCATGGAGATGTAAAGGTATTCGTGCCGGAACGTTCCAGGGCCGGCAAACAGGTCGTTCGCAAGGCGGCAAAAGAGCTGTCCATCGCCCTGGACCCCGCAGTGAAAAAGTATAATATCGAACTGGTCCCTCCAACACTTCATGATATGACAACAGGCGATAACGAAAGGGTACTGAAGTATTTGGAAGATACCTATGGCCTGAAGGACCTTACCATCGATTATCTTGTTTTAAAAAAGCTTCAGAATGTTCTGAGAAAAGGTGGATGGAAGGCGACGGCGACTGTATGGATGGACAGTGATATAATAAAAGTGGAGCCCGGATTTGTAGAAACATGTTACGGGCTTGCTGTTGACATCGGCACCACAACATGTGTCGGTTATTTAACCGATCTGATCACAGGCAAGGTGGTAAATACGGAATCAATGATGAACCCGCAGGTCCCGTATGGTGAGGATGTCATGTCACGCATTACGTATGCGATGACCAATCCGGCAGGACTTGTAACAATGCAGAAGGCCATCATTGACGGACTTAATGAGATCATTGAGAGGGCTGTTTCTGAAGTTATTAAAGACGGTCCTGATCCCGGTTTTGCAATCGATGACCTTACTATAGTTTTTAATACTGCAATGCACCACATATTCCTCGGTTTTGATCCCGTATACATAGGCCGTTCACCTTTCATCCCGGCAGTGCAGAATTCCATGAATGTTAAGGCACGTGATATCGGCCTGAAGATAAACCCGTCAGCTTATATTCATGTCCTGCCGATA
>JACRHD010000045.1 GCA_016234115.1 Nitrospirota bacterium
TCTCGACGTCTATCCGAGTCGCCCCCGCGTCAATCGAATTGTCGATAAGCTCTCTCACAACAGAAGCAGGGCGCTCTATCACTTCGCCGGCGGCTATTTTATTGATTAATATTTCGGGAAGAACGGATATCCTGGTCATAATATATTTTGTTGATTTCAGATTACGAAAGCGACCGGGGTAGATTTTAAAAGGCTGAAGGCGGGGTCGCCCCCGCCTTTGACCTCTCAACTTACTTCTTGTACAATTCAGGAGTTCCTGACGCGGTCGGCTTGGACGCCCTGCTCTGGCCTTTAAGGAACGTGTGTGTTCTTACGGTCAGGTTCTTGGCCGTGCCGCCCGTGCCGGGCATGATCTTCTCATAACTGTAAGTGTCGCCGTGACATGTCTTGCACATTTCTTTCGCGACTCTCTGTTTGATGTTCTTGCCCGCGTGCGGCATGTGACAGTCCACGCAGCTTGCGATGTTCTCCTTGTAATGCTTGGACTGAATGAGACCCTGATATTCCTGGTGGTGTTTGCCTTCTTCATATACGCCATTGGCCTTTGAGATGTCGTCCACTATGAACATACCCTTAAGGTCACCTTTGTATTCAGCGTCGATTTTATCTTCAGGATGCACACCCGGAATAATGGCCTCTTCAGGATACCACTTCGTCCAGTCGTCCCAGGGCTTAAAGGTATCTCCGACCTTCGGGGCCGGGAAGTCTTCACGGAAATTGCCCTGCGGAGTTTTGAATTTCTCATTTTCCAGCCTGATATGACAGTATCCGCACAGTCTTGACTGCTCCGCCTTTGAAAGTGTCAAAGGGTTGAATATGTCTTTTTTGGATTTTGACTTGACATGTTTTGCCCCGGGACCGTGGCACGCCTCACACGCGACGTTCATTTCGCTGAAAGTGGCTTTTGCGTCCTTCAGGTTTGCCGGGTCGTATGCGGTAAGACGGTATCCCGTTGTATGACACGTCGCGCACATAAACTCCCAGTCGTTCTTCTGTCCGTAAGGTTCCGACTCCCCGCTCATCCTGTTGAACTGCTTGTCAAGAAACTGATGGTTGCCCGTCGCCGGGTTTTTCACCAGGAACCTCTGTTTCCAGTAGCCCCCGGCCACTAAGTCAACGTCATCCAGCTTATACTCGGCGCCGGAGACATTGCCCTTTGTCGGACCGGGATTGGTCCCGTCAGTGGCCCATTTCTCTACAACTGCCTTCAGGATGCCGTCATCCTTCTTCTGGACCATCTTGCTGTGAAGCGTTTTATTCCAGCTTTCAAATTCCGTCTTATGGCATTTCATGCATGCCTTGGACCCTGCGAACTCATCGCCCGCAGACTCTTTTTTCTCTGCTGCAAGGGCGCCGGCTGCCAGGATGGCCGCCGCGCATAAAAAAACGATCATAAACGTCAACATTCTTCGGTTCATCAATATTCCCCCTTCTTATAATTAAACAACTTCCTGCATCAAACGATAATCAGTTCGGGTTCTTTTGCACTGCCGGAGTAATTTCAAATAGTCGGCGGAGGGGAGAGGCCGGAAGTTATATGCCCGCAAATATACGTTGAGGCTGATTGTCTGGAAGATACATTATCGCCGGAATATTCCGTCGCGTGGAATAAAAATGCATCGGGAATTGCGCCGAAGACATGGTCGGCTCCCGCCTTGAAATAATCTCTCTGTAACCGGTGTGATGGAAAAAAATAGAGCGAGGCATGAGGGCGAACGCGCTTATGAGAGGCCTCGATCTCAGACCGGCTGTGATAATCAAAGTAGGCATGTGGTTCCAATATTTTAAAGAAATGAAATGTCGTGCCGTTTTCAAAACCCTGATAAGAGGGCAAAAGGACGGCAACAGAGAGATAAAATAAAAGCGCCTCTCTGGTAAGCTTCCGCGATTTCACGGTATCCCCGATCTTTATCAATGCCACTACACGTTCCGTTTAATAACCTGGTCCCATATGGAAAACTATATCTTAGCCGCTACTTGATGTCAAGACATTGTACGGATAAGATTATATTCGGAAATATTCTTCCAAAACTTGATTTGCGGGCGCTCAGCTCTTGATCATTTTTTCCAGAAAAATGAAAAAACGCCCGAGCCGTTTGTAGGAAAGGTAAAGATAAAGCTCGATGAAGAATCTGTAATTCCGGTTTCTCCATCTCCAGAGCGAGAGCGAGTGCAGCGGGCCGAATATGAGGCGGCTCCAGAAGTTTCTGAGAAACCTGTCGTAGCGGAAGGCAAGGAAGGTGTTTATATATATTGCGTTCAGGAGCTTCGGGTTTTTTATCCACGGATTTCTTATCTCGTCGTGACCGAAATTCTTCCAGCCCTCGAGGCTCGCCGGCGGCCTGAACCCGGCCTTCAGCGCCTCATCGTACAACAAGGTCCCCGGCAGGGGCACATACGGCTGGATAGGCACTTCCGAGCCGGGGTGCCTGCCGCGGATTTCGTCCGCGAAGTCCAAGGTCCTGGTAAGCTGTTCATCCGTCTGATTGGGCAGGCCGATTATCAGTGAGTAGAGCGTCTTGATGTTGCCTTTGGAGACGGTGGCGATACCCTCGTCGATCATCCTTCTGTTCTGCCCTTTTCTGATGTACTTCAAGACCTCGTCGTCCGGCGACTCCACACCGAAGAACAGGTACACGCACCCGCTGTCTTCAAACTTCTTCAGCAGCTCAGGGGTGAAGGTGTTTATCCTGACGTTGGCGATCCATTTAAAATCAAGTTCCCGCAGGAGATCGAGGATGTTGAGCATCATGTCCTTCCTGCCCGCAAGGAAGGTGTCGTCATAGAAGGTCAATTTATGAACTCCTAAGGCCTTAAGTTTGAGAAGCTCGGTCCGTACCTTTTCAACGCTCTTGATGCGGCAGACATTTTTATGGAAAAATACGTTGTAGCAAAAGCCGCATTTGTGAGGGCAGCCCCTGGAGGATTCGTACCCGATATTTTCAAGGGTGTCTCCCGACCTCCTTATGTATTCCAGAAGTATTTCTTTGCCCCTGCCGTCGTAAGGAAACGGCAGGGTCTCTATATCGAGGAACTCTCTGTCTTTATTTAGGGTATTCTTCCCGTTGCCCTTCCAGCCGAGCCCGTCAATGCCGCTGAAATCCTTGTCCCCCTTTATCAGCGCCCGCGCTAATTCAAGCAGAGTGAGTTCCCCTTCTCCCTTCACCACAAAGTCTACGAACCGGGATTCCAGCGTCTGCCCTGCCATCATGGACGGATGCGTGCCTCCCCATACGAGAGGTATGCCGGGATCGATTTTGCGGACGAGTTTTGCAAGCCTGAGGGTATTTTTTATCTGATAACAGGTCATGGTCGAAAGACCTAAAAGCAGGGGCTTCCTGCGGACCAACTGTAAAAACCGCTCCTTCTTATGGATCCTTTCGTCAAAATACTCGACCTCGAAGCCGTGCCCCTCCAGATAGGCCCCGATGGAAAGGATCGCCAGCGGCGTCCAGGCGTGGTACGGGAAAGGACTCGCGTTTGCATATGTCAGTACGACTAAATTTTTATTCATAATAAGAAACTAACAGGGGTCAAGGGTCCGAGATAATAACGAAGCTTATCCACTTGACCCCTCGAACCCTTGACCCCTCGAACCCTTCTTAAAAGGATAACTCACCATGGCGTAAGTCGCGGCAATCATAATCTCTATGCCCAAAAAGTAATTCAGCAACAACGCCCTTGCTGCAAATATCAACCCTCTTTCCCTGCGCATGAAATTCCACCATCTCAGGTTCGAGATTGTATAAACAGTCAGCAGGAACAAAAACGGCAGCCTCGCAGAACCCGCAAGCGGCACAAGAAAAAGCAGAAGGAAACTGAAAAAGGCGCATATAGCGGCGATACCGTTGCCCGGGGAGGTAGGCCCGGCGTTGTCGAGCTTTTTCGCCCTGAAGAACAGGTGCACCCACATTACAGTGCGCCTGAAATAAATCCTCAGTGCCTGCCTGAAATTTGCGAACTGGTGCCTGACGACTATCTTGGGATCGAGAATGATGCTGTCTGTTTTATTAATCCTTCTCGCTAATTCAAAGTCCTCGACGTCGGCCCCCCTGTAATTTTCGTCATACCCGCCGATCTTCAGGAAGAAGTCCCGCTTTATCGCGCCGCACCTCGGGGCAAAGACGCTCACCCCGGCATACTGCTGTCCGATAAGGTGTATGTATTCAAACATCGCCATATACGAAGGCACAAAGCCGCTGTTGAGCGGCTCGGTGGAGCACACGCCGATAACGCAGTTCGCCGAGGGGTTTTTGTCGAAATAGTCCTTTACTTCTTTTACAGCTCCGTCCAGCACTATCACGTCCGAATCGAGGAAGAAAATGATGTCGCCCCTTGCAGCCTCCACCCCTATGTTGCGCGCCTTGGCCGGCCCCCCGTTTTTTTTCAGCTCAATGACCCTTACCGGCCAGGTTTTTGCCGCCGTCACCGTGTTGTCGTTTGAGCAGTCGTCGACAATTATTACTTCCATGTCTTCGATTTCATTCCTGAAAATGGATGCGAGGAGGGGCGTCATGAACCGTTCCGCGTTATATGTGGGTATAACGATTGAAACCATATTTAAAAAGTATAAAGTTTATATCTCTATAAAATCAAATTATCAATTTCAGAGTCAAAAAAAGCTTGCCTCCGGTAACGGAGTTGGGATATAATAGCTCACTCTTCTGCCAGGAAAAGATATCAACAATTTATAAACAGGTGTTAGTAACTATAATAGTCTTTTCAACTGTCTTGCAATCCGGATAGAGGGCCGCAATGAATATGGAAGAAGCCTGGACAAAAACGATCGAAGCAATAGGCGCCAAAGTAGGCAGCCAGACCTTTGATTTGTGGTTCAGGCCCCTGAAATTCATTGAATTTCAGGACCAGCAGATAACCGTTGAAGTCCCAAACAGGTTTTTCAAGGAATGGATTGAAGATCACTATCCCGCTCTCATTTCCGAAACCGCCGAAAAATTTTTAAAAAAGGAAGTGTCCATCAAGTTCAGGGTCTTTGAGAAAAAGGAAGACCCTGCCATGAGGAAGATCGAGACGAAGCAGGAGAACAGGAGGGCAAAATTAGCGAACCGGGGGATATTCCTCAATCCGAAATTCACCTTTGAGGCCTTTGTCGTAGGGGCAAGCAACCAGTTTGCCCATGCGGCCGCGAGGGCGGTCGCCGACGCGCCCGGCAAGGCCTACAATCCGCTGTTTATCTATGGAGGGGTCGGGCTCGGCAAGACCCATCTCATGAACGCCATCGGCAACAGGATCGTCGACAAGCAGCAGGGGGTAAAGATGATGTATGCCCCGGCGGAGCAGTTTACCAATGAGTTCGTCTATTCCATGAGAAACGACAAGATGGATGAATTCAAGGCGAAATACAGGGGTCTCGACGTACTTCTCATAGACGATATCCAGTTTATCGCCGGAAAGAGCGGCACGCAGGAGGAAATGTTTCACACGTTCAACGCCCTGTACGACTCGCATAAACAGATCGTTTTTTCAAGCGACAGGCCCCCGAAGGACATTGCCCCGATCACCGAGCGTCTGAGGTCGCGGTTCGGCATGGGACTCATAGCGGACATCCAGATCCCCGATGTGGAAACCAAGATGGCCATTCTGGGGAAAAAATCCGAAATGGAAGGCATCCAGTTGCCCGAGGACGTCAGTTTCTATCTTGCAAGCCGGATAAAGTCGAACATCAGGGACCTCGAGGCGTGCATGATACGGCTTGGGGCCCATTCTTCCCTTACGGGCAAGACCATATCCGTAGAAATGACAAAGGAAGTGCTCAGAGACCTCGTCCACGAGGAAGAAAAGGCCTTAACGGTAGAATACGTCCTGAAGAATGTTTGTGAATATTACGGACTGAAGAGTCAGGACATAAAGGCGAGGAAGAGGACCAGGGACATCGCCTTTCCAAGGCAGATCGCCATGTATCTGAGTAAAATTCTTACTGATTCCTCCCTGAGCGAAATAGGGAAAAGTTTCGGGGGCAAAGACCATTCCACCGTCATCCACGCCTGCAAGCTGATAGATGAGCGCAGGAAACAGGACGAAGAATTCGACAAAAAGATCGATTACCTTATAAAGAAAATCAGCGGTTCCTGATAATCATCGGTAACTGTCCGATTGCCTTGAAATCCGAATGACCGACATTATCACAGAGGACAACATAAAAATTGTAGGGCGGCCCTTCAGGGCTGCGGACAGCGGGGCTGAGGCCCTGCCCTACGTGTTTTTCAATAACGCCGGGAGGACAAAATGAAGCTGAAGATACAGAAGGAAGAGATACAGAACGTTCTGCAAAACATCCAGGGGATAGTGGACAAAAAAACGACCATGCCGATCCTCAGCCATTTCCTGCTGAAGGTCGACAAGACCGCTTCCCTTATGGCTACCGATCTTGATATTGCTCTCAGAGGCCCTCTGGAGGCCGAGATCATCGATAAAGGCAGCCTGTGTATCCCGGCAAGGAAGCTGTTTGAGATAGCGAAAGAAGTAGAAGGCGATATCCTGCTGGAGGCCCAGGAGAACAACTGGATAAGGGTCACTTCCGGAAAAAGCACGTTCAAGCTCATGGGGCTCCCGGAATCGGACTTTCCGGCACTGCCCGAGGTCAACAAATCCGAGGAGCTTATCATATCCGCGGAAAAACTCGGGGGCATGATCGAGAAGACCGTATATGCTACAGGCGAAAGCGACACGAGATATACCCTGAACGGCCTCCTCCTCCACTTCACGCCCAGGAAGAAGAATGTGGAATTCAGGATGGTAGGCACCGACGGCCACAGGCTTTCACTGATTACAATAACAGTGGAAGGCAAATTGTCCGAGGAGAAGAAGATAATCCTCCCCAAGAAGGCCGCCCTTGAGCTGAAGAAACTGATCGAGGGGAGCGCGGAAGACATAACCATTTACATCGACAAGAACCATGTTTTTTTCAGTATCGGCGGGGTCGTACTGACCTCAAGGCTTATTGAAGGAACATATCCGAACTATGATCAGGTCATCCCCAAAAATAATGAGAAGAAGGTGGTCATCAACAAGACCGAGTTTCTCAGGGCACTTAGAAGGACCTCTATCATGAGCAGGGAAAGGACGCACGCGGTGAGGTTCGACCTGGAGCCCGGCAAGATCACACTGATCTCCATGAACCCCGACATAGGCGAGGCAAGGGAAGAAATCGCCGCCCAGTACAAGGGGGAACAGATGACGGTGGGGTATAACGCCCGTTACCTAATGGACATACTCCAGGCAATGGGGAGCGAATCGGTCCTTATGGAGCTCCAGGAGCCGCTCAGCCCTACCCTTGTGCTCGAGGAGAACAACAAGGACTATTTGTGCGTTATAATGCCTATGAGAACTTAAGAAACAGGGCCAAGGGTCAAGGGTCAAGAGACCCTGCAAGTTAAGGCTTTTTCTTAACCCTTGCCCCCTGACCCTTGGCCCTTGGCCCTAAAAAAGGAAAGGAAGCACATGACAGATAAGATTAATGAAGAGAACTATGGCGCGGGTGAGATAAAGGTACTGAAGGGCCTCGAAGGCGTCAGGATGAGACCCGCCATGTATATAGGCAATACGAGTTTTGAAGGTCTTCACCATCTCGTGTATGAAGTGGTGGACAACAGCGTCGATGAGTCGTTAGCGGGCTACTGCGACACCATCGAGGTCACCATTCACACTGAAGGCAGCATAACGGTAATCGACAACGGCAGGGGCATTCCCACAGGCAAGCACCCCGGGGACCCCGAGGGGAGGACCGCCGCCGAGATAGCCCTGACGGAGCTTCACGCGGGAGGCAAGTTCGAAAGCAAGGCGTACAAAATTTCCGGCGGACTTCACGGCGTCGGCGTATCAGTCGTGAATGCGCTCTCGGAATGGCTGGACCTCGAGGTCAAACAGAACGGACAGGTATGGGAACAGCATTACAGGCGGGGCGCGCCCACGGGGCCGCTCACCCTTGTCGGGAAGACAAAAAACAGGGGGACCAAGATAACCTTTAAACCGGACACCGAGGTATTCGACACCTCCGATTTTCATTTTGACACGCTCGTTCACAGGTTCAGGGAGCTGGCCTTCCTCAACAAGGGAATGAAGATCACGATCAGCGATGAACGCGTCAACAGGCAAGAAACTTTTATCTATGAAGGCGGCATTGTGTCCTTTGTTGAACATCTCAATAAAAGCAAAGCCACATTGCATCCCAAGCCCATATACATAACAAAAGAAAAAGACGGCATCACCGTTGAGGTGGCGCTGCAGTACAACGACGGATATACCGAAACGCTGTACTCATTTGCGAATAACATCAATACCAAGGAAGGCGGAAGCCATTTAGCCGGTTTCAAGTCGGCCCTGACGAGGACCGCTAATACCTTCGCCGTATCATCGGGCGTCCTGAAAGACGCCAAGGAATCGATAACCGGCGATGACATCAGGGAGGGACTGACCGGAATTATAAGTGTTAAACTCCCCAACCCCCAGTTTGAGGGACAGACCAAGACCAAACTTGGAAACAGCGAGGTGAAGGGGATTGTCGAATCCGTCGTGAACGATGTATTAGGGAGTTATTTCGAGCAGAACCCTGCCGTAGTAAAAAGGATCATTGAAAAAGCGGTCCAGGCTGCAAGGGCCAGGGAAGCGGCGCGCAAGGCAAGGGACCTTACAAGGAGAAAGGGCGCCCTTGAAAGTTCAGGTCTTCCCGGAAAATTAGCGGACTGCGCTGAAAAAGACCCTGCCCTGAGCGAGATATTCATTGTTGAGGGAGAGTCCGCAGGAGGCTCAGCGAAACAGGGACGGGACAGGAGCAACCAGGCCATACTTCCTCTGAAAGGCAAGATACTTAACGTTGAGAAGGCGCGTTTCGATAAGATGTTAGGCTCCGAAGAGATAAAGATACTGATTACCGCGTTAGGCACCGGCATAGGGGTAGAGGATTTCGATATCGCGAAGGCGCGGTATCACAAGATTGTCATCATGACCGACGCCGATGTGGACGGGGCGCACATCAGGACGCTCCTCCTTACCTTCTTCTTCCGGCAAATGCCGCAGGTCATAGAAAACGGCTATCTCTATATTGCCCAGCCCCCTCTCTTCAGGGTAAAAAAAGGCAAGTCCGAACGGTACATACAAAACGAGGGAATGCTTGAGAACATGCTCTTTGAGCTTGCCGTGGATGAGATAGAAATACATAACGGCAAGCAGCTTGCCGGAAAGGCGATAATGCCGTATATCAAGAACCTGTCAAAGTTCGAGAGACTGCTTGAGTGGTTTGCCAAGAGGAAAAACGACACCGCGGTCATCAAGGCGCTGCTTCATTATGACCTGAACAATTCCCTGTTAAAGGATGAGAAGGAAATGAAGGAGCTTTTACAGAGACTCAAAAAGGAATTCCCGGACCTCTCGGAGGAGATAAAATTCGACGAGGAACATCAGTCCCGGAGGATTGAATTGTCGAGGGCGGGGCTTACACTCACCCTTGATGAAAATTTCTTCGCCTCCCCGGACTTCAAGGAGCTGAAGAAAATCTTCGCGGAGCTCAAGGGGCTCGGACATCCTCCATATAAAGTTTCCCATAACAGCGACATGCACAACTTCGGCAGCTCCCGCGAACTGTTCGACTTTATCCTCTCCATTGCAAAAAAAGGCATAACCATCCAGAGGTACAAAGGTCTGGGCGAGATGAACCCCGAACAGCTCTGGCAGACAACCATGGATCCGGAGAAGAGGACCCTGCTGCAGGTCAGCGTAGAGGATTCCATAAAAGCCGAGGAAATCTTCAGCACCCTCATGGGCGACCAGGTGGAGCCGAGGAAAGAGTTCATTGAGCGGCACGCGCTTGAGGTGAGGAACCTGGATATCTGATGAGCCGCATGGCTTGCGCATAAGACGATAATTTAAAGGGTGGGATTTCCCACCCTTTTTGTTTTCAAGGCAACAAATATTTCTGAGGTCACAATTTGTGACCTCAAAGGGAATATCTTTGGGTATATAATCAACATCTTACAAACTTGAAATCACAAATTGTGACTTCAAGATGGAGGGGACAATGGAAATTTTAGTTAGGCAGGAGGCAATTGAAAAGATAATACAGATGAATATCGCTGTAATGCGGTCATTCGTCAAAATCCCTGAGATGCTCTCGGCGCATAAAGACCTTGCGCGGAAGCTTGTCTGCCTTCATTTTTAGTCTTCTTACAATTAAATGCATGTATGCAAGCCCCCTCTCTCCGCTCTTTCCATTTTCCCCCAAAAATCTGCTTGCATCAATATATAAAAACTTATATAATTTAAATTGTCGATGAAACCGCTTAATTTTACAGGTTCGAGTCTGGACGATCTTCGGAACTTTCCTGAAGAAGCACGTAAAGCAGCAGGCTTTGAACTGCATGCCGTTCAGCGCGGACTTGAACCGAGCGAATGGAAGCCGATGCCCCGGTATAGGTCGTGGAGTTAAGGAAATTCGTATTCACGTACCTGGAGAATGGCGCCTTATCTACGTTGCTAAATTCAAAGATGCCGTCTATGTTCTCCATTCATTTCAAAAGAAGACTAAAAAAACAAATCAACATGATATTGAAATTGCACGAAAGCGATACAAACAAATTATAGGGTAGTTTAATAAAACCGACATCCGGCGGACGGAGCACATTGATATCTCCGGACGGGCGGAATGGAGGTGGTGAGAAGATGAAAGCGCAAACAAAACCTATTATTAAATCTTCAGGCAACATATTTATTGATCTCGGCTTTCCTCCCGAGGAAGCGGCGATTCTTCAAATGCGTTCTGAGATCATGACCGACCTGAGGAAATTCATCAAAAGAAAAAAGCTTACACAAGCTAAAGCTGCCGAGATTCTCGGTGTGAGTCAATCACGGGTCTCTGATCTCATAAGAGGAAAATGGGAAAAATTCAGTCTGGAAATGCTTATATCCCTTGCAACGAAGGCCGGGATGCGTATCAGCCTTAAGCGCGCAGCATAATGAAATTTACCCCCCTCTTCGTTAGCAAAAGACGCACAGGAGAAACACTACTACAAACGTATCTCTTAGTACGTTTTGCTATTGGGAATAAATGTCTTGCCGTAATACAGTGCCTGCAATAAATATGCGACGATTAAAGACCCTGAAACCTTGTTAAAAAAAAACATAAGCAGAAAAATGTCTTAGGGCGGACACTGCGCGCAGATTGAGGCGAAGAGGGAGGTGCTGAGGTACCGGTCACCCCGGTCAGGAAGGACCACCACGATTGTTCCTTCTGTCAGCTCCGAGGCCTTCCTGAGGGCGACCCACATGGCGGCCCCGCTGCTCATGCCCACGAAAAGGCCTTCTTCGAGGGCCAGTCTCCTTGCGGTATTGAATGCGTCTTCGTCGGCCACGGAGCATTTTTCGTCAAGCCTTGAAGGGTCGTAGATGCCGGGGACAATCGCCTCATTCATGTTCTTCAGCCCCTGTATCTTGTGGCCGATATTCGGCTCGACCCCGATGATCCTGATTCCCCGGTCGTACTCCTTAAGACGCATGCCCGCGCCCATCAGGGTCCCGGTAGTTCCCATGCCGGCTATGAAATGGGTGATCTCGCCCCCCGTCTGCTCGTAAGCCTCCCTGCCGGTCGTCTCGTAGTGCGCCCTGATGTTTGAACGGTTATTGAACTGATCGGGCATGAAATACCTTTCAGGGGACTCGTCGTAGATCCGGCGCGCAAGCCTGATGGCGCCGTCCGTGCCTTCGCAGCCTGCGCTGAGCACCAGCTCGGCGCCGAAGGCCTCGAGGGTCTTTCGCCGTTCGAGACTGACACACTCGGGCATCACCAGTTTCACCCGGTATCCCTTCGAGACCCCTACCATAGCAAGACCGATCCCGGTGTTACCGCTTGTAGGTTCGAGAATAGTCAGGTCAGGGGTAAACCGGCCGTCCTCCTCTGCATCCTTGATCATGTAATATGCAATCCGGTCCTTCACTGATCCTCCGGGATTAGCGCCCTCCAGTTTCGCGTAGAGCTTTACCCGGGGGTTCGGATTGATCCTGTCGAGCCTGACGATCGGCGTGCTGCCGATGGAATCATGTACACTCACAAACAACGCTCCTTTCGTACCTTCAAAATGATCTCTCAATAATAGCAAAAGCGGGGCGGGATTGGAATATGGCATCCCCGTCTTTTTATCACATTACAATAAAACGGTGACAGGTCTTTAATTTTTTGGCGTCTTAGAAATAAACGTCGGGTCAAATATTTTGAAGTAATAAGTATCGGTGAAATTAGAGGTAGCTCGGTTATTTCACCGCATATAATGAAAAAATCAGGTATTTCTGTAACTCTTTAAATGCATAACATCCGGATTGTTAATGATTTCCGCTGAAGATTTATAGGGGTATATTTTTTGCTTATTTAAATAGATAGCAGGAGGTTTGGAAGTGAGAAATAATTACAGAGATGATTACAAGACGTACACCCTTCGCTTTGGCGAGGTTGCAGTTGAGAAGAAGTTTATAACCTCTTGTCAGATGGAAGAAGCGTTTTCAGAACAGGTATCCAGTTATCCTTCGACTTTGCTGAGACCGCATAAAATCGTCGGGGAAATACTTATCGAGAAAGGATGGATGACATTTGAGCAGGTGCTCGCCGTGCTTGAAGAACTTACTCTGCGTCAAAGATCTCTTAGTATGGCAAATACTGCCGATGAAACCTGTTCAGTAATTTCATATTCGCTGCCGGATTATCGATACAAAGCCCGGCGACCTTGCATGAGCAAAGCGATCACAACCCCGTTATCAACTTATACAGCTCCGGATAGTCATCCTTTACCGTTCGGATATCCTCTTTCAGCAGCCTCAACCCCTCGGGCACATATTTGAGAAAATATTTTTTGCCTTTCACTGCTGAGAGAAAACCGTACGCGCCGAGCGCCTGCATGTGCCTCTGGAGCCTGCATATGATCAGTGTCTCGCGGAAATAATCCGCGTCGAACTTGTCCTCTATTTTAGAGATGTAGTAATTTACGAACCGTTCTCTCATATCGTCCTCAAGGCGATGATACGGGTCCCATAATAATGAGGCCACGTCATAGGCGGAAGGGCCCATCCTCGCGCCCTGATAATCGATTATCTTCAGGCCGGCGGCTGTTACCATGATATTCTGCGACTGGAAGTCCCTGTGGATTATGGTCCGGGGAAACGAGTCCGCCTTATACGCAAGCCTGTCCAGTTCATCAACAACAACCGGGGAGTTCTCTATCTCTATATTTCTTGTTCCTTCGACAAACCTTTCGACAAAATAATCCGTCTCCCACCGGAAATACTCGTAATCGAATATCCTCTTTTTAAGAAGCGGGCATTCCGCCACGTAATCGGTCGCCGAGGTGTGAAGAACGGTTAGTATATCGATAATCTTCCTGTACATCTCTTCCACCTCCGGCGTCCCGCGCGGACATTTCAGCCAGTTATAAAGGGATGTGTCCCCGGCGTCTTCAAAGACGGCATGCTTCTCATCGGCGTCCACTTCCATCAAGGCGGGGACAGGGATAAAAAATCTGAGAAAATATTTTGTGTACTCTACCTGCCGGGTAAAATCAGGGTCGTCCCTTCTGCACTGCATCAGGACCGCCGATCCTTTCCCTCTCCTGACCCTGAAGTATTTCCTGTCCGACCCCCCGGCGCCGATCAACCGTTTGTCTTCTTCGACGGTCCCCGGCAAAGCAGTCGTCTCAATGAAGTCCATTTTGACGTCAGGGCCGATTATGCAATTTTCCAAAGGCAATTTATGAACGGCCCCTGCCCTGCTGCCAGGAAGCAGAATACAATTTCTGAGTACGGGTAATTCACGAATTACGCCCGAGCCTTCAATTACACATCCTTCCTCAATAGCTATGTATCCCTGCATTTCAACATATCCGCAGCCCGCGACGGACGGATGAATGTATACTGTCTCCCCGTCGGATTTCAGAGCGTCAAAGACCGCCGAGGCATATGCTTCAGGGGTCCCGATATCATTCCAGTAAGGGCGGCCTTCGGACCCGCCCCAGCTCTGATCAAATGTCCCGAGCCTGTGCCCCGCCCCGACCGCCTTCAGCCACGCATCCACTACGCCGGAGGCCCCGTCGGGAAGGAATTCAAGAAACCCCGGCTCATAAACCGCAATGCCGGTGAAGGCAAGTTTCCTGTCGCCTGAGAGGGCGGGTTTGAGACCCTCCCCTACATCTTTTAATAAACCGTTTTCGTCAATAATGACATTATTGAACTTAGGATGATCATGGACGGCAAGGGTCACGAGGTTACCCGACGAAAAATGCTGCTGAAGGAGCCCCTCAAGATTTATACCGGAAAGTATGTCGGAATTATGCACGAGAAAGGCCCCTTCCTTTAAAAAGCCTTCCGCATTTTTCAGTGCCCCTCCGGTGCCGAGGATTGTTTCCTCATGGAAAAAGATTATCTTATTTTCTGAAAATCCCTCTGTATCCCCCTTTTCCAAAGTGGGACTTCCTGAATCCCCCACTTTAGCAAAGGGGGGTAAGGGGGGATTTTTAAAATATTGTTTTATCCAGCCCTCGATATCCTCTTTCCTGTAATGCAAATTTATTCCGATCCTGTTTACAGGCAACTGTAAGACCCTCTCAAGAACGTACTGCAGAACGGGTTTTCCCAAAACCGGAAGCAGTGGTTTAGGGATATAATTCGTAACAGGCCGCAGCCTCTCGCCGAAACCGGCGGCGGGTATGAATACGTTAATCAATTTTTTCATACTATAATTCGTGGTCTTAAAATCATCCAGAATTTTTTGCCATCCGTCATGCCCGAATTTTTTTATCGGGCATCCAGTGCTTTCAATCTGGATTCCCGCTTAAGAACTGCGGGAATGACAGCAAAACAACCGTTGGAACGTAGTTCGTGGTCAATAAATCAAATATCTTCTCCGTACCTTTCTGTCGAATTCGCCGCACTGCCCGCTCCACCACTTTTCCATGTACTCAAGGGACCTGCCGTCTTCGATGTCCTTTCTGAGCCTGTCCGTGCCCGCGAGGATATCTATCGGCATCTTCTCTGTTTCATATTCATACGGAGGCTGTTTCCATGTGAAATGGGCCGGATACAGCTCATGAACGGCCTTCATAATCGCGACCCCTGTCTTGAACGGTCTGAATATATTCCTGTCGGTGACGTGTATCTGCGCGCCTCCGCAAAGACTTCCAGCGTGTTTCTGGAAGGTCGGCTGAAAATACATCGGCCTGAAAATAACTCCGGGAAGCCTGAATTTGCCGAGCGCTCTTGCAAGCGTATCGGCGTCTATAAACGGCGCTCCGAAGATCTCAAACGGACGGGTAGTGCCGCGCCCTTCGCTTAAATTGGTGGCTTCCAGAAGACACATCCCCGGATACACGACGGCCGTGTCCGGAGTCGGCATATTGGGCGAAGGCGGTACCCAATGCAGCCCTGTCTCATCAAACCACATCTTTCGCTTCCAGCCTTTCATGGAGATTATATGAAAATTCAGCGACGGATAAAACTCGCCTTTTAAATAATTGCCGATTTCGCCGATCGTCATACCATGCCGTACCGTCAAAGGCCTCTGCCCGACAAAGGACGAGTAGGAAGTATCAAGCACGGGCCCTTCCGTGATCGTCCCCCCGAGGGGGTTCGGTCTGTCCAGGACGACGACGGCTTTGCCCGTCTCAGCGCACGCCTGCATGCACAATTCCATGGTCCAGATAAAAGTATAATAACGGGCGCCGATGTCCTGCATATCTATGACAAGCGCGTCTATGTCATTTAACATCGCCGGCTCCGGTTTGCGGGTACGACTGTAGAGACTGTAAGCCGGAAGACCTGTTCTTTTGTCCAGGAACCCTTTCCATTCGATCATGTTGTCCTGGGTCTCTCCCCTGATCCCGTGCTGCGGACCGAACAGGGCCTTCAGCTCAAATTTGCCGCCCTTCCGGAAGCAATCCACGGCGTGCTCCAGCCTTCTGTTCACAGAGGCAGGATGCACCACGAGCCCCAGACGCGCGCCCTTTAATATCGCGGGCCGGCCCTTACCCAATATGTCCAGGCCGGTATATAATTTAATCACGTTTAACTATATCCGAAATCAATGTCCGTTACAAGTAGGGAATAGCAAGTAGTTGGTAGCAGGTAGTAAGTAGTTAAGGGACGACTTTGAGAAATTTCCCCCTTAGCTACTTACTACTAACTACTTGCTACTTAGAGTAATTATCGATTAAACGCCTTGAAGGTAGTATCTGTTAAAAAACCCGAGGACTCCTGCAGAGGCCCGAGCGGATTCCTGGCTTCCCTGTTTTGATCTATCAAGGGGGTCCCTCCCCAGAGCTTATGCACCACTTTGCCGTTGACCATGACTATCAGGGCCTGGAACTCCCATCCCGTTTCATTCGTCCTTCTTCTGAAATTGAAGAGATCGAGAAATACATTCCCGTGCCGCTTCCTTGATATGGTCCTCAGATTGAGCTCATATGCACAGCAATCGGTCTTGGCATCGACGCATGCCTGAATGCCCTGATCGAGATCTTCCTTTTTGATGGAAGGGTTAAGCATAAACCTCTGGATGATATCCAGATGAGTCAGTATCTTCAGATTGGACGTAGCGTTTGCGTCAAACCCCAGTTTCTGCAGTTCCTCGCCCGTAGTACTGTAAGGGACGATCTGCTCGAAGGCCGCTTTAGCTTCCTCGAAGGACCCCCACGATTGAGTCCTTGTTGTCTCCCTCGAACTTGGAAGCAACGACGCGCAGCCGCTGAAAATAAAAACGACGGCGGTAATTATTAACGCCAACAATCTATTCATTAATAAAATTATATCACACTATAAATCAGCTATCAGCTATCAGCGATCAGCTATCAGCAGTCAGTCTGTTTTTTAGCTGACCGCTGAAAGCTGATAGCTGATCGCTTATTTATGATCTCCCCGGTTAGTGTTAATATTATTCATGTCCGTTTCGCTTTACGTCCATATCCCGTTCTGCCTGAAAAGGTGTATTTACTGCGATTTCGTTTCCGGTATTTATGATTCCGGGAAAGCGAACGCTTATATCGCAGCCCTGAAAAAAGAGATTGATGCCGTTGCGGCCAAGGCAGCGATATCGACTCTCTACATCGGGGGAGGTACGCCTACCGCGCTTTCGACCGATGCATTGTCGGATTTAATCAGGCACATTTTCACACATATCAGTCTGACGCCTTCCGACGACATAGAGGGGAAAGAAGGTAATGAAGCCACCATCGAGGCGAATCCCGGCACTGTAGACAGGGTAAAACTGCAGGCAGTCCGGTCCCTGGGAATAAACAGGACCAGTATCGGCGTTCAATCCTTTGACAACAGTGAACTCGATTTACTGGGAAGGATCCATTCCTCCGAAGAGGCTGAACAGGCCGTGTATTTTGCAAGGGAGGCGGGGTTTGATAATATCAGTATCGACCTCATATACGGCATCCCCGGACAGACCCCGGCAAGCTGGGAGAAGACGCTTGAGAAGGCGGTGAGTCTTGGTCCCGAACATATTTCAACATACGAGCTGACGGTAGAGGAAGGGACGGCATTACATGAATTATTAAAAAATCCCCCTTCATCCCTCTTTATCAAAGGGGGAATAAACCCGCCTGCGGAAGAGACAACTATTGAAATGTACGAACACACTATCGCTTACCTTGCATCCCACGGCTATGTCCACTATGAGATATCCAATTTTGCTCGACCGGGTCATTTCTGCAGGCACAATCTCAATTACTGGGACCGGGGAGAATATTACGGCGCGGGCCTCGGCGCCCATTCTCATGTAGAAGGAAAACGGTATTATAATACGGACCGTCTCGATGAATACATTCAGGCGTTATCGGCAGATAAGAGTCCAGTCAAAGAAACCGAATATATAACCGGAGACAAGGCGCTTTCCGAGGCCGTTTTCCTGGGGCTGAGGAGAATTGACGGGCTTAATATCGAACACTTTTCAAAACGCTATAAGGTCGATCTGTTGACCCGTTTTGAAAAAGAGATAAGGGAGTTTCAGGAGGCGGGGCTGGTTGAAATTGTTGATATAAACGGTTTGAACAGTTTGAGCGGTTTGAACCGTTCTTTGAGACTCACCAGAAAAGGGCTCTTGCTGTCCAATGAGGTATTTGCGGGATTTCTGTAACCGGGAGATTTAAGTAGTGTCTGTCCATAAACTATAGAATTTCAATTTCGTCATGCCCGAAGTCCTTAATCGGGCATCCAGAACTTATTAAGAAAATGGATTCCCGCTCAACAAACTGCGGGAATGACAGTTCAATGTTCGAGTTTATGGATAGACTCCAAGTAGCAGCTTCCCTGTATTTCGGGAATCCTTCCCGAAATCAATCCGCTTCTGATTGCGCACGGTAGAACCGGTTTCGGGAGGGACTCCCGAAACACAAGCCCTTGCCCTATGCTCTTTGCTCTATGCCTTTTGCTTGCCCCTACAATAATTATGTTGAAAAAGGTAAAATAATACTGCCTTTTTTTAAAATTAATCGAGGGAATAAACATGATCGACAAGTTTGAGCCTAAATGGATTGCATGGGAGATTACAAGGAGATGTAATCTCAAGTGCGTGCACTGCCGCTCTTCTTCGCAGATGGTGGTTTCAGAGCACCCTGACTTCCCGACTGAAGAGGCCTACAGGGTAATCGATGACATCGCGGGTTACGCGAAACCGGTTATAGTCCTCTCCGGGGGCGAACCGCTGTTAAGGAAAGACGTCTTCGAGATCGCGAAATACGGCACGGAAAAAGGACTCAGGATGTGCCTTGCGACAAACGGGACGCTCGTGACTGAAGAGATGGCCGTAAAAATAAAGGCGGCCGAGATCAGGATGGTGTCTCTGAGTCTCGACGGCTCTACGGCTGAAGTCCATGATGATTTCAGGTCGCAGAAAGGCGCCTTTGACGGCGTTGTAAACGCGGCGAGGTTATTTAATAAACACGGGATAAAATTCCTTATAAACTCCTCGTTCACGAAGCGCAACCAGGAGGAGATCCCGAAGGTCTACAAACTCGCGAAAGAGTTAGGCGCCACCGCCTGGTACATGTTTATGATAGTGCCGACAGGCAGGGGCGAAGATATTATGAATGAGTTGATTTCAAAAGAAGACTACGAAGAAATCCTGGACTGGCATTACCGGATGGAGAAGGACGAGAAAGACCTCCTCGTCAGGCCGACCTGCGCCCCTCATTATTACAGGATCGTGCTCCAGAAACAGAAGGAGGAAGGGGAGAAAGTCGAGCGCAGAACGCTTTCCTTCTCCACCGGGGGCTCAAAGGGATGCATCGCGGGACAGGTAATATGCCTTATCGATGTAGACGGAAACGTGCTGCCGTGCAGTTATTTCCCGAAGTCCGCGGGCAACGTCAGGGAGCAGTCTTTTAAAGACATATGGGAAAATTCGGAGCTCTTCAAAGACATGAGGGACTTCAAGAGATACAAGGACAAATGCGGCTCCTGCGAGTATATCGGCGTGTGCGGAGGATGCAGGGCCAGGGCCTACGCCGTAAGCGGAGACTATTTAGGAGAGGAGCCCTTCTGCACTTATGTCCCATGGAGAATCAGGAAGAAAGATAATAAGTAGTTAGTAGCAAGTAGTTAGTAGTTAGTAGTTAAGGGGTTGGCGGGGAGAGCAATGGGGAATTTAAAATCGTTTCGGGATTTGATTGTCTGGCAGAAAGCGCATGAGTTAGTAATGGGTATATATACAGAAACAAAATTGTTCCCCGCTGAAGAGAAATTCGGGCTGATATCTCAAATGCGTCAAGCGGCAATATCCGTTCCTGCAAATATAGCCGAGGGGTTTGTAAAAAGGGGTATTAAAGATAAAAGTAATTTTTATAATATAGCTCAGGGCTCACTGGAAGAAGTAAAATATTATTTAATATTATCGAAAGATCTCGGTTATTCAAAAGATATAATCCTGTCATCAAAAGCAGATGAAGTCGGCAGACTGCTCAACAGGCTCTTATCTTCTTTACCTTAACTACTTTTAGAAAATAGCAGCAAGTAGTTAGTAGTAAGCAGTTAAGGGAAATGAACCGGGCTGGTTCCCTTAACTACTAACTACTGACTACTAACTACAAGTTATCAGGAGGGATTAATGAACGATACGTTCTTAAAAGCATGCCGTGGAGAAAAAACGGATTACACGCCGATCTGGATAATGCGTCAGGCCGGGAGATATCTGGACCAGTATCAGGCCGTGAGAAAGAAGGTCGATTTCCTTACACTCTGCAAGACCCCCGAGCTTGCCGCGGAAGTGACCATTCAGCCCATTGATATTCTGAAGGTGGACGCGGCCATCCTGTTTTCGGACATCCTCATTCCCGTCGAGGCCATGGGAATGAATCTCGAATTTCATGAAAAGAGGGGCCCTGTCATGACCCCGGCCGTTCGTGATGAAGACGGAGTCAAAAAACTCTCTGTCCCCGACCCTGAAGACAAGATGAAGTTTGTCATGGACACGATACGGCTTTTACGGAAAGAGCTCTCAGGCAGGGTCCCGCTGATCGGTTTTTCAGGCGCGCCTTTTACGACCGCTACGTATATGATTGAAGGGGGCACTTCAAAGACCTTTCTCAATACAAAAAGGATGATCTTTCAGGCCCCTGAATTATACGCTTCCCTGATGGACAAGATAACCGCAACCATCACCGAATACCTGAAGGCGCAGATTAAGGCCGGGGCGCAGGCCGCGCAGTTGTTCGATACGTGGGGCGGGATTTTTTCACCGGGTGACTTTAAAGAATATGCGCTGCAGTATGTTAAAAAAATTATTGCAGATTTGAAGAAGTGGATGAAGGATGAAAAAATCGCTCCCGTCCCGATTATCTATTTTGTCGGCGAGACCGCGGGATTGCTGGAAGAAATCAGGACCTCCGGGGCCGATGTCTACGGCGTCGACTGGAGGATCAATATCGATGACGCAATCAGAAGGCTCGGCAGCGACGCCGTAGTGCAGGGCAACCTGGACCCCATCGCCATGTTCCTTCCGAAAGATAAAATCGAGCTCCGCGTAAAAGACATTTTAGGCAGGGCTTCATCTGCGCGAGGGCACATCTTCAACCTCGGCCACGGCGTGCTTCCCGAGACCTCGCCCGACAATGTCATAGCGCTGGTCGAGATGGTGCACAGGCTGAGCAGGAAGGACCGTTAATCGAACGGGCGGGTTTCAAACCCGCCCTGCTTGACTCTTGACTCTTAACTCTTGACTCATTGGCACCCACACCCGCCTGCCTGGCCGAACTGCTGCCTGACCTTGAGCTTGTCCATCAAATTAACCACACCGTCTCCGTTTACGTCTCCAGCCGGCTTGATATGTACGTCCACAATCTCAGAAGATGACAATCCGGAAACATCGGACGTTACTGTCAATTGTACCTGATACGGACACGGATGACTTCATACTCCAGTCTCCTTTTCCCGTTCTCGGGAGTAATTATTGTGCAGTCGCCCGGACACGGTCAACGGTCACGGATACCGTTTCTTTCCTACAGCACCACATCAAACGCATCAATGTCTATGGTCTGTCCCGTGGATGCCGCGTTCTTCGTCCCTGTCACATCTATCACTATCGTGTGAGACCCCGAGGCAAGCCCTGTCTTCTGAAATACAACCTGCTTGACCCGGTTCGTTGCGCTGTAAAGGTCCACTGTTGTCTGCAATACGCCATCCACATATACCTTTGCGATGCCGAGCTGCCTTGTCTTTGCCGCCATCCACTTGATACCTGTTCCGCTGAATGTGAATGTCGCCTTTGCCCCTGTCCGGGACGATATCTTAAGCTTGCCGCCGCTGCAGGGTACGCAGTTGTAGTCGCTCCATCTCCCTGTATATCCCACAGACTCATTCTCCTCATAGTGGGTCTTCTGAACAACTATGTCCTGAGGACCAAAGATGTTATTGCTCTCATTGGACTCCACAACGTATTGATCGGGGTCCACGAAGGCCCACATCCGGTAAGCGCCTCCTGACGCATAGCTGATCGTGCCGGTGCAATCAGTTGTCGCGCCCGCGGCAAGGCCTGTCCTGCTGCACCGGAAATCTCCATTTTGCCCCGGCCCCGGCGCAGACGCAAGATTTTTGAAAAAGTCAATATTGAACCCCTCTGCCGCGGTGTCACCCTGATTTTTCACCGTCACGGTCACATTCACCGTCTGTCCGGGCGCGGGGGTTGCAGGGTTGGCGGCAATTCCGGATACTGTCAGGTCCGCGCCGGAAATGGGTACGCAGGAAATCAGGGACGGCTTATAGAGCGCGACAGAGGAATCAATGCGTTCCCCCTGGTCCGTTGTAAAGTGGTCCATGCATGCGTCATCCGTATAATCCATAAAATTATAAATTGGGTCCGGGCCAGCGGACGAGCATGTGTCCCTGACTGCCGGACATCCGAATGCGGCGGATGCCTCATACGGGGTGTCGTTAATGTAGTCTCCCGGGGCCGCGCAGCCGCCCTCGAAGGTATGATAAAGGCCCAGATAATGCCCGGCTTCATGCGTAACTGTGTCTCCCTCGTTGTAGGGAGATGCGCTGCCTCCCGGAAAAGAAGAGTAAAGCGCCACAACACCGTGCATATAGTTGCCTTCAGGAAAGCTGTTTGGCAGATATGACCACCCGAGATTTCCCTGACAATCTGTGCATGTGTAGATATTCAGGGTAACGGCAGGGCTTATCGCAAGGGCCTGCTTGGCGGCTGATTCCGACGCGGATGTTCTCATTTGCGACCATACTGTGTTGTTGACCCGTTCTATGCTGTCAAGCACAAAGCGAAAATTAGTCGATGCATACGCATTGTTCAGAACATCGAGCTGATCATTAACCTGCTGATCCGTCACATCCCCTGTGGTTCCGTCATTATATCTGAGAATATGGAAGACGACAGGGATATCCACTATGCACGGCAGCGTCTGGATAGTCTGTCTCTTCATAAATTCGCCGATCGCTTTTTGGACCTCCTCTGCCTCTTGCAGCGTTGGAGGCAAGGTGCCGCATCTGTATCCGGCCCCCATCTGTCCGTCCTCACGCATGAAACTCGTCATGTTTTCATCCGCGGCAACAAGCGGTCTGCTGTATTCGGAAAGAGGGGAATTCCTCTCGACGGCGTCAATATCCGCTGATGATACGGAAGGGCCGGAAAGCAATACTGCTGCAATCAACATAAAAAACGCCACCAACTTTTCCCTGTTCATTTTATCTTCCTCCTTTTCGTTATTTCCGTATTGTCAAATTAACCACAGAGAACACATAGAAAATTATTTTAAGCAGGTTAAATCTCTCTTTATTATTCTCTCCGCTCTGTGCCCTCTGTAGTTTCAATCTTCCCATCTTTTTCATAACGCTTTTGATATTACCATAATTTCCGGAATCGTCTGCCCATTCAGACGATACACGGAAATAGTATCCGTTATTGATCGCCCGATGTTAAGGTAAAATTCACATCATCCTGCCCCGAAGCAAAGAAAACCCGGTTATCGGGAATTACAACCTCAAAATACCCTTTCAACCTGCTGAACAGATACAGCAAGTATACGCCATATGAGATTATGGCAATTTCAAGACCATATCGAAACTGCTTAATTTCATGAAATTCTAAAGAGGAGGCTCTTCTGAAAACTGTAAAGTTATTAGATAAGAGTAAAACTTTCCGACATCTTCGGTCAGCCCTTATATTGCCATACGCCCCTACTTAACTCTTAACTCATGACTCTGCCCTTTATTGACAGCCGCACCCGCCCGTCTGGCCGAACTGCTGCCTGACCTTGAGCTTGTCCATCAGGTTCACAACGCCGTCACACGTAACGTCGGCCCTATTGTCAATGCCGTCGCATATTTCGGCAGCATCAGGGTTAATTGTAGCGTCACCGTCATTTCAATCGAGGTTGTTCTCCACATATCCGGGAAGCGCCGTGCATTGCTTAATTGTGTTGTCCGGGTTCCATAAGCGTCGGTGTCGGCTCTCACCCGCCCGGCCGCATCGCCTTTAGGCTCAACTGGAGGTTTCTGCTGCCGTTCCATTCATTGACGGAAGGACTGAAGGCGATATCCACCCTAGAGGCGCTCCCCAGCTTTGCGATATGCCCGGCCATGTTGAATCCGATCGTGTCCATATTGATAAGGTCCTGCCTGAGCTGCATCTTGAGATGGTTGCTGCCGACGATCCGGTGGTTCATGATCTCTATATTTCTCGCCCCGAACACGGGTTCCCTGTTTGAATCGCCGAAGGGCTCGAGGAGGCCCAGCTCTTTCACGAGATTGAAGCTGATATCCGAGAAATTGACTGCCGCGTCTATTTCGAGCACCGGGGTCGTGTCCTCTTTGGCGAGGCCCCTTTCAACGACGCGGTTCATCTTCTCTTTAAATGCCGGGAGGTTGTCGGCGGTCATTTTCAGTCCCGCCGCCTGTTTATGGCCCCCGAAGCCGATGAGGAGATCAGAGCACTCGGCGATCGCGTTGTACAGGTGAAACGGCGGAACACCCCTTGCCGATCCCTTTGCGACGGAATCCTTTACTGAAAACAGGAACACAGGCCTGAAGAATTTTTCCACAAGCCGCGACGCCACAATCCCTATAACGCCGGGATGCCAGTCGCGCGAGGAAAGCACGATGGCATTTTCCGCGTGATGAGGCCCGATCATATCGAGGGCGGACCTGAAGACCTCCCCTTCGATTTTCTGTCTGTTTCTGTTCTGCTCTTCAAGCAGTCCGGCTATCCTGACCGCCACCGCGTCATCCTCCGTGAGAAAAAGCTCCACGACCTCTCCGGCGTCATCGAGCCTGCCGGCGGCGTCGATCCTCGGCACCAGAGTGAAAGAAAGCTGCACCGAGCTCAGGGGCTTTTCAATCGACGCGGCCTTCTTCAGGGCCTTTATTCCCCTCCTGCATGAAACACTGTTGATCTGTTTAAGTCCATATGCCGCAAGGACCCTGTTTTCGTCAATGAGTGGAACGGAGTCAGCCACCGTTCCTAACGCGACCAGGTCGAGATACTCATTCAAGTCTGTGTTCTGTGTCCCGGATCCTGTGTTCCGGAAAAAAGCCTGTACCAATTTAAAGGCAACGCCCACGCCGGCCAGATATTTAAACGGATACGCGGAATCCTTTCTGTGAGGGTCTACAACCGCGATTGCTTCAGGAAGCCTGTCGGGCGGCTCATGATGGTCCGTAATAATTACGTCCATGCCGAGGGAGCGGGCGTGTGCGACCTCGCTCCCGGAGCTGATTCCGCAGTCGGCGGTGATGATGAGGTGTGCCCCGCATTCCTTTGCCTTCTGAATGCCCTTATCACTTATGCCGTAGCCTTCCGTAATCCTGTTGGGGATATGGTAGCGCACCTGCAGATTTAATTTCTTCAGCGCCGCAATCAAAAGGGCCGTTGCCGTTATTCCGTCGGCGTCATAATCGCCGTATATGAATACCGTTTCTTTCCTCCGGACCGCTTCCTTCAGCCTTGACACGGCCCTGTCCATATCCGGCATAAGAAACGGGTCATGGAAATTCGCGAGGGAAGGAGAAAGAAAATTCTTTATCGCATCGGCGTCCCGCAGGCCGCGGTTTACAAGTATCTGCGTCAGCAGCGGAGATATGGACGCCTTATCGGAAAGATATCTCAGAAATTCGGGATTGGTCCTGTTTACCAGCCAGTTTCGGTGCATCGGAAGAAAGAGTCAAGAGTTTAGAGTTAAGAGTTTAGAAACACTTACTGCTTATACCCTTAAGTGGTCATTCCGGCAGTCTTTAAGCCGGAATCCAGTTCTTCATGAAAGCCCTGGATTCCTCCCGATACCCCGGGACGGGAATGATGCCGCCTTTACTTCTTAGAAACCGGTTTGTCTTTACCAAGCATCAGCACAATAGGGCTCGCCACGAATATTGAAGAATACGTGCCGATGATTATGCCTATCATAATCGCGAGGGCGAAATCGTGAAGCACCTCGCCGCCGAAGGCGAAAATCGCCGCCGCAGTGAGAAACACGGTAAGCGATGTGATAATGGTCCGTGAAAGCACTTCATTTATGCTGTCGTTGACTATTTCAAACGCGGGTTTTTTAAATTTGGTCTTCATGTCTTCCCTGATCCTGTCGAAAACAACCACCGTATCCGTAAGAGAATACCCGGCGATCATCAGCAGCGCGCTTATGAGCAGGAGATTTATCTCCTTGCCTATGAGATAGAAGATGCCGAGGACGGCAAGGACGTCGTGTAAAGTGGCCACAGTGGCCCCGACGCCGAACCTCACCTGGAATCTGAATGCGACGTAGATCAGTATGCCTATCATTGACGCAATGACGGCCCACATCGCGTCTTCTCTGAGTTTCGATCCTACCTTGGGCCCGATCTCCGTAGTAGAGTCAACCACCATATTGCCTTCAGAGAATTTCTGCGACAGGAGGGATATGATTTTCTTTGACAGGTCCCCGAGGGCGCCTTTGCTTTTCTTGACGCTTATAAGGACCTTGCCTTCGGTCGGAAGCTCCTGGAGTTCGAATCCCGATATTCCACCCTCTTCCAGGGTCGTTCTGACGGCGTGAAGCGAAACCGGCGTCTTGAATTTGATCTGGACCGCCGTTCCCCCGGCGAAATCAATGCCGAGATTGGCGGTCCCTCTTGCGACCTGTACTACGGCCAGAAGTCCGATAAGCATCAATATCGCCGTAAAGGAGAGGGCGTAATACCTCACGCCCATGAAGTCGATCTTTGTATTCTTGACAATCTCTCTCATATGCTGAGCCTCTTTATTTCTCGTTTGGAAGTAATCAGGTCAAATACGGTCTTTGTGCCGATAAGGGCGGTAAACAGATTAATGAGAACGCCCCACCCGAGAGTCACGGCAAATCCCTTTACCGGCCCCGTCCCGAACTGAAAGAGCACTACGGCGGTAATCAGGGTCGTTACATGGGAGTCAAAAATAGTCCAGAACGCTTTGTCGTATCCGGAATCAATGGCCGCGCGGGGCGTCTTGCCGAGCCTGAGTTCATCACGCATCCTCTCAAACATCAGGACGTTGCTGTCAACGGCCATGCCGATGGCCAATATTATACCCGCAATCCCGGGTAACGTAAGAGTGGCCCTGAATGCAGATAAGGCGCCGACAAGGCAAAGTATGTTCAATACGAGGGCAAAATCCGCGATCAGCCCGGACATTTTGTAATAGAATATCATAAATCCTATAACAAGCAGCGCCCCGATTATCCCCGCCTTTATTCCCGCGTCTATGGAATCCTTGCCTAACGAAGGTCCGACTGTGACGTTTTGCAGCATCTTCAGCGGCGCGGGAAGCGACCCCGACCGCAGCACGATCGCCAGGTCCTTTGCTTCATCCATCGTAAAGGAGCCGGTGATCGAGGCGTCTCCGCCGGTGATCTTTTCCTGTATCACGGGCGCTGAATAGATATTTTGATCAAGGATTATGGCGAGACGTTTCTTTACGTTATTTGCGGTGACCTGCTCGAACAGCTTCGCGCCGGTAGCGTCAAAGGATATCCCGACATAAGGTTCATTGTATCTCTGGTCGATATTCACCCTCGCCTCGGTCAGAAAATCTCCGGTAATAAGGGTCTGTTTCTTTACCAGATATACGGCTTTCATATCAGTCTCTACTTTTGTCTCGGGGTTGCGTATCCTGCCGAAGAGGATTTCATCCTCCGGGGGGATTTGAGAGGCAAATTGCTGCAATATGCTTTCTTCCTTTCCCGCTGAAACGGACCCCGGAAGCTGCGCCGCAAGGGGCGCTTCATCGTCGAGAATTTTAAATTCAAGGAGCGCTGTTTTCCCGACGAGGTCAATAGCTCGTCTTGTGTCTTTGACCCCGGGCAACTGGATCACTATCTCGTTGGCGGCCTGTCTGTGAATGACCGGTTCCGCAACGCCGAACTGGTCCACCCTGTTTCTGATGGTCTCCAGCGCCTGGTCTACGGCAAAATTCTTTATCCTGCCGACCTCGCTGCTGTTGATCCTGTAAAAAGCCCTGCCTTCGGACCGGCTCTCAAGCGTCAACGTGGGAAACAGCTCCGCCACGATCTTCTTAGACTGCTCGCTGTCAGGAGAGATAACGACGTCAGATCCCTGTTTTTCCGCTTTTGCCTCAAGCTTCTTTTCAGCAAACGTATTGTTCAGGCCGGCGGCCATTCTCTCGACGGTTATTTCAATTGTTTTGTCGGTGTCGACTTCATAGACAAGATGCACCCCGCCCTGCAGGTCCAGCCCCAGCGTCAGGCCGTACTTTCTCAGCCACTCAGGCAATGACGAGGAAACCTGCGTGGAAGGAAGAAAGAAAATTATCGACAATACCGCTGCGCTTACGACCGAGGCTATTCTCCAGAGAAACTTTTTCTTCATGAAAGCCTATTCTCCTCCTGTCCTTTTCCCGGCGATGGAATTCCTGTCAACCTTTATTCTCACATCGACCCCTTTTACTCCGATCTGAAGGGTCATGGACTTTTCGTCGAGGTCTTCGATTACTCCGAATATCCCGCCGGTCGTCACTACCTTGTCGCCTTTTTTGAGGTTATCAAGCATCTGCCTGTGCTCCTTGGCCTTCTTGGACTGCGGCCTGATGAGGAGAAAGTAAAATATCACGAAAATCAATATCAGGGGTAAAAAGGAAGTAAGGACCCCTCCTGCTCCCTGGGGCTGCGCGCCTGCGCCGCCGGGAGCGCCTCCCATCGCGTAAACGATATCAGTAAACATGATGCCTCCAGTTGTATTAATTCGCCGTAAATAAAATCCTGTTACTATAACCTTTCAACCATTTTTATGCAAGAGGTTTTCGCTGCTGTCTCCGCCTCGCGCAATCAATTGACTTTTACGACATACACAGGGTAGAATTAATACCGGCATGGATGATCATAAGTTAAAAGTATTCTGTATTGTCGCAGAGACAAAAAGTTTCTCAAGGGCTTCCGAGATAATCCGTCTCACACAACCCGCCGTCAGCCTCCAGATACAGGCCCTTGAAGAAATGTACGGGACAAAGCTTTTTAACCGCTCAGGCTGCGTCATCACGCTGACCAACGCCGGGGAGCTGCTCTACAAGTACGCAAAGGAAATCAACCAGCTCTATGAAGCCGCGGAAAAAGAAATAGGGGGCATTACCGGTCTCGTAAAAGGCGTCATAACAGTCGGCGCCAGCTCTACGATAGGCAATTATGTCCTCCCTTTTGTGGTGTCCGATTTCAAGAGGAAATTCCCCAAGGTCGGGGTCCATATCCATGTCGGCAATACAAAAATGGTAATAGACTTCCTCAATGCCGGCAGTGTCGATGTGGGGCTTGTCGAAGGGGAAGTAAACAAGCAGAAGCTCATCATGGAGAAACTTATCCCCGATGAAATGGTCCTCATCATGTCGCCCTACCATCACCTCGCAAAGAAGGCGCATGTATCCATCATGGAGATTTCAAAAGAGCCCGTGATATTCAGGGAAGAAGGCTCGGGCACGAGAGACGCGATCGAGAAATACCTCTCAAAGCACGGGATAACGCAGCAGAACCTGAAGATATCCCTTATTATGGGCAGCACGGAGTCCATTAAGAGCGCCGTGGAAGAAGGCATGGGTGTTTCAATCATGTCAAAATGGGCGGCGCGAAAAGAATGCCGGTACGGAAGCCTGAAGTCCGCAATTTTCAAAGAAGAGAAATTTGTAAGGGATTTCTCCCTCGTCTACCGGAAGTCGAAAGAACCCTCCCATACCGTTGAGCAGTTTACGGGATTTCTGAGAAGATATCCCTTCAACAAACTCCTGAACACCCAGTAAGCTTTAATCCGTTTACTCTCCAAAATTATTATGGCTCATCGTGGAAGAGTATGGATTTCAATTAACAAAAGCGTCATTCCCGCAGTCAGTTGAGCGGGAATCCGAATATAAATAATTTCTTTTTAAGAGAGTAGATGATAATAAAGCTTGTTCAAGAAGATGGGGGCTTTAAAGAGTGGAAAGCCGAAAGCAATTGCTTCTTAGGGCGATGGATTCCCGATTAAAAACTTCGGGAATGACGTTGCTTGCAAGCTGTTTTAACCCACACTCTTACGCGATGAGCCATTATTATTAAGGTGCTTTAGGCACGGGAATGACAATTTATGAGAGCTTAATTATAGACCCCTTATTTATTACCCGCTGATCCGAAGCGTATTGATGAAATCCATTGAACTCAGTTTGAGGAATAATTTCTTTATCGCGCTCCTGTCCCGCGAGGAAACAGATATATCGTACGTGATTTCGCCTTTTGCCCTGTTTCTGCTGTAATTGATCGAGTGGATGTGAAATCCGTGTTCCATAAGTGTCTCTGTTATCTCATCTTCCCTGTTTTCATTCATTGGGGTGGATATACTGATAATTTTATAACGCCATATTTTGATGTTTCTCTCAACCTTCCGCAGCGCCACAAGCGTTATAATGGTGATTACGGCAGTGAAGGTCCCTTCAAAATATAGTCCTCCTCCGACGGCCAGGCCGATGGCTGAGACAATCCATATGGAAGCAGCGGTTGTCAGGCCGCGTATCGCGAAACCGCTTTTTATAATTACTCCCGCGCCCAGAAATCCTATGCCTATCAATGCCCCCGCGGAAATCCTCGCGGGGTCGATCCTCAGGGTGGGATCAAGCTCGCGTATATGATAATAGTAATTCTCGGAAACAATCATTATCAGTACCGAGGCGACGCAGACGATCAGTTGCGTCCTGAACCCCGCCGCCCTTCCGTGCACTTCCCGCTCAAAACCGACAATGCCACCTATGACCGCCCCGAGCAGCAGGCGTATGATTATTTCATGCACGGGTATCATAATGCTTTCATTATAAATAATGCATAGGGCAAAGGGCAAAGAGCATAGAGCAAAGGGCGAAGAGTCCGATGCCTTTTGCCCTATGCGCTATGCCCTATGCCCTTTGCGCTTCGTGATTATCATCACTTAGATATTTATTCTGGCGCGGTAAAATAAGAATTATGAAAGAAGTATGTTTTCGATATTTCCCGGAAGGAGGAAAGATGATGGAAGAGTTGAAAAACATTTACCTGAAGTTTGTGGCGTCTATCAGAGAAAAAAGGCTGAAAAGACAGAAAGCCCTGATTCAGATGATGATGATGTCGGGCTGTGTAAGAAGAGTAAAATAAACGCTCAGAGCCTCGAGGTCTGCTTCTCGGTCGCTATCACGGTAATCCCGGAAGGGTCCGTATGAGCGCGCCAGTAAGGTTCCTTGACGTCATATCCTATATGAACGTTTTCTTCGACTACATTATAGGCGTCGACAATCGCTTTATTTAAAGTGCACCCCCTTTTCAGGGTCACGTAATCCATTATGATCGAATCCCTGATCTCCACGCCCTCCTCGATAATGACCCCTTTGCGGACCACCGAATTTATTATCTTTGCTTTATTGATCAGCGTCCCTTCGGCAATGATGCTGTTGGTAATCTCTCCGCCCAATATCTTCGTGGCATGAAGTTCATTCCTTGACGGGCGAACCGGCCATAATTCATTGCTGATTTCAAAGGGCGGCTTTTCCCCTAACATATCCTGATGCGCGTCCCAGAACGATTTTATCGTGCCGACGTCCCTCCAGTACCCTTGTTCTTCAAACGGCCTGGTGCCGGGGATCTTATTTGCGGCGAAGTCATACGCGAAAAGCCTTTCGCCGGAGTTCAGGAGATTCGGTATCACGTGTTTACCAAAATCATATTCCTTTTTCCGTTCCGCCTGTATGAGGGCCTTTATCAGGACATCGGTGTTGAAAATATAATTCCCCATTGAGCAATAGGCCCTGGTGGTGTCATCCGGCATCGGCGGCGGGTTCTCCGGCTTCTCTATAAACCCTTTTATCCTGCCGTCGCTTTCCGCGTCCACGATCCCGAAGGAGCTGGCTTCTCCGATAGATACGGGCCTTGCAGCCACAGTCACATCGGCCCCGCGCTCAACGTGGAAATCTATCATCTGCCGTATATCCATCCTGTAGATATGATCAGCGCCGAAGACGATCACCAGTTCAGGTTTATGCTGACGGAGAAGGTTCAGGTTTTGAAATACGGCGTTGGCAGTGCCCTGGAACCAGTCAGGCCCATACCTCATCTGCGGCGGTACGACCGTGACAAAATGATCGCTCATCACCGAGGAGAGCCCCCAGTTTTCCCTGACGTATTCAATGAGGGACTGGGACTTATATTGCACGAGAAGGTAAATTGAAAATATCTGTGAATTGATCAGGTTGCTGAGGACAAAATCAACAATGCGGTAGCGTCCGCCGAAAGGCACGGCGGGTTTTGAACGCTCAAAGGTCAGGGGGAAAAGCCTCTCCCCCCTGCCGCCGGCCATAATCATAGCAAGAGTTTTCGGATGAGCCATTATTTATAAAAAAGTTAATTTAGTCGGTTATTTCGTTAAATAAAAAGTAATTTACAGGTATTAATATACATTGTCAAGTTCCGGTATCCGGACATGCAAAGCTGAGTGATCCTGAGACGGCGACCGGTTCAGAGTTTGTCGCCCCTTTCGTCCCTTTTTCCCGGCGAAGTAATCAATAGCGGTTCTCCTGGGGTCAAGTTTAAAAAAGGCATCCCGACGGATCGGGACGCCTTTGTATAACCTGCTTTGAAGGTTATGGAGTTACTGCGCTGAAGCTATTGCCGGAACTGCTCGGTCCGACTGTTTTCGCAGCTACCTGATGCTGAACGCCGACTCCTGAACCGAAGTCGTACAGGTACTTCTTCAGGTGTACCGTGTATGTCCCAGGTTTCAGGCTCCCGGCTGTGAACGTTCCATCAGCCTTGGTGTATACCGTCTTCTTCACGGACGTGCCCCCTACCGTTATATTTGCAAAAGTTAATGTTACGTCGGGAGAAGGTGCTTCGCTTATATTGCTTCCCGGACATACGTCGGTATCAGGCGCTCCGCAGCCGCAGACGCCCTGGGCAATCTTAAGCGGGTCAGCCGGACAACCGTCATTGCAATCGGCCGTGCCGTCACTGTCTGAGTCTGTATCGGCTGCCCCGCACCCGCATACGCCCGGGGCGATTTTAGTCGGGTCGCCGCGCCTCGCCCCTGTATAAATTTACTACAGCCTTTCCTTGACCAGATTATCTACCACCGAGGGATCGGCAAGCGTCGAAGTATCGCCCAAATCTTCGATGTCCCCCTTTGCGATCTTGCGGAGGATCCTTCTCATGATCTTGCCGCTCCTGGTCTTCGGGAGTCCCGGAGCGAACTGGAGCTTGTCGGGTGTCGCTATGGGACCGATGACGGTCCTTACGTGGCCGGTGAGGATCTTCTTGAGTTCATCAGACGGATTCTGGCCGTCCTTCAATGTGACATAGACATAAATGCCTTCGCCTTTTATTTCGTGCGGGAAGCCGACCACGGCGGCTTCCGCGACCGCTTCGTGGCTGACAAGCGCTGATTCCACTTCAGCGGTCCCGAGCCTGTGTCCGGAGATATTGATGACATCGTCGATTCTTCCCATGAGCCAGTAGTCACCGTCTTTGTCCATTCTCGCTCCGTCGCCTGTAAGATACTTGCCGGCGAATCTCGAGAAGTAGACCTCCTTTACCCGCTTTTGTTCCGGGTCGCCGTAAGTCCCGCGGATCATGCCGGGCCACGGTTTTTCAATCACGAGGTAGCCGCCTTCATCGGCAGCCGCTTCGGAGCCGTCTTCTTTGAGGATCTTCGGCACGATACCGGGAAACGGCCTGTTTGCGGAACCGGGCTTCAATGTCATCGCCCCCGGCAAAGGCGTTATCAGTATGCCGCCGGTCTCTGTCTGCCACCATGTGTCTACAATGGGCAGTTTTTCTTTCCCCACATGGATGTGGTACCACATCCACGCCTCGGGATTTATCGGTTCTCCGACCGTGCCTAAAACCCTGAGGGATGAAAGGTCATGCTTATGCGCGTAGCTTTCACCTTCCCTCATGAGCGCGCGGATCGCCGTGGGTGCCGTATAGAAAATACTGACTTTGTGCTTGTCGCAGATGTCCCAGAACCTTCCGGCGTCCGGATATGTGGGGATGCCCTCGAACATGAGGCTCGTGGCGCCGTTTGACAGAGGGCCGTAGACAATGTAACTGTGTCCCGTCACCCAGCCGATGTCCGCCGTGCAGAAATGGATGTCCTCGTCATGATAGTCGAAGATCCATCTGAACGTGAGGTTTGTGTAGAGGAGATACCCGGCTGTCGTATGCAGCACGCCCTTCGGTTTTCCGGTTGAGCCGGAAGTGTAGAGAATGAAGAGCGGGTCTTCCGCGTCCATTTTTTCCGGCTCGCAGTAATTCGAGATGTCCGGCGCGTTCATCTCGTCATGCCACCATGAATCCCTGCCGGGCTCGAGGTCGATGCCGTCCGTCCTCATTACTACTATCATTTTCTCGACGGTGGGACACATCTGTAATGCCACATCGGCGTTTGCCTTAAGCGCGACCTGTCTCCCTCCCCTGATTCCGCGATCCGAGGTGATTACAAGTTTGGCCTGGCAGTCCTGTATCCTGTCCCTGAGCGCCTGGGCGCTGAAACCGCCGAAGACTATGCTGTGGATCGCGCCTATGCGCGCGCAGGCCAGCATGGAGATTACAAGCTCCGGTATCATCGGCAGGTAGATAGTCACCCTGTCTCCTTTTTTTATGCCGTGTTTCTTCAGCACATTGGCAAACCTGTTCACCTCGTAATAAAGCTGCTGATACGTAAAAGTCCTGTAACTGCCGTCATCGGCCTCCCATATTATCGCCGCCTTGTTTCTTGTCGCGGTTGCTATGTGGCGGTCCAGGCAATTGTAGGAAGCGTTCAGCTTCCCTCCCTGGAACCACTTTATCTCGGGCTTGTCGAAATTGTATTCGAGCACGCGGTCCCACTTCCTGTACCAGGTGAGATTCTCTTCAGCCATTTCAGCCCAGAAGCCTTCCATGTCTTCGACGGACCTTTTATATATCCTTTCGTATTCCTCCATGCTGCCTATGTGCGCCCTGCTGCTGAATTCCCTTGAAGGGGGGAAGGTCCTTTCTTCAGTCATCAGGACTTCAATCTTCTTCGCGTCCGACATGATGCCTCCTTATTTGCATTATTAATTTATTATCAACCAGAAATATTATCATGGCCAGGAGAAGACCCATTATCATAAGACTTACGGTAAATTATCGTCATTATAACTTCATTCCTTGATCCCGGCATCTCTTTTTTATGTCTGAAAACGTCTTCATGGATTCATACGCATGCGAAATAATCCAGAAAGATGTCTGTTCCGCGGGGACCTCCGCGCCTTCTCCGAAAATAAATTCCGTTGCCTTCAGGCCAAACCCGTCCTGATGGCCCGTGATATCATTCCACGACTCGTGATAAATTTTATATTTATTCCGAAGCGTATCTGCGGCAGCAGGAAGCCCGGCGGGTCCTCCATAGGCCAAACTGTATAAATTATGCATCTCGTCAATTAAATATTTCTCTTTCTTGCAGAATTTTTTATCGACAAGCCAGAAGTTGACTGCCAGAATTTCATGAAACAGTTTGTGCTTGTCCGGCTTTCTGAAATGAGAGCCTTCCTTCCGGAACTCATCTGTAACAAAAGAGACGGCATTTTCTACGCATATATCAAACAGGACCCTGCCGAGCGTCTTTTGAGCTTTTTCAGCAGGCAGGTCTCTTATTCCTTCGAGCTTTCCTGCCCTGGTCTTATCTCCGGTGTTAAAGATTTTGCTGATTAATGCGTTAATCATATTCTCCTCACCTCCACGAAGCGGGTTTGAAAATAATAACGATTGCAAGCCGGACCAGAATAATCAACAGAATCGAAATGGCCGGTATCCATCCTCCTTTTGCGGAAGGGAATATTCTGCTGGTGAGACCGTAGACAGGGGCCGTGGCCTTTTCGAAGGCAACCGTCATTATATTCTGCCTGCTGCCGACTATAAAATTCAGAAGTATCCTTCCAAGGATCATCCACATGAAAAAAGACAATGTGTAATTGATTATCTGAAAAATAATAATTTTCATAGGTCACATAATTTACCCCTCTGTGTCCCCACTTGGCAAGGGGGAGGAACAAAAGAGGTTTTGCATGGGCGCCGCATGCGGCGCCCATGCGTTAAAACATTACTCTTCGTGGGCCGCCGCAGAGCCCTTTGGAATTCTCACGCTTTCAACGAAATCCTGCAGCTCCGGTGAAGGGGGAGCAGTCATTCTTGAAACTACATAAATCATGATGAACCCGAGAGGGATGCCGAACAGACCTGATGAAATGGTCTTTACGCCGAACCAGTTCAGTCCGTAGAACCTGCTGCCTATCATATAGAACAGACATATGAGGAAGCCTGCCCACATTCCCGCAAGGGCGCCGGCCTTATTGGCGCGCTTGTCCCATATGCCCATGACCAGGGCGGGGAAGAAAGACGCTGCAGCAATCGAGAACGCCCATGCAACGAGTTCAACAATGATCGTCAGCTTGTATGTTGCAACCCATGCCGAGATGATTGCAACGATAACGAGCAGAACTCTCGATATAGTGAGCCTCTTGAGAATGGACGCCTTCGGGTTGATCATTTTGTAGTAAAGGTCATGCGAGAGCGAGTTGGAGATGGTCAACAGCAGACCGTCCGCTGTTGAAAGCGCTGCCGCAAGACCGCCCGCCGCCACAAGTCCTGATATGACGTACGGAAGTCCCGCGATTTCAGGGGTCGCCAGAACGATAGCGTCAGCGCCGATCGTGAGCTCGTAGAACTGCAGTATCCCGTCTGCGTTCATGTCCTTGAATGAGACAAGCCCGACCTTGGCCCAGTTGGCCATCCATGCGGGAAGCTGGGCTATCGGCAGACCGACAACGTTACTTAGCACCTCGTTTCTTGCGAATGCGGCGTAAGCAGGAGCGGTGAAGTAGAGCAGGAAGATGAAGAAGAGAGACCATCCCACCGAAATACGCGCCTGTTTGACCGACGGGACCGTATAGTATCTCATCAGTATGTGAGGAAGTCCCGCTGTCCCTACCATCAGGCAGAAGGTCAATGCGAGCATATTCAGCATATCGAGCCTTGCAAACGGCTCCAGATAAGGCTTGATAGGCTTTGATTTCTCAGTCGCGCTCTTCTTCGCGGCTTCCCATTTTTCCTTCGCTTCCACAGGGTTTTTGGGGAGTCCCGCGATTGCCTTCTGTATTTTCTCCTTCTCGGCCGCAGCAGCGTCGGCAGGAAGTGCCGCAAGGCTGTCATTCAGCGCCTGCCTTTTTGCATCGAGGCTCGCCGGCAGGTTTTTCAAATCAGCGTCGATTTTTTCAACCTCCTTTTTCCAGAGAGCCATGACCTCGATTTCTTTCGGGTCAGCGTTTATCACCTTCTCCTTAGCGTCTATCTTCTGGAGCACCTGCCCGTACATGACCTCTGATACCGGAATCCCGGTAACGTTGTACGACATAACGGTGACAGGCACAAGATAAGCAAGGATCAGGATTATATACTGCGCGACCTGGGTCCACGTTACGGCCTTCATGCCGCCTAACATGGAGCAGACCAGTATGCCTGCAAGACCGACAAAGACGCCGATCTGGAAATCAATGCCGAGGAAGCGGCTCATGATAATGCCTACACCGGTGACCTGCGCGATCAGGTAAGTGAAGGACGCCACTATGGCCGCGATGATGCCGATTGTGCGGGCGGCGCTGCCGCCGTACCGGGCGCCCAGAAAGTCCGGTATCGTGTACTGTCCGAATTTTCTCAGGTACGGTCCCAGAAACACGGCCAGCAGAACGTACCCGCCTGTCCAGCCCATGATGTATGCGAGACCGTCATACCCGAAGCCGAAGATAGTCCCGGCCATCCCGATAAAGGACGCCGCCGACATCCAGTCGGAGCCCGTGGCCATACCGTTAAAGAGCGCGGGGACCGACCGGCCCGCGACATAATATTCAGAGACCTTCGCGGTCCTGGATGAGATGCCTATGACCGCGTACAGTCCGATTGTAGCGAACATGTACGTATAACCGATTGAGGCATTCGACATGCCCATCTTCTCTCCGAAAGCCAGGCCGATAACGAAGAGAATAAAACCCCCGGTATACATAGCGTATATCTTGCCGAGGTTGTCCAGAAACGGTGATTTTCCCTTTGCCATTATTCCTCCTCCTCTTCCACCCCGTATTTCTTGTCATTTGCGTTCATCTTGAACGCGTAGTTGAAAATCAGCCACACGAACACGATGAGTGAGCCCTGTGCGCCCATGTAGTAGCCGAAGGGGAACCCGAAGATCACGATGGTGTTAAGCTCTCTCACGAAGAAGGCGCATACGTATGTGACCACAAACCAGACAATAAGGGTAAATGTGGTGAGTCGTACATTCGCCTTCCAGTACGCCTGAAGCGTCTCTTTGGAAATTCCTTTAAGCTCCTTCATATCTTTTAGACCTCCTTTCAGAATCCTGAATTTTTAAAATCCTGACTTTTTCCCGACACCTCCTTTTTTCCGGATTTAAACAGCCTTCACGCCTTTCCTATTCTCAACAGGTCCTGTACAGTCTTCACACCCGACCCGGGAAGCCGACTCAGAAACTTCTGAAAGAGCTGGGCCGTAATAAACGCGTCACCCAATGCGTTGTGCCCCTCGGCGAATGGGACGTCATACTCTCTCGCGAGCGAAAACAGGTCGAGATCGTCACGTCTGCCCGAGTAATGCCTGCTGAATGATCCCTCATTGGATTTCAACCATTCGTATATCCTGCATGTGTCCACCAGATGGTTCTTAAGTGGCGTCCTGCCGATGCGCTTTAATTCCCTGTTGATGAATTTCAAGTCAAGAGATATGAAATGGCCTATGATCAGGTTATTTCCGCAATAGCCGGCCAATTCAGGCAGGACGGCATCTATCAGAGGTTCTTCCGCAACATCAGACGGGGTAATTCCATGAATGACGATACTGCTGTGGTTGATTCCGCGGGAGGGATTTATGAGCCGGTAAATCGATGAGCCGATATCTATTCTCCCGCCTTTCATCTTTACCGCGCCGAAGGACACGATAGAGTCTTTTTGAGGGTCGATGCCGGTGGTCTCCGTATCGAGCACGGTGTATTCCGCGTCTTCTATGGCCTGAAGAAGCGACTTGTCTTTTCTCTGAAAAAAAAGCATCGGCATCCTATTGAGTCACCATCCCCGGCCGGTATAATTCCAGGATCGCATCCTGTACCCGCAAGACGAGCTGAAATGATTCCTTCAGGGACTTTCTTTCGAGATTGCTGAGATTGCCCGGGTTTATGAAATTATCGGGCTCTAACGACTGTTCTATCCGCTTTATCTGATGGTGTATCCTGAGGAGACTGATAAACTCAAACGTCTGCTCCATCTCCTCGCCGAGCTCGGTGATTATAGGGTGTTTGTCCCTGAGCGCCCGCAGCCTCTCAAAGGTAGAGGTTTCCGCAAGACCCAGTTCGAGGGCGAACAGCCTCGCGATATCAACCACCGGGGAGGCGCCCCGGAATTTGAGATTGAGCTCGTCTTTATGCTCCCCGCTTTTTTCAACGATAAAGGACTTGAAGAAACCAAGCGGAGGACGGTTGTTGACGACAACAGCCGCCATACGGGCAAAGAACACGTTCTGGTTTTTCAGTATCCGCTTAAGATACGACCTCAGCCCCTCCGCAAGTCCCGTGTCTCCGTGTACGGGGCGGAAATCGAAAAATATGAGCGAAAATAAAATTGAATCAGGTGTCGGCGTATTTATCCATTTTAAAAAATAGTCTTTCCAGACCGTAAGAGGCTGGCGCCATTGCGGCGTGCTCGCCATATAGCCGGCCGGGCAGACGGGAAAGCCGCAGGCGACAAGGGAGTCCCTTACAAAGGCGGAAAAACCCCTGAAATATTCCGCCGCCTTCTTCCCGTCCGCGGCTGATTTAGGGTCTTCATAAATAATCGCATTGTCCTGGTCGGTCTTGAACGTCTGCTCTTTTCTTCCCTCGCTGCCGAATACAATAAAGCAGTAATTCACCGGCGGCCTGCCGAGCTTTCTCTCGGCCATCTCAAGGACCCTCCTGAGCAGCCGGTCGTTGACCTCGGATATTATCCTTGTGATATTGCCTGCCTTCGCGCCCTCCTTAAGCAGGAGATTTACTATCCTGTTCACCTTTCTGGAGACAGGCGCCAGCTCCTCCACGCTCTGCCGGGTTTCTATGTCCCTGACCACCGAGATGGGAGAAGCGCCCTGCAGCATCATCAGGTCATGGTTCGTTATTATGCCTTTCAGCTTTCCCCCGTCAACCACAAGCAGGTGATGGATGTTATAGCGGATCATTTTAAGCAGGGCCTCGAAACAGTATTCCTTTGCCTCCGCCTTCATGAGGGGGACGCTCATGATGCTGCTTACGGGGTCGGCAGTGTTCCTGCCCTTTGAAACCACCTTGTCCCTCAGGTCTCTGTCAGTAACGATGCCGGCAGGCAGGTTGTCCTGGTCGACGAGAACAAGAGAGCTTATCTTCCTTTTTGACATGACCTCGGCGGAGTCCTTTATGGACACCTCCTGCGGCACGGTCACCACGTTTCCGGACGAGAGTTCTTCCACGGTAGTAGTGAAAAGGAGCTTGTCTCCACCCCCGTATAAAAGGCTTTTGTTGTGCATCTCACTGAAGGTCCTGTCGATGTATTTATTCAGGAAAGATTTAAGGAAATACTCTGAAAACGCCGCATGGCTGTCCAGGAGCCTCTTAACGGCCTCTTTACTGATCAGGTAACAGATTGTGTCTTCCACAGTGGCGACATTGGCGCGGGATTTATCTCCGCGGATGATGGACAGCATCCCGAATGAATCGCCTTCGGTCCTGTAATCCAGCACGATTTCTTCGTTAATGTCAGGCGATATAAAAATCTTTACTCCGCCCTTTTTAATGACCCTGAGAAAGTCACTCGGGGGGCCGTCCTGTTGCAAAATCAGGGTGTTTTTCGGATAAAATTCAACAATGACCCCGCCAGCAATATTGTCAAGCGCGTCATCGTCCAGTTCCAGAAACGGCTGAATGTTGCCGAGAAATTCTTTAACGTCTTTTACGGTCATAGGGATGCCTTTAGATTTCAGTTAAAATGCAAGGCGTGTGCCCGAAGCAGCATCGTTGAGATAACTCGCTGAAATTAATATGTAAATCCGGCAGGATGATATCGTGATTTATGGAATTGCCGGCAGATTACCCGGGGGGCGCGTTACCTTAGGTAACGTCAAAAGAAATAAATCAGAAAAACCATGAAATATCAGGTAGTTTTCAGATGTTACTTTTTGTAATTACAGGTGCGGCGGGATGTAAAAAAAAGTAACGTCATCAGCCTCTGGCGATTCCCCACCTTTTCCTCTTCTCCCATAACGATTTTCGCGTTATTCCGAGCATGGCCGCCAGTTCATTCTCGCCGTATTTTGACTGATACCTCAAAATGAATTCCTTTGTGTATGTCCCGATTGAAAACGCCTTTTCAAGCGCTTCGCACGGAAAACTGTCATCAGCATGAAGCGTTTCCGGAAGGTGCTCCGGCATTATTGTGTTGCCGTCCGTTACAAGGACCGCCCTCTCGATTATGTTTTGAAGTTCACGGACATTCCCGTGCCACGGGTAATTCATCAACAAAGTCTGTGCCGAATCATCAATTGAGGCGACATGCTTGCCGATCTCGTTAGAATATTTGTTGAGGAAATGTCTCGCAAGGACCATAATGTCTTCCCTGCGTTCGCGCAGCGGGGGGAGCTTCAGGGTCACGACATTTATCCTGTAATACAGGTCTTCCCTGAAGGCCCCGTCCCTGACAATCCTGACAATGTCCTTGTTTGTAGCGGTAATGAACCGCACGTCGATCTTTCTGCTCTGCACGCCGCCGAGGGGCCTTATTTCAAGATCGTCGATAACACGAAGCAGCTTGGCCTGCAAAGACAGGTTCATGTCCGCGATTTCGTCGAGGAATACCGTCCCGCCGTCGGCCTCTTCAAACAGTCCCCTCTTTGACGCTACAGCCCCGGTGAAGGCGCCTTTCGCGTATCCGAACAATTCAGACTCAAGGAGGTTGTCGGGGATCGCGCTGCAATTTATCGGGATGAACGGTTTTTCCCTTCGATAGCTGTTGTAATGTATCGCCCTCGCAAACAGCTCTTTACCCGTGCCCGTCTCTCCGAGGAGAAGGACGTTGCTTTTTGAGGCAGCGATCTTTTTTATTTCTTCTATTAAAGAAGTGATGACCCTGCTCTGCCCTATGATTTTTCCAAAATCGTATATGCCTTCGATCTGTTTTTTCAGGATCAGATTTTCAGAACGAAGCGCCCTTTCATTAAGGGTGTTCCTGATGGTCCTTTTCAGCTCTTCATGAATTATCGGTTTCACCACATAATCGTACGCGCCGGCCCTCAGGGCGCCTACCGCCGTCTCCAGGGAAGCATAAGCTGTTATTACAATGACCGACTGGTCCGGGACCCTGGCCCTTACATTGCGCACAAGATCGATCCCGTCCATCCCGGGCAGAATGATATCGGTAATGATAAGGTCATAACTGCCCTCCTCGACGCTCTTCAGCGCCGCTTCGGAGCTGTTTACGGCATCAACCGAATACCCTTCCAGGACGAGCACCCTTTTGAGCGACTCCCGCAGGGTCTCTTCATCGTCAACAATAAGCAGTCGCTTCGCCATCTTGTCCTTACGCTCCTTTACCAGGGCATGGATATAAATTCGTAATCCGTAACACGCTGCGAGTTGCAACTTCCCGGTTACCCATTACTCATTACGGTCTGACCATCATACAATCAAAGGCTTGTACATCTCAACAACCATCCCCTGCAGTTTTGATATCAGATGAAAAGCCTCCCGGACCGATTTCTTTTCGAGGTTGCTGAGTCTGTCCGGATTTATGAAATTTCCGGGCGAACGGCCTTCCTTTATCTGCTCATACTGACAGTGCATCCTGAGCATCATTATAAGCTCGAAGACATGGACTATCTCATCGTGGTATTCCCTGACCACCGGATGCCGGGCTTTCAGCGCGCTTATCCTGTCAAGAGTGGTCGTCAATTTGACGCCGCTCTCGAGCGCGAAGAGCCTGACAATGTCGTTAAGCGGCATGACGCCCCTGAGCTTCAGATCAAATTCATTTTTATGCTCACCGCTTTTTTCCACGACAAATGATTTGAAAAAACCTATAGGCGGAGAGTTCCTTACAATCATGTTCGCCATGTGCCCGAGGAATATTTTATTTTTCGCAAGAAGCTGGAAATAAAAACTGCGAAGCTCATCGCACAGGCTGAATTTGCCGTACACCGGCCTCATGTCGAAAAATATAAGAGACTTTAAGACAGCGTCGGGCATAGGACGTGTTATCCATTTCTCAAAATAGTCTTTCCAACTCCCAAGGGGCTGACACCACTTCGGGTTGTTCGCCATGAAGTCAGCAGGGCATGAGGGAAAACCTGTTTGCGCAAGACTGTCATTTATGAAAACTGTGAGCGCGCCAAAATATCTTTTCGCCTCTTCCTTCGCCACGGCTGATGAAGTGTCCGCGTATATGACGGCGTTGTCCTGGTCGGTCTTGAACGTCTGCTCCTTGCGCCCTTCGCTTCCGAACACAATAAAACAGTACGGCACGGGCGGATGTCCGAATTCTTCCTCGGCGATCTCGATGACTTTCTTCAGAAGCCTGTCGTTTATCTCGGTGATGATCCCGGTAACACTGCCCGCCTTTGCCCCTTCCTGAATGAGCAGTCCTATAATGTTGTTCATCTTCGCGCAGACGGGCGCGAGGCCTTCAACGGTCTTCTGTTTCTCTATGTCCGTCACAAACGACAGGGGCGACGTTCCCTGAAGGAGCAGCAGGTCATGATTGGTAATTATGCCCTTCAGTTCCCCGTCTTTTATAACAAGCATATGATGGATGTTGTACCTGATCATCTTCATGATCGCTTCAAAACAGGAATCCCCCGCGTCGACCCTGATGAGGGAAATGCTCATAATATATTTTACGGGCTCTGTCAGGCTGCGGGCGTTCGCGACCACTTTCCGCAAGTCCCTGTCGGTAACGATGCCGGCAGGGACATTGCTCCCGTTCAGGATTATCAGGGAGCTGATGCTGTGCGCCGTCATTACCCTGGCCGCTTCCTGTATTGTCGTATCTTCTGAAACCGTTATGACCTCTTTCGCGATATCTCCGGCGGGAGTTGTAAAAAGCAGGCGGTCCGTACCGCTGTAGGACAGTCTCCTGCCCCTCATTTCCTCGAAGGTCCTGTCGACGAACCTTGTCAGGTGGGACATGAAGAATTCCGCGACAGCCGGGTTTGCCTCGATAAGCCTCAACGCCCTGTCCCTGCCGAGGATATAACAGACGGAGTCATCGGCGGCAATAACCGTGGTCTTCTGTCTGTCTCCCGCAACGAGGGAGACAAAACCGAAGCTGTCGCCTTCTCCCCTGAAATCGATGACGGAATCCATCTCTCCTTCCGTCCTCATCAGTATCTTCACGCTGCCTTTTTTTATAATCCTGACTGCTTCGCTCGGGGGCCCGTCCTGTTTCAGGATAACGCTGCCCCTGGGATAAAATTCCATTGATAAACTGCGCGCAACGTCTTTCAGAACCGGTTCTTCAAGGAGATGAAAAGGAGGGTTATTCTTCAGAAAGTTTATGGCCTCTTCAAGAATCATGATACGGGCCGGGTCCCCCTGCTCAATCTTCTTTCCGGGGGGATTTATGGTCAAGGGCATTTCTGACGACCTGCCTTATTTCCTCATGCATTACCGGTTTCACGATGTAATCGTAAGCTCCGGCCCTGAGCGCCTCAACGGCCGTCTCCAGTGACGCGTAAGCCGTCATGACCACGAAAAGCAGTTCCGGCTTTTTTCCCCTGAACCTTTTTATGAGCTCTATCCCGGTGATGCCGGGCAGGATAATGTCGGTAAGCGCAAGGTCGTAATTTTTCTTTTCCAGGGCGTCAAAAGCCTCTTCCGCGTTGCTTACGGAATCTACGGAGTAGCCTTCCCTTGAAAGCACCCTCTTCAGGGACTCGCAAAGGGTCTCTTCGTCTTCCACTATAAGAAGCTTCTCGTTCATGGCTGACTCCTTCCCCATCGGGGGCAGAGGGCGTAAAGCTCTTCGGTTTTTTCGCTCTGCGCTCTGCTCTTTGCGCTGTGCGATTCGGCATAAGGCTGAAGGTTTAAAACCCGTCCGGGGCTTAGCTCTCTGCGATTACACATATAAAACATTTTTTTCGATCTCCGCCGATATGCAACATTTTATTTTTCAGAAGACACGGGCAATTTTATTACAAATGTTGTGCCCTCGCCCTTCCTGCTTTTAACATTTATAATGCCGTTGTGGTCTCTGATTATACCATAGCAGATACTTAAACCGAGCCCTGTCCCCTTGCCTGGGGTCTTGGTTGTATAAAAGGGGTCGAATATCCTTTCCAGATCCGCGTCATCGATGCCTGCGCCGGTGTCTTTGAAAACAATCTCTATGAAATCGCCGGCCGGCTTGATGGAAACTGAAAGGGAGCCCCCGTCCGGCATTGCGTCGAGGGCGTTCAGTGTGAGATTGAAAAATACCTGCTGGATCTGGTCCTGGTTCACTTTCAGAGGTGGCAGGGCGTCAATATCGCGAATGAGCCGGATGTTCCTGAACCTTTTATCGTAGCTTGCCAGACCGATCGTCCTGTTCAGTATTTCCCCCACGTCGACCGGCTTTTTCTCGGAAGAAGATACCCTGGCGAAATCTCCGAGGCTCCTGACTATGTTCACAATCCTCTCTATATGCCCGTTGATCGTTTTGAGCGCCTCCCCCGCGAAATTCACGTTCTCCTCCGAATTCAGCTCCAGCGACCTCAGCTCCTGCACAAGCGACGAAATAGATGCAAGGGGGTTGCCTATTTCATGGGATATGCCGGCAGTCAGCCTTCCTATGCTCGCCAGCTTTGAGGAATGCAGCAGTTGTTCTTCCATGCTTTTCTTTTCGGTTATGTCTTCAATGATTACGACAAAACCTCCGGCGGGGTCTTTCAGGGAGTTGATGTTTACCTTGAACGACTGCATGGAAGGCGCCTGAACGACCGTCTCGCCCTGCATGCCTTGCGTAAACATCTCCTTCCCGACCCACGGCAGCAGGTTGAAAATCGATGCGTTGACGGCGCCGGACTGCTTTATGCGCGTAATGCCCTCCATTTCCCTGTTCCAGTATTTGATATTGAACGAAGGACCTACGGTCACGATGCCGACGGGGGCGCTCTCTATAATGTTTTCACTGAACTCTTTGAGATAAGCAAGGTTCCTGTTTGCCTCGGCAAGCTCCTCCCTTGAGAGCCTGAGCGTGTCGGTAATTTGCCTGATCGAACTGGACAGTTCACCCCTTTCGGTTTCCGTAAGCGTCATTTTGTCTTCAAAGATGATCGCAGCAATGGGCGAGCCCAATACGCCCGACAATACCTTCTCAGCCTCATTTCTCATATCGAGAAGATCGTTTTGGGATATATGGTCCCTCGGAATATTATGCCGGGCCAGAAAGTTTTCCATAAATTCTCCGGCCTCCCTGAGTCCCATGTATTGTCCGAGCATTTCCTCTATCTGCTCGATGCTGTAAATGCCCCTGGCCGGCAGCATTCTTGAGGAATAAGATTCGACAAATTTAAACGCCTGTCTTTCCTCCTCCGCGTCCTGCGAGGTAAATATTGAAATACCGACGTAAAACATGACGTTGAACAGGAGTCCCCAGAACAGGGAATGGCTCCAGCGGTCCAGCCCTTCCAGGCCGAAAAGGGCCGTAGGGTTCAGCATCCTTGAATGGAAGACGTCGGCCCAGAAACCCTCTTTCCCTATTATCCCGGCGCGCATAAGCGCGGGTATCATGAGCGTGTACATCCAGACGCCGAATCCCGCGATGATTCCGGATATTGCTCCTTTTTTATTGCCGCCCTTCCAGTAGAGACCGAAAAGCAGCGGAGGAGCGAATATTGTTACCGCTTCAAAAGATTTCAGTCCGATGTCGACGAGGCTGTAAAAATCCCCGATATAAACGGCAAAGAGATAGCCGAGAAAGATCAGGCCTAAAATGATGACCCTTCTCGTATTGAGTATCATAATGTAAAAACCCTTCATCACATTCATCCGCAAGAGGGCCGGCATCACAAAGCTGTTCATCACCATTGTGCTCAGGGCCAGGGATTCGACAATTACCATGGCGGACGCGGCGGAGAACCCCCCGAGGAACGCCAGCAGCGCAAGCAGGGGGATGCCGTGTTTAAACGGCAGGGTGAGCACAAAATAGTCGGCATTTTTCTGCGGCTCATCGAGGAGAAGACCTCCATAGGCTATAGGCAGCACGAATATGTTCATGAGAAGCAGGTAAAGGGGGAAAAGCCACATCGCCTTTTTGATGTGCTCGTATGAGGAATTTTCCACGACGGACACATGGAACTGTCTGGGCAGAAACATGATCGCCATCATCGAAAGAAACGTCAGGGAGGACCATTCCAGGAAACTTACATTTGAGTCCCTCCCGATCGTCATAAGGTTTGCAAATTGCGAGTCCCTGATCATCTCAAAAATCCCCCCCATGCCGTTAAACAGCCCGTATGTCACAAAGATACCGACCGATATGAAGGCGACAAGCTTGATAGCGGATTCAAAGGCAATGGCAAAGATAAGCCCGCCGTGCCGTTCCGAAACATCGACTTTTCTTGCCCCGAAAAATATTGCAAACACCCCGATCATGAGCGTAATCAACCAACCCGCAAAACCGCTTCCCTCGGACTGTCCGGCAACGATAGAAAAGGTCGTCATTATCGCCTTGAGCTGAAGTCCGAGATAGGGAGTTATTCCAATAACCGCCACGAGCGTTACAAGGGCCGAGAGAAAGAGTGAATTTCCGTAGCGTGACGCGATGAAGTCCGAAATAGTGGTGATCCTGTTTTCCTTGCATATATATACTATTTTTCTCAATACGATCCACCACAGGGCCGCCATCAGCGTCGGTCCGATATATATAGTGAGGAAACTCAGGCCGGCGTTTGCGGCCTTGCCCACGCTCCCGTAAAAAGTCCAGGAGGTGCAGTAGACGGCAAGCGAGAGTGAATATACATATGGATTTGAAACAAGGTTGCTCCCCTTTTGCTCCTTCTTCTCCGCGTAGTAAGCAACGAGAAAGAGCAGCATCAGGTAAGCGAATATGATAAGAAACAAAACGCTCGTGGAAAACATTATTCCCCTTTGTTACCTTTTCCTGAATACCTGGTCACAGAGAAAATAAGGACAATAAATATGATCCAGACAAGGAAGAGATATTTAGACAGGTCATATTTGAATATGCTTATGACCGGCCAGTTGAAAAGGACAAAGCCGACGATGAAAAGGAATATCCAGATATCTCTCTTCATAGGTAAGATATTATATACCAAGGCGGTAGCGCGCACAAAGGGAGGGCCGGCTCCGAATTTCTATAATCGACAGACACCATTTTTACATTTTTGCTTCTGCGCAACTCATAATCTCAGTCCTTTTCTGAAATCTTATCTCCTATCTCCTGACTCTTTATTAAAGGTGTCGTATAGAAATCCTCCGCCAGCCCTCCCTTTGTGCTTTCCGGTCTGCAAGCCCGTGCCTCTGCCCTGCTCTTGCTTAAAACAGGTGATAAAATGTATATTATTCGTATTCTTATCAAGAGGGAGGTGAACTGAATGCCTTATGTAAGGATTGGTGAAAACGAATCTTTTGAAAACGCACTTCGCAAATTCAAGAAGCAGTGCGAAAGGGAAGGGATCCTCTCTGAGATAAAGAAAAGAGAACACTACGACAAACCGAGTGTAAAGAGAAAGAAGAAGGCCATAGCCGCTCGCAAAAAAGCCGTTAAGAGATTCAAGTCTCCGTCGAGGTAAGAGTGCCCATATCTGAGATATTAGCGGGTGATTTCACGGCTGCTCTCAAGTCTGGGGACAGGGACAAGGTTTCCATCCTGAGGATGGTCAAGGCGTCCATAAAAAACAGGGAGATCGACAAAGGCTCCCCCCTGGACGATGAAGAGATTTACGCGATCCTCAGGTCGTTTGTCAAAAGGGCCAATGAATCGATAGAGCAGTTTTCAAAGGCCGGCAGGACCGAGCTTGCGGAAAAAGAAAAAACCGAGCTCTCTATAATCCAGAGTTACCTGCCCAAACAGATCGGCGAGGACGAATTAAGAAGAATTATCAATGACAGCTCAGTCGAAGTCGGCGCGACCGGGCCTAAGGACATGGGCAGGGTCATGAAGGCTGTTATGGCTAAAACAAAAGGGCTTGCAGACGGAAAGCTTGTCAGCAGTCTTGTGCAGGAGATACTGGGAAGCAAGGCTTGAAATCTAAAACATTGAACCGCGAAGGCGCCAAGGACGCGAAGCGCTTTTTTGATTTAAATAAAATGCAGTTTTTCTTTGCGCTCTTCGCGCCTTTGCGGTAATTTTTTCTACAGAATCTATCTATTACAGGGACTAAATGAAACTGAAAGACATCTATAAAACAGCAGTGGCCACCGGCATGGACGCCGACCCCCGCGGCAGGAAAGCGGTCCTGAAGGCCCTCGAAAAACAGAAAAATGCGTACAAAGACATGAAGGAAGAGGACAGGGAGTTTTTTGACGCCGAGACCCTTTCAAATCCGTATGCCGATACTCGGATACTGCACGGCACAGGCGAGGAAGAAATCAAAACGGCCCTCGTCGGCGTTGATATGGAAGTGGGCGAAGTACTCCTTGCGGACAGGCTCTCGTCAAGAGGAGACAAAATCGACCTGATCATCTCCCACCATCCGCAAGGGAAGGCCTATGCGAATTTCTACGAAGTTATGTATATGCAGGCCGGCATATTAAACAAGTTCGGCGTGCCGATACATATCGCGGAAGGCCTCCTCGAAGGCAGAGTCAAAGAAGTAGGCAGACGGCTTTCGGCTGCCAACCACACCCGGACTATCGATGCGGCCAAACTGCTGGACGTTCCCTTCATGTGCGTTCATACCCCCGCGGACAATATGGTAGTAAACTACCTGCAGACACTATTTGACAGGAAAAACCCCGACACCATAGATGACGTTATCAAGCTGCTGAAGGAAATCCCGGAGTATCGCGAGGCCGCAAAAAACAACTCAGGGCCCCATATCCTTTTAGGTTCCGGGGCGCGGAGCGCCGGAAAGATATTCGTGGACATGACAGGCGGCACGGAGGGGGCCAAAGACATATTCGAGAGTCTTTCCCATTCAGGGGTAAATACCATAGTCGGCATGCACCTGAGCGAAGACCACAGGAAAGAAGCTGAAAAGCGCCACATGAACGTCGTGATCGCCGGTCATATCTCAAGCGACAATCTCGGGATAAACCTCATCCTCGACTCCGTGCTGAAGAAAGGGAAACTGAAGATCGTCCCGTGCTCGGGCTTCAGGAGATTCAGCCGGGCTTAGAGAGGCGGGAAAATAATCACCGACCCCATTGATCAAAGCGATAATATTCGATTACGGCAACATAATAAGTTCTGTTGACAACAGCCGGTTCTTTAAAGAGCTCTCAAGGGCCTCGGGAAAGTCAGGGGCCGGGCCGGACCAATTGACCGGCAATAGCCCGGATGAACTGAGGAAATATGAAACAGGGCTTATTACCTCCGACCGGTTCTTCGAGCGGCTTGTCGGGCAGGGAGGGTTGGACCTGGGTAAAGAGGCATTTATTGCCCTCTTCACCGGCAGGTTCACTCCCATTGCAGAGACCCGCAAGCTGATACGAAAGCTGAAGACCGGATATAAACTGGGACTCCTGTCAAATACGAACGAATGGGATTATGAATACGAGATTAAACAGTGTGACGTATTCGGCCTTTTTGATGCCGTGACGGTGTCTTTCAAGGTCGGGGCGATGAAGCCTGACAGAAGGATCTACCTTGACGCGCTGAATAAACTGGGAACAAGGGCCGATGAAGCCGTGTATATCGACGATATCAGTGAATATGCGGAAGCTGCCTGCGCCCTCGGGATCAGGGGTTTTCACTATACGTCGCACGAAGGCCTGGTCCGATATTTACGGAGCTTGAACTGCCTTCCCGACCAACTCTAATATCGCGGACTGCGCTCGTCAGGAATTCTTATACTCATCCACGCGGGCCGACATTTCAGCCTTTTCTCCTTCATTGAGAAAGGAAGCCTCAAATGAATTCTTCGCAAGCTTATATACATCCTCTGCGGTCAGATTCAGCGCCCTGGTTATTGCCGAATAGTTTTCATTGATATAACCGCCGAAATAAGCCGGGTCGTCGGAATTTACAGTAACCAGAAGCCCCCGTTCCAGCATCCTTCGTAAGGGGTGGTCTTCCAATCTGTTTACTACTTTCAGCCTCAGGTTTGAAAGAGGGCAAACCGTCAGAGGTATCCTGCGGCGCACAAGTTCTTCTGTCAGCTCGTCGTCCTCGATGCAGCGGTTGCCGTGGTCTATGCGGGACACCTTCAGCAATTGCAGGGCCTCCCGGACGTACTGGGCCGGACCCTCTTCGCCTGCGTGCGCCACTGCGAGGAACCCCGCTTCACGCGCCCGGGCAAAGACTTCCCGGAATTTTGAGGGAGGATTGCCGACCTCCGCCGAGTCCAATCCTACGGCTGTAATCCGGTCCCTGTAAGGGAGAGCTTCTTCAAGCGTCTTCATCGCAGAGGATTCACCGAGGTCACGGAGGAAGCACATAATCAGCCTGGTCGATATCCCGAATTTTCCCCCGGCGTCCGTAACGGCCCCGTGTATACCGTCAATCACTGTTGAAAACCCGATCCCGCGTCCTGTATGGGTTTGAGGGTCAAAGAATATTTCACTGTGAAGGACATTCTGCGAAGCGGCCTTCTCAAGATATGCCGTCGTCAGCTCATAAAAATCCTCTTCCCCGGTCAATATGCCGGCCCCTTCATAATAGATATCGAGGAAGTCCTGGAGATTGCAGAACTTGTAGGCCTCCCGGACCTCTTCCACGGATTTAAACCTGGTCCGTGCCTTGTTCCTTTCGGCAATCTTAAACATCAGTTCAGGCTCGAAAGAGCCCTCGATGTGAATATGTAATTCAGCTTTTGGGATGCCTTTTATAAAATCGTCGACAGTCAGCTCCTTTTTCATAAGTAGATTTTAACCCAAAATGCAAAAAAGAACCGTTCAAGCGGTTCAAGCGGCTCAAGCGGTTCAAGCGGTTCAAGCGAAGTAATGATTGACAGCTCATGCCAAAGGATTGCCCTGTCCTGATCGGAAAGACCTGCTGACCCGGTCTGACGGCAAGACCATGCGCCGGGTCTTGTATCCCGTGTCCAGCATCCTGTATCATTCAGTATGCCTTCCGACAGCGTCCTTGAAGAGATAAAAAGCAGGATCGATATCGTCGATCTCGTATCCGAATATGTCGGTCTGAAGCACGCGGGGCAGAACTGGAAGGGCCTCTGTCCGTTCCATACGGAGAAGACGCCCTCTTTTACCGTGAGCCCGTCAAAACAGATATACCACTGCTTCGGCTGCAACAGCGGGGGTGATATCTTTTCCTTCCTTGTGAGATACGAGAACATTTCATTCCCGGAGGCCGTCAGCATCCTTGCCAAAAAAGCGGGCGTCACATTAAAGGCCGATCAAAAGGACAGGGTCCGGGCCGGGGAAAAGGAAATCCTGCTCAACATTCACAAGGACGCCGTCACATTTTTTCAGCAGCAGTTTGCAAAGAGCGATAAGGCAAAACAATATCTCGATAAACGGGGTATAGACGTCAGGGCGCAGAAACTCTTTTCATTAGGGTATGCGCCGAAAACCTGGAATGCCCTGCTCAATTATCTCACGGCCAAAGGCTACAAGGCCGACGCCGTTAAAAAAGCCGGTCTGGTCACGCAGGGGACCAAAGGTATTTACGACACGTTCAGGGACCGCGTCATGTTCCCCATCTTTGACCCTAAGGGAGACGTGATAGCGTTCGGCGGAAGGTCCATAAACGGGGACGAGCCGAAGTACCTGAATTCACCCGAGACGATCATCTTCAACAAACGCGCGGTCCTTTACGGTCTTGACAGGGCGAAAGACAGTATCAAGGAAACAGGATACGTCCTGTTCATGGAGGGATATCTCGATGTCATCACCGCCCATATCCACGGGTTTTCCAATTCCGTAGCGCCGCTTGGGACCGCGTTTACACAGGAGCACGGAAAATTGATAAAGAGGTTTGCCGCAGACGTGGTCCTTGTCTTCGACAGCGACGACGCGGGCAGAAAAGCCGCCAAAAACGCGGCCAACATACTCTTTCAAAGCGGTCTGAACGTGAAGATACTCACCTTCCCCGAGAAAGAAGACCCCGACAGCTTCCTGAGGAAAAACGGCAAAGAAGCATTTCAGAAGCTGCTTCAGGAACCTTTGACGATCATCGATTTTTACATGCTCCTCAAAGGAGACAGGCGTCTGATAGCCCATGAAGCGATTGAAACCATATCGAGGATCTCCGACAGGGTCTTGCAGGGGTCCTATGTAAAGATGCTTTCGGAGAGGCTCAGGATCAACGAGTTCTTCGTGATCGAGGAGTTGAAGAAACTGAAAAAAACCGGACCCGGCGAGGCCCCCAAGGCAACACCCAGGACTGCCGCGAAGGCCAGACCGGTCAATGAGATATATATAATCAAGCTGCTGCTGCAGTTGCCTGAACGGGCGGAAGAAATTACGGGCCTGATCTCAGCGGAGGACTTCAGGGACCCTGTGACAAGGGCGGTCTTCGTGAAAATGAAGGCGGGCATAACGGACATAAATGAGCTGCTCTCGATGTGTGAAGGGGAAGAAAAAGATTTTCTCACCGGCGTGTCGTTCAGGGAAGATTTTGATAACCCCGGAAAGGCCCTTGACGATTGCATCAACCGGCTGACCGGGAACAAGAGAAAAGTGTTATTGCAGGACTTGCAGAACAGGATAAAGGAAGCGGAAGCAAAGAAAGATCTTACGTTATTGAATTCCCTTCTGGCTGAACATCAGAAGCTTCGGAGGGACGGCAAACCTTAAAAAACAGCAGTAGATAGTAGTTAGTAGTAAGTAGTTAAGGGATAACTTTCAAGAGGCTTTTCTCCCCCTAACTACTAACTACTTGCTACTAACTACTTATTGCCTGCTGCTTGCTACTAACTGCCGATAAGAATAAAATATGAGTATGAAGGACCCCTTCATGAAAAAGCAGTATGCCCTGGAGACGGGCAAGCTGCACATCCCGTGTCCATATCGTGAACAGACCGGGATAAATATTCATGTAGTGGTCAAAGACGGTTACTGCTACCGCTCCGAGGATTGCATGGTCATCTGGTGCAAATTCAACCGCATCCAGACCGATATCGACTCATTGATCTCCCTTATATGGTAATATATCTCAGAAACTTCGGGGCGTAGCGCAGCCTGGTAGCGCGCCTGCTTTGGGAGCAGGATGTCGGAGGTTCGAATCCTCTCGCCCCGACCAATTTCCTCTCGTAAAATCAATCTATTATCTCCTGCCGACGGAAAAACCGTCAAGCCCGGGTTGCACCGGATGTCGGGACTTTGTCGGGACTTTTGGTTTTTTGGGTAATACATAAGCAGAGATTACTCAAAAATCGGAGGTAAAAATTGGCTGTTTATAAAAGAGGAAACAGTTGGTATATCGATTTCATTTTCAATGGAGCCAGGGTCAACCGGAAGGCCGGAAATACAAAAACCGAGGCAAAAAGGATTGAGGAAGAGTTAAGAACGAAACTGAGACTGAAGATGCTCCATGTGTCGGACCTGACCGATACCGGAGACCGGTTATATTTTCATGTTGTCGCTGAAGAGTATCTGGACCATCTGGAAAGGTGATTGGAAACCCAAGACAAATGAAGAGAGGACCATTCCTTTGTGCGATGAGGCGCTGGATATTTTAAAAGGCCTTTTCAATAACAGAAAAAGCAAATGGGTATTTTCAAATACGGAGATTCCCGTGAGGTCCATTCAAAAGTCCCTCAAGACCGCTTCAGAAAAAGCGGGATTGACTAAACATGTAACCCCAAACATGATACGCCACACATTCGCAACTCATGCCCTTTGGGCCGGCGCCGACATAAAATCAGTCATGGATATCATGGGGCATAAGAATATCGAAACAACAAACCGTTATTTGCATTCAATTCCAGAAACTCTGAAACGGACGGTCCAGCTCGTGCAGAATTTGAAGTCTGTTAAACCGCTGGAGACAGGGGGAAGCGAGAAATAGATTTCGGGCATGCCACAAAGAAATAAGTGCAGCATCGTGGTAAAACATTTATTTTCTGCGGAAAGATGTGCTGAGGGGTAAGCTTGTAATATTATTACTTCGTTGCGTCGTTTGCTAACGAAGAGAGCGTGTAAGGATGCCGACAGGTCAGCTTAATTCAGGCAGATGTCAACAAACCGGATTTTATATTCTTTATACTGTCCATAATAACAACATAGTCATTTGAAGCTATGCGATATACGTTGCCGTATTCCGGAATTTGAAGGCGTCCGGTGTCGCCAAATAGCAAACACGGCACTCTAATGTCTCCATTGTTGCAGAATTCGATATACATGGTCCATACAGCTTCATCTATAATACTTCCGTCAACAATAGCAATAAAATAATGTTCCAAAATCAACTCAATACTATTGGGCCAATCAAAAAGTATTTCACAATTGATTTCTTCAGCGAAGGTCTTCAATGCAGCTTCCAGTTCCGGATTATCCACAACGCAGTAAATTGCCCGATTCTGTTTTTGACTTGCGTTTTCAGGCATGCTCATCAATGCACCTGCTTCGGCAAGGAAAGTTTGAAGATCGGCAATGCTCCAAACAACACTTCCATAAAGAAGTTTTTTAATTAAATCTCGTCTCTCAATCATCTGTCACCTCTGACCAAGTCCTGTTTTATTTTTTCGGTCTAATTACTGATAGCATTCAATAAGAGTTAGTGGGTATCCCTTATTCGTGAACAACCTCCTGTATATTCCAATATATAATGCAGGCTCTCATCTTCTTCAAACTCGGATTCGATGCCAAGAAGTATCTGCTGGCAAGATTGCTCTTTCAGGAATGCTCTAACCCCTTGTCTCAACCCTGAGTCGAGCAATCCGTATGGCGAGTCAAACACAGCCGGAAGGTCAAGGTCCAGCACTTTCCTGATCGCAAACGCAAAGGCATAAAAAAGGCAGACCCGTTCACCGGCGGACATTATCGAGTGGTTCATATCCTTATGCTCATTTTTCCAGGGTGTTAGAATCAGCATACGTTGAAAGATTGTCCGCGCTTCAGCCCGGACTGCTTCCCGGTTTTGACGATCAAGGATATCTGCAAATATAATTTCCGGGTCGCGCATAAACGCATCCGCTGACCTGCAACCAAGAAAAATAAGATTGCCGTGCTTCTTAATAAGGTCCCGATTGCCTCTTGTCACTACCTCAACTGATATATCAGGATTTGCTGAGTTAACATGTGCTCTAATGCCTCTTGCCGGCCCTAATCCCGCAAGGGCATTAACAATAGTTGTCTTACCAGTGGCTGCGGCTCCAACAATGAGGGTTCTATTGCGATCAAGACTGAGTTCATTCGGACCCGAGAAAATGCCGTAGTCCCGAAGGAGTATTTTTTCAAAACGAACGGAGTTGGTTTGCGTTTTACTCATTTGAGAGATAATTTTATCAGACGATTGTGACAACAGGTTGTCAGCGAGGGTAATAGTTAAGGCGGCAAGTCAATATAAGATTATTTCTGCAAAGGCGTCATTTCCTGAATCATCCCGCAACTTGTCTGCCTGTGACATGTTGTTATTTTTAACCTCTAATTATTTCAACTGTCTTGTCGATGACCTCTGAGAGCTTTCCGCTCTTCAGATTGCCGATGCGATATAGAATGATATGGCTATCGGCAGTAAAGATGCGATTCGGCCTTATATTGCTCGACTGTTTAAGACCGCCTGTTTCAAAGTCATTGTCATCAAGGGGAAGGGAATAAACGTCCCGGACTGTCTTGCTGGTTATCTGGCAAAGTATGACATCATCACCCTCAAGAGATGCTATTACTAAAGCAGGGCGGCGTTTGGCGTTGGTTAGGTCGGAGAAAGGAAATGGAACAACAACGACATCCCCGCCTACAAACCTTGCCACGCGTCGTCCTCTTCGGGCAGGAGCCAGTCTTTACGGAGAGATGACTCGCCGGCAATTGCGGTGTCCATTTTTTCCCTGATGATCCTGGTCTTCAGAAAGTGGACAAAATCCAAGACCTCATCAAGATATGATTCCGGGACTTGCTCGATTTCATTGATCAAAATTTCTTTTTTACTCATGCTGACCTCGCCTGTATGATATTCTATCAAATTTTCTATCTTCTTGAACACAAAGGAAAGTGGTCGCCAATTTCAAATAAGCACCCCCTCATCCTTAACTGCCTGAGCAAGAAGGGAATAACGTTCAGGGCTGTCCTCCCATTCCTCCCGCGTGAAGACAACCGGGACTACTACAATCCCATGTTCAAAACCGGCTTCCCATGCGCACTCGCTGACATACTCATAATCCTGCCCGCCGGAGACCTTATCCAGAACGACCAACACATCCATATCGGAATATTGCGCCGCGTCACCCCTTGCCCTTGAGCCGAAGAGGATCATCTTATAAAGTAAAAGGCGTTTTAATAGCAATGCCTTGAAGGTGTCGAGGATGTTCTTTTCGAGAGTAGTCATAATTCAGTGCCTTATACTGTACTATTTTATTCAAATAACATAATATGTGCTACTGTTTTTTTAATTGAAATTCGCCAAAGATATTTGCCCATTACTTGTCTGATCACGTAGTTGATTGAATATCAAAGTCGCTATTTGCATCCCATTTAAGCTCACAAAATGGTTTTTTTTGATTTCGTCCTTTGCCGAAGGACTAAAGTCAGATGTTGTGCAAAATATAAATAGTTGCGCAGGATATTGATTGTCTTTTTTTGTCCATTGGCGACTCCTGTAAAATTTTGAACATCAGGTCTATCAACATTTCCTGAATATCTCTTAGCTTGACCGTATAATTCAATAAAAGTAAACGGTGCAGTTGCGTATTCTGATTTAAAGGGAATCTTGCCCATGAAATCAACTCCCCCGTCTCCGGAACGTTTCGTAATTGAGATACTTTCAGCTTTAAAGCACTTCCGCATTAAAACGCCACAGAGGTCTTCAAAATCTTGCCATTTCAAATTCTGTAATTGGTTTCTAAGATCTAACACAATAAAATAATTTCGATTTACAATAGTAATCGATTGAGTTGCCTCTTTAAAAAGACTCATTTCATTGTTGTTATGGCTTTCAGTAATTATGCGTTGAATATCCTCCACAAAATTACGAATGTTGTTTTCAGCCTTTTCTGCCGCTTGAAAAATGTTAAACCCCTTAAGTTTAAACTGCTCAGTTAGGAGATCACGGGTCTCAAATTTATCAGCTTTTTGTTGCTTGATGAGATCAACAATTATATCAAGATTCATTTTCTTTCAATATCCTAATACGGTTAACTTGCTTCTTCATATCGTCAATCTTTTTTTCGATTTCGTCTAAATCGTCCTTTGTCATATCGACTTCAAGGCTTTCACCTATAATGTTTTTGAAGGCATCAATTGCCCCTGTGATTTTACTGATACACTCTGGCAAGGTAGTTTTAGAGACATTAAGATTTTTCTGTTCATAATATGTCATTGCTTTCTGAAAATTACGATCGTCTATGTAATTCAACGCTACTTCATCTCCCAGCAATGCGGCTATTTGCCTAATGTCACGATGGTCGGTAATTGCAGCAACACCATCCTCATTTGGTATTATCCAATCGTAAAAACGACATAGTTCATCAGTTTTTGTAAATTGAAACTTTTCTTCATCCCAGCCAAGATATTTGCGGAGTAAGGGACGTTTTAACACTTCGTCAAAATAACTGAAATAGGAATGTTTCCATTTACTACCGTATTCTTCGTCTTTCCGAAATCGGGTCATAGCACTATAGGTTTTATAATATCTGTTGATGTCCTTGACTTGCATACCAATCATTTTAGAAATTATGCTGGGCGTCTTTCCTTTTGTTATCATCTCATTAACAAATTGAGCTTTTTGATAAGCATCCCATTCCTTTACTCCTGAGACATTTCTAATCCCCTGTATAATTTTACCGATACTTTCAATGTCATCCTCTGAATTATCAACCATTAGTATATCCACATTTGAAAGTTGCTTGATACTGTGTTCAGAGAGAAGAGATTGTCCCAATTTGAATTGATTTACAATGTACTTAAGTGCGGTTGTACGTCGGTTGCCTTCAATGACAACATGGTTGACGTTGTCTAAGTTTTTTGCCACGATGCTGTCAACTTGAAGAAATCCAACGGCTTCTATCGAGTTGGCTAAACTAAGCACATCAAAACGAGGGTTCATCATTTTGTTATAAGCATGCTTCTGGATTTCATAATCAGTAAATCGATCCGGCGGGATATTCAATGTTTCGTCAGAAATATGCCAAATCCGGTCTATTCGAACAGTTAATCCGGTTTTGTCCGAACGGTTTCTTTTTTAATAATCTCCTGACTGTTTGAGTTTAAATTAGTGTTCGAGTTGTGTCAATTATTATTTGTCTCAAGGCTGTTTTTAGCAGCA
>JACRHD010000046.1 GCA_016234115.1 Nitrospirota bacterium
AAGCAGGCCGTCTAATTTTTCGCTGAACTTATGGAGTGTTCCGAAATCCTTCAACCGGATGGCAACCTCGCTTATTTCCATCTCCTCCATCCTGAGGACTTCTATGGCATCTTCTATGTGGATATAGCCGTCCCTGCCTCCGGGTCCCGTTGCGCTTTCAAGCACGCCTGCCACAATAAACTGCTTTCCATTGACAGAGCCGTCTTTATTGGTCGCAACAACCACTACCGTATCGCCGACCTTTACTTTCATGCCCTTAGCAAGAAGTTCCGGTATCCAGATTCCACCCTTATCAAGGACCTTTTTGCCCTCTATCACCCTTGAGGCAAGGAGTGGGACACTCATTAATTCCTTATCAGGATAGATGCCGTTCAGCCTTATATTAGTGGTCTCCACAAAATTGCTGAACATGCCGCCGAATTTTATCCTCGGAGAATACGCCGTGATTTCAGGCTGTTTATCGAGGATATTCTCAAGTCGCGCTATGGCCCCCGGCTTCAGATTCAAGTTCAGGGGAAGGTTTTCTATAGAAGCCACATAACCCTTCCTGTGCACCTGCATGTGTCCGAGCATGGAGTCAGTTATCGATCCTACCATCATGTTTTTGAACGAGCCTGAGACGGAGATAAATACAAGGACAAAGACCACGCCTACCGTTACTAACGAGGCGGTAAGCAGGGTCCTCCTTTTATATCTCAAGAGATTTCTTATCGCTATTTTAAAGATATTACCCATTGCCTTTACCTCCTTTCACCTCTTTGCCCTTCAATTCACCGTCTTCAAGTGTGTAAAGTATTTCAGCCTCTCCCACTATCTTTTGGTCATGGGTCGAAAATATAAAGGTGGTTTTGAACTCGTCCCGCATCTTCTTCATAAGCTCTATGACCATGTATGCTGTCTTATGGTCTAAGTTGGCGGTGGGCTCATCCGCAAGGACAAGTTTGGGATTTGTCACGAGCGCCCTTGCAACCGCTACCCTCTGTTTCTGGCCTCCTGAAATCTGGTCAGGATATTTATCTTTCTGCTCAATCATGCCCACGGCCTCCAGAAGGGCGGTGACTCTCTTTTCCCTTTCGGATGCAGGCTCACTCTGGACCATGAGGAGCGGGTATTCTATGTTTTCGTAAACGGTGAGGACAGGGAGCAGATTGAAATCCTGAAAGATGAAACCGATGTTGCTTCCCCTGAATAATGCGCTCTGTTTTCTGTCAAGATGAAGGACGTCAGTGTTGACCACTTTTAATGTCCCTTCCGTCGGTTTATCAAGGCAGCCGATGAGATTAAGCAGTGTCGTCTTCCCGCTGCCTGACGGGCCTACAAAAGAGACGAAAGAAGCCGGATCGATTTCAAAGCTCAGCCCCTTGAGAGCCCTGACTGTTACTTCGCCGGCAAAGTAATCTTTTTTTATGTTTTCGGCAACTATTAATGACATAAAGCATCTCCTTTCATGAAAGCAATGCACAAATACATAAGAAGGCTATTCCCTGTTTGTCCTCCTTAAGGCATTTTACACCCAAAATAAGATAGCGCCAATTTAAAACACAGGCGTAGGGACTGTCCCCCAGCCAGTTTCACCGGGAAGCTCCTTTAAATCAATCAACTGCAGCTCGTGTACATCGATATCGATCATAAATTGAGGGATACGCCTGGCATTTATGGAAAACATGTCGCTCAATACCCCGCTCTCCGCATTCCCGATCTTAAGGAATATCAGCCGGCGCGTCATACCTCCGTTGACTGAATGCGCTTCATGCTGCATACCTGCATGCATGCCCTGGTGAGTTTCGCTGAGATGGCTGAAGGGATGGAATATCCAGTCGGTGATCATGGACATTGCGTGATGCTGTTTGTAGAGCTTCCAGTCGCCCCCTGTATCGGCGATGAGTCCCTGCATGATGTAATGAGTGGGCAGGACATAGACGAGATACTTGTCCTTGTCGCTGAGTCTTGTCCTGATTTCATCCATCCGGAGGATGTCCGCCATGCGATGCTCCATTACCATTTTGTCGTCATTGAGGATGGACATCGCAACGACATTATTGCCCGTCCATACTGGAAGGTGAGATATGGTATATGCCCTCAGAAAAAAAGCCGCTCCCAGGGCAAAGACTGAAAGCAGGACAAAAAAAGCAGTCCTGCCGCCTGCGCCCTGAGGCATGATAACATTCTCGACCGGCTTCGGCAGAAACATTCCGGTGCGTTCCATGTAAAGCCCGTAATCAACAACGTGAGACCTGAGCATTCTCCTCTCCTCATCGCGTGCCAAGAAGTAGTAGATCAGTACCATGGCGAGCCAGAGTACCACGACAAGGAACCTCGGCCAGAGGATCGACAGCCCCGCGCCTGCAATGGCAAGGCTCAGATACTGGGGATGCCTGATGAATGAGTAAATCCCTCCGATGACAGCGCCTCTTTTGAGAAACTTGCTCAAATATATCTGTGCCGCGCAAATAAAGAAGAGCGCCATGCCGCCTACGAAAAGCACTGACCCCATGACACGAACGAATTTCAGAAACACGTCCGGCGGGACAACCATGTGCGGGAGAAAGAAAGCGCTCAGCCATCGCGTGGCCGGGTATTTGGCTATCTCAAGCAAAAAAGGATTAAACACGGAATAGAAAAACCCCGCAAAAGGGCTTATCATAATTAATATCTCAAGGCCGATGATGAAGTAGAGCACAATGGCGCTGCTCAGAATAGTCTTCTTTCTGTTCATATTAAATCTCCTGTTTTTTGAACAATAGTATTCATACCCGTGCATAGCTCAAGGGTATTCGTGGATGATGCCCCTCTTTGACAAAGAGGGGTTAGCGGAGTTAACGCTTAAGCGACAGGAGGTTGGATTGAAGGTTCCCTGAAGTGGTCCTTGTAGTTGCCGGAAGACAGGGCCGTATATTCCGCATGCGTCTGAAAGCTGGAAATTACGGTCCGGCTGTCAGGGACAGAAAATACAAACAAGGGATAAAGCGCCTTACCCTGGTTGTCGTCAACAGAGCCCCTCTCTTTTGAGGGGCTGTGGTGGCTTTTATTCATCGGACAGTCGTGCGTGAGAGGCGCGACAAACGCCGTCTTGGCAGCATAACCGTAAGGGCATGTGTTTTGAAGAACGAGCGACACAGCCAGAAGAAACAGAAGAAGCCGCATTAATTTCATGGAATGAATCCTAACATTTAAGTTTGAAGATAATGTGAAGAAATAGATATGTTCAGGATTATAGATAAGCCTGCTGCCCTCAGCCGGTCAATCCCCTTTATCTCATCCTGCATCATCGGAAATTCAAGCACGGGTAGATTGAATTTGTTCCGGATTTCCCCTAAATACCTTGTCTGCATCTGTCTCCTGTTGCTGAAGAATTCATTCACGCATACTTCTTCAGGCAGCACCATGTTCGCCACCACAAGCTGTGTCTCTATTCCCGCATCTTTTAAATCGAGCATGGCGCGGTACGATTCGAGTATCGGAGTGGATTCCGGATAGAATACGAGGCAGAAGACAGACTGCTCTTTGTTTCTGAGAATCTCAATTATTTTTCTGAATCTGTTTTCTGTATCGCTTTTTACCTCTGCTGCTTCGGCAGTTGCGATCATCATCTCCGCCTGTTTGGCGTAATCAAATGGGAGGTCGAGATGCCTTAATGTGTGGCCCGTCGGCGCTGTATCAAATACGATTACGTCGTAAGCGCTGCTTTCTATAAAGCGGATGAATTTATCGAACGCGGCCATCTCTTCAATGCAGGGGGAATTGAGCTCCTCCTCCATCGCGGCGATCATGTCTTCGGAATATTTACTCCGCGCTTCTTCGAGGACCCTGGCTTTGTATTCAGCAAAGGCCTTCTCCTGATCGATCATTACTGCGAACAGATTTTCAGCAATCTCTGAAGGCTCGTCATTGACCTTCACGTCAAAGACTTCCCCGATATGCGCGGCAGGGTCCGTCGTGACGATAAGTGTTTTGAATCCTTTTTGCGCCATGTGAACCGCTGTTATACATGATATGGTCGTCTTGCCGACGCCGCCTTTGCCGGTGAAGAAGATAGCCTTTGTGCCTTCCACGGGGAGAAAGAGACGGTCTGTTTCAGTTTTGTCGATTTGGGTTTGATTCCCCCTTAGTAAAGGGGGATTAAGGGGGTTATTTTGACTTTCCTTTACTAAAACAACCCCCTGCGCCCCCTTTACTAAGGGGGAATTTTGAGTAAACAACTCCCCTGTCACGTCTTTCAATGCCTCCAATCCCTTCACTTCTCTGTCCCTTAAAAACATATACCGCTTCGGCTTCCTGATTTCCGCTTCCGTCCTGCTGATCGTCTTCTGCTGGGCCTCGTATTTCTTCCTGAAGAATTCAATCCCGCAGACCTCTTCCGGCAGTATGCCGTTTATGATTATTTCTCCTGTTTTGATGCCTATGCCTTCGAGCTCTTTTGACGCCCTGACGGTTTCATATAATGACAGCTCCTCAGGTCGCATAACAAAGATGAAATTCGTGCGTTCAGGGTCCTTGAGAAGCGAGGTCGCGCGGTCGTATTTTCTTTGGAAGCCTGTATCGGCTGCACCGGACCGAGGCATGTCTGGCCGCTGCCCTGCGCGGATTCCTCGATATGCTTTGACCAGTCCACCGGGAGTTCGAGCAATCTGATGGTATGCCCCGTAGGCGCTGTGTCAAAAACAATGATGTCATATTCATCGGTCTCCATGAAATCTATGAACCCGCCATTTCAGTAGTGCACGGCCCGCTCAGGTTCTCTTCAAGAGAGGCGATTACATCCTCAGGCATGATTTCGCGAAACGGGCCGATTATCCGCTCTTTGTATTCCCTTGTCGCCTCGTCAGGGTCTATTTCCATTGCATGCAGGGACAATTCATGAATTGTCCCTACAGATATCGGCGTAATCTTATGTCCGATCTCCTGTTCGAATACGTCCGCAAGATTTGATGCGGGATCGGTTGTCACAATCAGCGTCTTCCTGCCTTGAAGCGCATGATGAATCGCTGTGGCGCACGCCATGGTAGTTTTGCCGACCCCCCCTTTGCCTGAGAAGAATATGTATCTTGTCACTTATGTCCCTCAACATAAATACTCACAACATAATCCTGGACAGATTCCCCGCTCTTCAAACTGTCCAAAAGCGCCCTGCCTACGGGATCATTCGTATCAGGGGCAATGCAGGACGACATGCCTTTGCCGGTGAGCCTCACATTTTTCAGTCCGGATGCCTCGACTATTTTCCGGTACTCATCGACAAGAAGCGCGCCTGCGACACAGCCGATATACGCCTCTACGCTCTTCAGTATTTCATCCGGAAGCTTCTTCAGCAGGGCCATGTCGGAGATCGCAATCCTGCCGCCCGGCCTGAGAACGCGGCATATCTCCCTGAACACTTGTGGTTTATCGGCAGACAGATTGATTACGCAATTGCTGATGACAACATCAACCGAATTATCTTCCAGGGGTAAGTGCTCGATCTCTCCCAACCTGAATTCAATATTCCGTATATTATTGACTCTCGCGTTTTCCCTCGCCTTTGCAATCATCTCAGGGGTCATGTCGATACCGATGATCCTGCCCTTCGGTCCGACCTTCGATGCGGCCAGGAAACAGTCAAAGCCTGCCCCCGAACCGAGATCGAGTACGACTTCGCCTTCCCTGAGATTTGACAGCGCTACCGGATTTCCGCAGCTAAGGCCAAGATTTGCATCGTCAGGAATGGCCTTCAGTTCTTCCTCGGAATATCCGACGGATTTCGCAAACTCCCTCGCATCCGGGCCGCACGTTCCGCACCCGCACCCCTTCTGTCCCACGGCGATTTTCCCATATGCGTCTCTCACAATCTTTATTGTTTTCTCTCTGTTCATAATGCCCTCCTGAAAATAGAGTTATGAGTTAAGAGTCAAGAGTTAAGAATTGGAAAAAAAATAAGGGTCTTACTCCTGACTCTTAACTCTTGACTCTTGACTCTTAACTCCAAAAAAGACATCGGTTTCTCTTTCATCATTGGTTCAATATTCAACGCCCCACAGAGCTCCTCATAATCCGGATATTCTCCGGTCCTGAACAGTTCTCCATTTATCACGGTGACCGGTAAAACCTTCTTGCCGTTCTTATGAAGCAACTCCGCTGCCGTTTTGTTGGCAAGAAATTCCTTCGGCTGCTGCGCAAGGTTATACCTCACAACTTCGACCCCTTGTTTCTTCAAAGCCAATACTGCTTTATTCATTTTTACAAGGACAGGGTCAATGCCCGGCCCGCACAATCCTGAAGAACAGCACATCGCCGGGTCGTAAATTTCAATTTTCATATTGAATTCTCCTGTTGCAGTCTGTTAAACAGTCCTGAAATTGCGCTTCTGAAACCAGAGCGCCACGTTTACAAGCCCGATCATCACCGGCACCTCTACAAGAGGCCCGATTACCGCGGCAAATGCCGCCCCGGAATTGATACCGAATACAGCTATGGCCACAGCTATGGCCAATTCAAAATTATTGCTCGCGGCGGTAAAAGCGAGCGTTGTTGTCCTGGAATAATCGGCCCCGACTTTTTTGCCCATGTAAAATGAAACGAGAAACATCAGGATGAAATAGAGCATGAGCGGAACGGCGATGCGCGCCACATCCATCGGGATACTGACAATAAGGTTTCCTTTCAGGCTGAACATGACCACGATTGTAAAGAGCAGCGCAATCAGGGTAATGGGGCTGATCTTTGGAATAAAACGGGTATGGTACCACTCTTTGCCCCCGGCTTTGACCAGTATAAGCCGCGTGAGCGCCCCGGCGATAAACGGGATGCCTAAATATATAAAGACGCTCTTTGCGAGCTCCCCCATGCTTACCTCGACGATGTTCCCTTCAAGCCCGAAGAGCGGCGGCAGCACCGTAATGAAGACCCATGCGTAGACGCTGTAAAAAAGAACCTGGAAAATACTGTTGAAGGCCACGAGTCCGGCGGCGTATTCGGTGTTCCCTTTTGCAAGCTCATTCCAGACAATGACCATGGCGATGCAGCGCGCCAGTCCGATCATAATCAGCCCGACCATGTATTCGGGATAGTTGTGAAGGAAGGTTATAGCCAGGAGAAACATAAGCGCCGGCCCAATCAGCCAGTTCTGTATAAGGGAAAGCCCTAATACCTTCCTGTCTCTGAAGACGTCCCCTAATTCCTCATATCTGACCTTGGCAAAGGGCGGATACATCATCAGGATCAGGCCCGCGGCAATGGGGATGTTCGTGGTGCCGGCCTGAAAGCTGTTTATTAACCCCTCGACCCCGGGGATAAAGTAACCGAGCCCTACTCCAGTCACCATTGCCGCGAATATCCAGACAGTGAGATACCTGTCGATAAAAGAAAGCCTCTTTACCATATGTTCATCCAAGTCATTTCCATTTTATTGAGTACTCAGCTTTCAGGAGCTGATATTCCCCCTTTGACAAAGGGGGAGAAAGGGGGATTTTTTTAATTTATTCTTCAAAATCTCCCTTTCCCCTGCTTAAGGCACCTACTGTTGGTCTTTTTCAAAGAGGGGAAATCAATTGCAACACTTTTCTTTGTTCTTCATCTCCCTCACCTTTTCCAGTCTTGAAAGGTGTTCCTTAACGGCTTTATCCTTGATCTTCTCCATGACTGAAAGCACAAGGAACCTCCTGAACATGTCCGAATCATTAATGCTGTAATGGACCCATTTCCCCTGCTTCCTGTCCTTGATAAGTCCCGCTTCCTTAAGAACATTTAGATGAAATGATATCTTAGGCTGGCTCATGTCCAGGACACTCACAAGGTCGCACACGCATATCTCGCCTTTCTCGAATATCTTCAACATCTTCAGTCTCGTCTCATCCGAAAGCGCCTTGAAGATATTCAATAAATCCTTCATAGGACAACCTCCCGCCTCCTGACCATATGTTTCTTCATATAAGGCAACTTTGATTTTTATTTGATTCTGTCTCAGTAATTATATATAAAACATATAAACATTATTTTATTTGTTTGTCAAGAGGGCAAAGGCAATTGGTTTAGAGGCAGGGACTTACAAACTCAGGAAGCACAAAGGGATGGCTGGCGGAGGATTTGTATACGACACCTTTAAAGAAGAGTCAAGAGATAGGAGTTAAGGGTTAAGAAAAAAACAAAGGTATGAATTGCGCAGAAGCAAAAATGTCAAAATGGTGTTTGTCGATTATAGAAATCCGGAGCCAGCCCTCCCTTTGTGCGTGACGCGCTCCAACTACCCCTTAATCTTCTCCTGCCATTCCCTTGCCTTTGCAAGGACCTCCTCTTCATCCATTGTAGTGGGCCTTCCCCTTTCAATGACTATCTTTCCATTGACCATGACGGTCTCTATGTCGGAAGGGCGAAGGCAGTAAGTCAGGTGGGAATAAATATCGTAGATGGGCGTCAGGTGCGGCTTTGAAAGACCGGCCATGACGAGGTCCGCTTTCTTGCCCGGCCTGATTGAACCGACTTTATCTCCAAGTCCCAGAATTTCAGCGCCGATTTTCGTCGCCATCAGGAGCGCGGTCCGGCTGTCAACGACCGTCGGGTCTCCGGAGACGGCTTTATGGACCTTCGCCGCAGTGGATATTTCACCAAGGATGCTCAGGTCATTATTGCTTGCCGCCCCGTCCGTTCCGAGGCCGACTCTTACGCCTGCACTGAGCAATTTGGGAACGGGGGCGAAGCCCGAGGCGAGTTTCAGGTTGCTTTCAATACAGTGGGCCACCCCGGCCTTTCTCTTTGCAAGCAGTTCGATTTCATTGTCCGTGAGCCATACGCAGTGCGCAGCGAACAAACGTTCGGACAGCATTCCGATACTCTCAAAATATTCGACAGGCGTCTTCCCGAAACGCTTCTGACATTCCGCTACTTCAAACTGCGTCTCGGCCAGGTGTGTATGCACCGGGACGTTGTATTTTTCAGACAGGGCATTGGCCCTTTTATAATTGTCCGGTCCGCAGGTATATGTCGCATGGGGCGCGATGCAGGGGAACACAAAATCGCTGTCTTTGAAATTATTAATGAGGTTTTCCGCGTTTGCAAAATAGTCGTCCACCGCCCTCGCATAACCGGTGAAAGGAAAATCTATGACCCCCGCGCCGAGAACTCCCCTCATCCCGATCTTCTCGAGTTTTTTCCCGGCCGCATTCTGGAAAAAATACATATCGGCATATGTCGTGACCCCCGCCTTCAGCATCTCAAGGCAGGCCAACCCCACAGCGTCGCCGACGAACTCTTCAGTCATCCATTTCCCCTCCGCGGGCCAGATATGGTCCTGGAGCCATTCCATCAGCGGAAGATCATCCGCAAGCCCCCTGAAGTAGACCATCGCCGCATGAGTATGTGTGTTGATCAGTCCGGGGAAGACGGCCCTGTCTTTGCCTTCGATGATTTTTTTTGAAGTATATTTTGCAGAGACGCCGGCAAAGGTACCGGCGTCGGTGATGTCGCTTCCGGTCACGGCGACAGCCCCGTCTCTTATGACCGCAAGGTCTCCTTCCATGGTAAGAAGGTAATCCGCTCGTATGATGTAGTCTACGTTTTGCATTGGTCTCAATAATTCCCCTCTTTGAAAAGAGGGGTCAGGGGAGTTATTTGATTAAAAAAATCCCCCTTCATCCCCCTTTTTCAAAGGGGGAATAAAATGATACTACGCCATCTAAATAAGTTATTCCGCTATCTGCACCGCGTTCAGGGCCGCGCCCTTTCTCAGGTTATCGGCGGCGATCCACATGTTTATACCGTTATCAATGGTGTGGTCCTCCCTGATCCTGCCCACGTACACCTCATCTTTCCCGGCGGCAAATACCGGCAGGGGATAGACACCTTTCTCGGGAGCGTCATAAACGATTATTCCCGGGGCCTTTGAAAGCAGCGCCCTGACTTCATTGGCGGTAATCTTCTTTTCGGTCTCGATATTGATCGATTCGGAATGCGCCCTGAATACAGGCACCCGGACAGTTGTGGCCGTGACCCTTATCGAATCGTCGTTCATGATCTTTTTCGTTTCATTGACCATCTTTATCTCTTCTTTTGTGTAGCCGTCGTCCATAAACTTGTCTATTTGCGGAAGGCAGTTAAAGGCAATCTGGTGTGGATAGACGACGGGCTTAACGTCTCTGAAATTTAAAATATCGGCTGTCTGGTGGAACAGCTCATCCATCGCCTTGCTCCCGGTGCCCGATACGGACTGAAATGTAGTCACAACGACCCTTTTGATCTTCGCCGCGTCGTGGATCGGTTTGAGGGCCACCACCATTTGTATGGTAGAACAGTTGGGGTTCGCGATTATCCCCTTGTGCCATTTCAGATCCTGAGGGTTCACCTCAGGCACCACCAGCGGTGTTGCCGGATCCATCCTCCACGCGCTCGAGTTGTCAATGACGACACATCCGGCCTTTGCGGCGATTGGGGCGTATTGCAGGCTCCTGTCGCCTCCCGCGGAGAACAGGGCGATATCGATGCCGTCGAAAACTTTCTCGGTCAGTATCTCGACCGTTACTCCCCTCTGATGAAAATTTATGATCTTGCCCTCGGAGCGCTCGGAAGCGAAGAGCCTCAGCTTTTCAACGGGAAAATTGCGTTCTTCAAGGACTGTGACCATTTCCTTGCCGACCGCTCCGGTCGCGCCGACTACCGCTACAATATATTTGTCTTTTTTCTTTAACATTTTATTGAAGTCCTTTCATTGGTTAATTAATTATTATTACAGACCCGCAAGGCGGCCCTTCAGGGTTGCTCCTCGCAAGGCTGAAGCCTTGCCCTACGATTCCTGCATTAAATGCAACTAATTTATCACATCCGGCCCTGAAAATTCTATTTCTGTTTCGCCGGATATGTCCCCCCGGATTCACCATCAAAAGACAAACCACAGAGACCACAGAGGAAAAAATAAATATTTATCCACAGATTGCACTGATTAACACAGATGTATTTAGAAATATTTTTTCAATCTGTGAAATCTGTGTAATCTGCGGATAAATAAATCTATTCTCTGTGCCCTCTGTGGTCAGGTGGTGGATTCCGGGATATTGACAGCCTGTCCTTTTTTATATTATGCTGTCTTCAGCTTTTGACCTTTAAACCGGTTCTGAGAGGCCGGAAAGGAGAACCGCTCTGATCAGCGCCCTTATAAACATCTTTTCTCTTCAAAAAGGTTTTTCCCATGCCAAAGCAATTGCTCGACCATAACGACATAAAGAGGATCATCAGAAGGATGGCGCATGAGATCGTCGAAAAAAACAAAGGGACGGAAAATCTTTGCCTTGTCGGCATACAAAAGGGCGGCGTCATCCTCGCCAGGAGACTCGCGTCACAGATTGAAACCATCGAAAGCAGCCGTATCGAGGTAGGGACGCTGGACATAACTTTTTACAGGGACGACCTCAATACAAAAACAGACCAGCCGGTGGTAAAGAAGACGGAAATCCCGTGCACGATCACGAACAAGACCGTAGTGCTCGTAGATGACGTTTTGTATACGGGCCGCAGCATCAGGGCCGCCATGGATGCCCTTATTGACTTCGGCAGGCCGGCGTACATACGACTTGCGGTGTTAATAGACAGAGGGCACAGGGAACTGCCCATCAGGGCCGATTACGCGGGGAAAAATCTCCCCACGTCTTTTCAGGACCGCGTGGAGGTCACCCTTACCGAAGACGGGAAAAAAGACAAGGCGGTCTTAATAAGCGGGAAATAATATAATTTGAAATTTCAAATTTGAGATTTCAAATCGGGAAATATGCTCAATACAAAAGACCTTCTCGGAATCAAGGAACTTACGCCGGAAGAAATATACAGTATCCTCGACACCGCATCCGGGTTTAAGGATGTCCTCCAGCGGGACATAAAGAAGGTGCCGCCGTTGCGGGGGAAGACCGTAGTCAATCTCTTTTTTGAACCATCAACGAGGACCAGGACTTCGTTTGAGCTCGCGGCCAAGAGATTGAGCGCCGATGTCGTTAATTTCTCCGTCGCCACAAGCAGCGTGACAAAAGGAGAGACCCTGAAGGACACTGCCCTTACCATCAAGGCGCTGGGAGCGGATTTCGTCGTGATCCGTCATTCTTCCGCAGGGGTCCCGCATTTTCTCAGCAGGCTCCTGGACATATCCATAATCAATGCGGGCGACGGCGCAAATGAACACCCGACGCAGGCGCTCCTCGATTTGTTCACCGTTCTGTCTCACAAGAAGAAAATCAAGGGTCTCATAATAGCCATCATTGGAGACATTGTTCACAGCAGGGTGGCCCGGTCGTGTATTTACGCGTTTGTAAAACTCGGGGCGCGGGTGCGGGTAATCTGCCCCCCTACCCTGACGCCCCCTGAAATTACAAATCTCGGGATTGAAGTATTTCATAACATGGAAAAAGGACTTGAAGATGCCGATGTCATAATGACTCTCAGGCTCCAGCTTGAACGCCAGAGCAAAGGGTTCCTTCCCTCGCTGGAGGAATATTTCTATCTTTACGGCCTCACGTCCGAACGTATGAGGGTCGCAAAGGGTGACGCAATCGTTATGCATCCGGGCCCGATGAACAGGGGAGTTGAAATTGAATCCGAAGTCGCGGACGGCAGGCAATCGGTAATTCTTGAGCAGGTGACAAACGGCCTTGCGGTAAGAATGGCGGTCTTGTACCTGTTAGCGGGAGTGAAAAAATGAACATTCTGATCAAAAACGGCAGGATCATCGACCCATCACAGGATATTGACGGAAAGGGCGAAATATTAATTGAGGATGGAAAGATAATGGAAGTCAGAAGGCTGAAGGCTGAAGGCAAAAGGCTGAAGGCGAAAAATGGGAAGAAAAACTCCGAACTCCGGACTCCAGACTCCGAACTCAGGATCATCGACGCTTCCGGCTGCATCGTCATCCCTGGCCTCGTAGACATGCACACCCATCTCAGGGAGCCTGGGTATGAATACAAGGAAACGATTGCGACGGGCACGAAGGCCGCGGTCAGGGGCGGCTTTACCTCAGTCTGCTGCATGCCTAACACAAACCCGGTAAACGATACAATCTCCGTAACGGCATTTATTATTGATAAGGCGAAGAAAGAAGGCTCGTGCGCGGTATACCCTATCGGCGCGATCACAAAGACCCAGAGAAACGAAGAACTTGCAGAGCTTGATGCATTGAAAAGGTCCGGGTGCGTGGCTTTTTCCGATGACGGCAAGCCGGTGACAAACAGCCTTATCATGAGAAGGGCGCTGGAGTATTCAAAGATATTCGATGTGCCGATCATCTCTCACTGCGAGGATATGTATTTATCTGAAGGCGGCGTCATGAATGAAGGTTTTATCTCAACCATATTAGGGCTTAAGGGAATCCCGAAGGCCGCGGAAGAGATAATGGTGGCGCGGGACCTCGCCCTGTGCGAACTCACAGGGGGAAAACTGCACATTGCTCATGTTTCAACCGAGGGTTCGGTGGGCCTTATAAGGGAGGCAAAGGCACGCGGGATACGCGTCACCGCCGAGACATGTCCTCATTATTTCACATTGACGGACGAAGCCCTCAAAAGCTATGACACCAATCTCAAGGTCAATCCCCCTGTCAGGACAGAACGGGATGTGGAGGCCATAAAGAGAGGATTGAATGACAACACGATTGACGCAATCGCAACCGATCACGCCCCGCATCACGCCGACGACAAGACCAAGGAATTTGATGCGGCGGCGTTCGGAATCTCGGGACTTGAGACGGCCTTCCCGTTAAGCCTCAAACTTGTAGAACAGAAGGTCCTGAGCCTAAAGCAGCTTATACATAAAATGACCGTAACGCCTGCTAATATAATGGGAATCTTAAAAGGTTCCCTGTCTGTCGGATCGGACGCGGATATTGCAATAATTGACCCTGAAAAGAGTCTTGAGGTTGATTCTTCAACGTTTTTGTCAAAGGGAAAAAACACCCCGTTTCATGGATGGGTATTAAAAGGTTTTGTTGAAAAGACTATCGCCGCAGGGAAAATATACGATTGGACATAATCAAATCCAATGTGTAAAATAAGCAGTTTGATTTGATTTTAATATTCCTTCTCCTCCGGAGAATTCTGTTAAATTTACTTGTTCGGAGAAATTATGTCTCAAAGAATAAAAGCCCTTTTGTGCCTCGCCGACGGGACTGTTTTCGACGGTTGGAATTTCGGCGCTGAAGGTGAGACAACGGGCGAGGTCGTCTTCAACACCTCGATGACCGGCTACCAGGAAATTCTTACTGACCCTTCCTACAGGGGGCAGATAGTTGCCATGACCTACTCCCAGATAGGCAACTACGGCATAAATGATGAGGACATAGAATCCTGCGCTCCCAATGTCGAGGGCTTCATCGCCAAGGAATTTTTCGACTTTCCCAGCAACTGGCGCTCCCGCAATAATCTCGACCGGTATTTGAAGGAAAATAATAAAACCGGCATTCACGGCATCGATACGAGGGCGTTGACCCGGCATCTCAGAGACAACGGCGTGCAGATGGGGATAATTTCTTCAACGGATTTAGACCCGGAGAGCCTGCTTGGCAAGTTGCGAAGCCATCCCGGAATATCTGCATTCGACCTCGTAAAAGAAGTGACGACTAAGCAGGCTTATAAATGGAATGAAGGAGTGTGGAAGCTGAAAAGACAGGGTCAGGGGGCAGGGGGCAAGGGACAGGAGGCTGAAAACTCGTCACTTGTCACTCGTCACTCGTCACTTTCAGTAATTGTTTACGACTTCGGAGTGAAGATGAACATTATGCGCCATCTGTTCAGCGCGGGTTTCGATGTAACTATCGTGCCTGCTCAGACGCCCGCGGAGGAAGTCCTGGAAATGTCGCCCGACGGCATAGTCCTGAGCAACGGGCCCGGCGATCCGCAAACGGTCACTTACGCAATCGAAAATACAAAAAAGCTGATGGGGAAAAGACCCGTCCTCGGCATTTGTCTCGGTCACCAGATACTGGGACTCGCTATGGGCGGGAATACTTACAAACTGAAATTCGGTCATCACGGTGGAAACCATCCTGTAATGGACCTGACTACGCGGAAGGTGGAGATCACATCACAGAACCACAATTACTGCGTCGATATAGCCAGCCTTAGGGGACAGGCCGAGTTGACACACAGGAATCTTTATGACGGCACGGAGGAAGGAATGAGGCATGTTGACCTGCCCATAATCTCATTCCAGCACCATCCGGAGGCCGGACCCGGACCGAATGATTCGGGATATATATTCAAGCGGTTCAGAGAGATGCTGGGGAAATAATGGGATACAAATCTGATTCAATCCGCAGATTACACAGATTTTCACAGATTTTTTTTAAATTTATTCTTCTCTTATTTATCTGCGAAATCTGTGTAATCTGCGGACTTTTTGTGGGGTCATAAGCTATGCCGAAACGCACAGACATAAAAAGCATACTGCTCATAGGCTCGGGACCTATAATCATCGGGCAGGCCTGCGAGTTCGATTATTCAGGAACGCAGGCATGCAAGGCCCTTCGTGAAGAAGGCTATAAGGTAATACTCGTAAACTCGAATCCGGCCACAATCATGACGGACCCTGAAACGGCGGATGTAACATACGTCGAACCTCTTACCGCCGACATTCTGGGAATGATAATCGAGAAGGAACGCCCCGACGCCCTCCTGCCGACAATGGGCGGACAGACCGCGCTTAACCTTGCTGTCGAACTTTCCGAAAAAGGGATACTCGATAAATTCGGCGTCGAGCTCATCGGGGCCAAACTGCATGCGATAAAAAAAGCTGAAGACAGGGAATTATTCAAGGAGGCCATGTCGAAAATAGGGCTGGACACGCCGAAGAGCCTCCATGTAAATTCCATTGAAGAAGGCATGAAGGCCATCGGTTATCTCGCTTTCCCCCTGATCCTGAGGCCCTCCTTTACGCTCGGAGGCACGGGTGGAAGCATCGCCTACAATATAGATGAATACACCGCAAATCTCGCAAAGGCGCTCGACCTCAGCCCGGTCCACCAGGTCCTCGTGGAGGATTCCGTTATCGGATGGAAGGAATATGAGCTTGAGGTCATGCGCGACAATAAAGACAATGTCGTGATTATCTGTTCGATAGAAAATTTCGACCCCATGGGCGTCCATACCGGCGACTCAATAACCGTCGCCCCGGCCCAGACCCTGACCGACAGGGAATATCAGATAATGCGCAACGCCTCTATAGCAATAATCCGCGAAATAGGGGTAGACACCGGCGGCTCGAATATACAGTTTGCTGTAAACCCCGAAAACGGCCGCATGATTGTCATTGAAATGAATCCCCGCGTATCAAGAAGCTCCGCCCTCGCCTCGAAGGCCACCGGGTTTCCCATAGCCAAAATAGCCGCCAAGCTGGCCGTTGGACTGACCCTCGATGAGGTGCCGAATGATATTACAAAAGAGACACCCGCTTCTTTTGAGCCGACAATCGATTATGTGGTCGTGAAATTTCCGAGGTTCGCCTTTGAAAAATTTCCCGAAGCCGACCCTACCCTCACGACCCAGATGAAGTCGGTCGGGGAAGCGATGTCCATCGGCAGGACCTTTAAGGAATCCCTGCACAAGGCGATCCGCAGTCTCGAGATCGACAGTTACGGTTTTGAGCCCCTTAACGCGGACATCGACGAGACAAAGAAGAAATTAAAGATACCGGGCTGGGACAGGATCTGGTACGTTACCCATGCGCTTCGAATGGGACTGAGCATCAAAGAAATATATGAACTGACCTATATTGACCCCTGGTTTCTGTATAACGTAAAGCAGATACTGGAGATGGAAGAAGAGATAAAGGGTCAAGGGTCAAGGGTCAAGGGTCAGGAAAAGCAAATCCAGGACACTGGACCCTGGACACTGGACCCTGGATTATTGCGTAAAGCCAAGGAATACGGCTTCTCCGACCGGAGGCTTGCGAGCTTATTCGGTATTGAAGAAACCGCTTTAAGAAAACATAGAATAGAGCTTGGAATAAA
>JACRHD010000051.1 GCA_016234115.1 Nitrospirota bacterium
AGGTCTATTTCGTTGTCAATCAGGTAATGCAGAGTGTACTCAAATGTGCCGGGGATTATCTGCTTGTCAAAATGGATCGGTATGAATTTCCCCTGCGAGTAATCGTAATCTTTGTATCTCGCCATCAAGCCCTCCTAAGCGGTGTTAGGTTTTTCTTTGGCGATATTATAATTCTTTTTGGGACTTTTTCTACAGCTTCAACGATAAGCTCACTGACGAGTGCCACCGAATATCGTCAATAAGCCTAAAACTGTTTTGCAAACCTCAAACCGAACACATGCCGAAAAAGTGTACTGTGGCACTCGTTCAAGTGCAGCGTTAGGAGTTCATTCTGCTACCACTAATAATATAGAGTCTGTAACAAGACGACCTATTTCTTGAATCTCAGTAGGTTTAGCAACAGGCTCAATCACATCATGTTTTATTTTCTCTGGAATTCCTGAAAATAGAGCGTCAATATAAGTACTTTTCACCGCATAATTAACATTTTCGGGTAAATCCCCAGTCCATCTGAAAACAGCAAGAGCATCAATTTTGTACGAAACAATCCCGACTACCTCGCCATTTTCGTTAAGCAGAGGTCCTCCACTGTTTCCAGCTTGAACTGGAACTGAGATTTGATATGTCCGAGGATCGTCTTGCCAACCAGACAAACCGCTTATAATACCATCATTCAGTTTTGGAGATGTTCCAAGCATATCAGGATGTGGAAAGCCAATAGTAAACACTTTGCTACCGAGGAGAGAAGATTTATTTGATATCGATAATCCTGGAGGCAACTTTGAAATATCATCAACTCTTAATAAAGCAATATCGTTTGCTGAGTCTCTTCTAAAAATATATGCTTCGATATTTTTACCATCTGACTTTATCAAACGAATCTTTTTGCTTTTATCTATAACGTGATAATTGGTTACTATGTATCCATATTCAGATATCCATGCTGTACCAAAACTAACCTCACTTTTTTCATTAGGCTTATTATCAACAACAAGTGAAGGGGTCGTCCCCTTGCACTTTATCATCATACTTCTATTCATGATCGAGCCGCCGTACAGTCCAAATTGATTAGCTACAACGGACGATCCTTGATCACCACTTCTAACGATTACGTCATAGCCTATTGATCCACAAAGCTCCCCCGCTTTTTCATAGCACATACCCCAATTCAGTGCGCTTCCAGAACAATTAATGCTGTATCCCGTTTGACCATCGGGCGTGTACACTCGATTCGCTGTAGCACACCCGCTAATCAAAAAGATGCTAATCAAAATAACTCTTAATGCCTTCATAATTTTGACTCCTAACAGATATTAGACAGAATGAGGGATATTGAATATGCCTTCTTCTGCATAGTATCAATATGCCTCTTTTTGTATAGCACAATATTGAAAAAATATGTGCCTATGTTACTGATTTTTAATATATTTGAAAAAATCTTAAAGAGATACCCGGTTAAAGGTCTTCCCTGTTTTACTACCTACGAAACTAAGAACAAAGGTGATGTAAAATTTTACATGGTAGTAAAATAAAAAGGCAAGAAAATTCGTTATTTGCACGGTTGCGCAAATAGGTAGGCTGAGTAATGATCAGGATGTGTCGCTACGGTCAGCCCATTTACGGGACAGGACAAGTCCGGCCCGAATCAGGTCTGTTAGATGATGAAGGATAAGATCGACAATATATCCGGGCAACCGGCGGCCCGGCCTTACAGCGTCACGTCGATTATGAGCTTCTTTTCCTCTTCATCCTCTTTTCTCAACACCTCGACCTTGACCGTATCGCCTGTCTTCTTATAAAAGAGATATATCTTGACGTCATCTAAGCCCTTCATCTCTTTTCCGTCGATTGAAAGTATGATATCGTCTTTCTTTATGCCCGCCTTTTCAGACACGCTGTCTTCCGGAAGGCCGGTTATCTTCAGTCCTTCTTTTTCTTCCGATATCATGACCATGAGTTTCGGCGCGGTTATGCCTTCAACAGTCTTCGGAAAGACCACATAATCGGCGATGCCCTCGGCGACGTCCGTCTCTGAGAGTATGATCGCATAGCTGTTGCCGTTTCTCCTGAATGTCCTCACTGGAATGCCTGAACCGTATTCAAGGTGCCCGTTGCCCGCAAGAACAACCATCTGATATCCCGGGTTTTTACTCATGAACTCATCTACCGACATTGCCATAGTTTCGTCCCACAACAACTGGGACTGGTAGAAATAATCAAAAATCTTCTTGTCCGCATCCTTGTGCAATTTAAAAACGCCTTCAAGTCTCTCCCTGTAGGCCTTATCGGAAAAATCTATTTCTACCGGTATCGCTTTTCTCTCTTCATCCGTGAGGGCGTCGAGGCCCTCGCGGGACACCTTCTCTACGATCTTGCGCTGCAGGTTCAGCGCCACGACCGGTATTTTTTCCCGTCTGGCGAAATCGAGGATGGCCTTGTACAGGTTATAGTCGAATATCCATCTCTTGAAATATTCCGAGCTTTTCAGAAACACCGCTTCATCCGTATCTCCGGCAATGAAGCTGTCAAGGGGCTGCTGAAACGGCCTTTGAAACATCTCCATCCCGATAGCAATTTTGTTGTTCTTCCTGAACAGACCCGTGATGACATCGAGCTGGACCGCGTGATGGCTTGTCTCGGTGTGCGACTCCCCGACGTAGATGATCTTTTTATCACTGACTCTGTCGATAATGTCAGACAACTTTCTGATCGAGGATATCTCCACTGCCGGAGCGTCATCGTAAGTGTCCATAATTATTCCCCTCCCGGTCTGTTCAGTCTGTTTAACGATGTTCCTGCCGTTTTCAAAGAGCAGCTTGCCGTATTTTCCGTAGTGGGATATCTTCCCGGACGCGGCCTCCACTTCCGACTTTGATTTTCCGCTTATTATCCCGATGACTTTTCCGGGGTTAAAAGGATTTTCCTTCACAAGCAGAAGAAGGCCCGCGTCTTCGCGCGGCAGCCTGCCGAAAATCCTGCCCGTCAGCGGGTTATCGACGCCCAGAATCATGACCGAGGACGACATGACCTCCGAGGTCTTTATGTCTCCGGCCGCTTTCTTTGTCACGCCTTCGCCGTCGAACTTTTCTATTATGCTCCCGTACATCTCCGCGTTCTCCGGAGGCAGGGCGATCAGCAGGTTTTTTTCACCTGAAAGCCTCGCGACCACCGGGGCGAATTCGTCCGGGGCAAGCTGACGCGCGACGTCATAATCCCCGTCAAAGACCACCCTCTCCGGCCTTTCGGTAAAGTTAAATTCAAAGCTGTTTTTATCACTGTCAAGGGGCAATAATTTTTTGACGGGGCCGCTTCTCATATAAACGGTCAGGGGAAGCGTGAGCCTGTAGGCCTTTTCCTTTTGGCAGACCGTGAAAGTCAGCCTGTAATCGCTTCCGTCGGGAGCCACCTTCAGGTCGTAAATGCTGATTTCAGGCAGGCCCGTCCTGTCCGTCCACTGCTGGAAAAACCATGAAAGGTCCTGCCCGGCGGACCGCTCAAAGGCCTCCTTCAGATCGCCCCACGACGCCTCAGTGAACGCGCCCTTTTGCACAACATCCTTCAGGGCGCTGAAGAACGCCTCATCTCCGACGGCCGTCCTCAGCATGTGAAATACCATCGCGGCCTTGCCGTACCCGACGGCCTTTGATGAAAAATCAAACCGGCCCCTGAAACCCGTCAAGGGGAAATCGTTTTCGGCTGTAACGTAGCTCCTGTATTCGGTCAGGACCTGCTTCCTGTACTCCCAGCCCCTGTCTTTTCGCTCCTCATAGAGGTGGTCCGCCAGATAAGTGGTCAGGCCCTCCGCCCAGTTGCCTTCTTTATAATCGACGTACACGTAGTTGCCGAACCATTGATGCAGGATCTCGTGTCCGAGGGAGGTCTCAACGATAAAAGGGAGACGGACAACTGTCTTTCCAAGGAGAGTAAAAGTCGGAAACGAATAGCCCGTGGGGAGAAAATTTTCCGCGACCGCGAACCTCCTGTACGGGAATTTTCCGAGCAGGCCCTCATACAACTGAAGATATTTTTTTGTAAATTCAATATACGAGTCCGCAAGGCCCGCGTCTTCGGCGAAGAAATATGCCGAGACCTCGACCCCCCTGAACACGTCCTTCTTTATAACGTACTTGTCCGACGCAATAAGATTTATACTGTCAAGCGCATGGGGGAAATTAAAACGGAATTCCGTTACGCCGCCCTTCTTGACCTTCATGACGTCCTCAGCCTCTGATACGGCCTCGTAACCCCTGGGAAGGGTCGCCCTGAGGCTGAAATAATGCAGTCCTTCCACATCGGGATACCACGCCCTCGTCAGAGAAACCCCTTCTGAAGAGATCACGTTATCGACTGCCCCGGGGACGCCGGATTCACTGCCTCTGCTGAAGCGCGCCCTGTAACTTATCTCGAGGGTCCCGCTCTCTTCAGGCACGATCTGCAGCGCCCCGAAATCCTCATAGTAGCTTATCGTCTTGCCGTTGAGCTTCACATAACTTATCGCAAGGGTGTCCATCTTCACCAGGAGTTTTTCTCCTGCCGCGGCCGCGATCCTTGCAATGCCCGTAACTTCAGACTCCGCAATATTAATATTCGCCTCAAGGTCGTATTTTGTTACCGCGGCCGTCACCATGATAGGGGCGAACAGGAGGAATGTCAGTAACAGGACCGTTATTGTCTTGAGAAGTTGTCTCATAGTGGTTGAATGATCATTGAAACACTATTCAGTATATCAGATTGCAAAACACTAATAACACTTGGCCCGCGGAAACAAGTGAGAAGTGAGAGGTGAGAAGTAGGAACTTAATATAGCAGAGGGGGCCGCTTCCGACTTTCCACGTCAACTTTCCACTTCTTACTTTTTCATTGAGCATGATTTGTTTTATGATAGTATTGCAAAATGATCAAGGACATTCAGCATAAAAATACATTTCTTGTCGGCATCATCTCCGACACCCACAATCTTCTGCGGCCTGAAGCGATTGCCGCGCTGCGGGGCTCGGACCTGATTATTCACGCCGGGGACGTCGGAAGAGAAAGCTTGCTTGATGGGCTCCGGACCATTGCGCCGGTGGCGGCCGTACGGGGCAACACGGACCGTGACCAGTGGGCATATAAGCTCCGGCGTACGGAAATCCTGAAGCTGAACGGGACCGGCATTTACGTTATTCATAATATTGATCTTATCGATCTGGACCCTGTGGTCTCGGGTATCAGTGTTGTTGTAAGCGGTCATTTACACATGCCGTCGGTCAGCAGGCGCAAGGGCGTTCTTTATATAAATCCCGGCAGCGCCGGCCCGAAAAGACCTGATTTGCCGGTGTCCGTTGCATTGCTCAGATTAGAGGGGCAGACCCTGAATGCGGACATCGTCCGGCTCGATTGTCTTACCAACGAACAAGACATCTGGTAAAATCCGTAGTAGGATATATATATGAAATTCAAGATCGACATGCATGTACATTCGAAATTCAGCGGAGACAATTACTCGGAGCCCGAGGAAATCGTTCTCCACGCCGTTTCATTGGGCCTGCAGGGGATCGCCTTCACGGAGCATTATTCATATGAAGCGTCGGAATACGCGGAGGCATTGAGAGATAAATATAAAGATAAAATTATGATCTTCAGGGGGGTCGAGTATTCTTCCGCGGAAGGCCACTGCCTCATATTCGGCTCCAATACGGACAGGCTGTCTCTTACGCTTGCCCCGGTTGAAGACATCATCAGGGTCGTAAGTGAATGCGGCGGGGTGATCATTCCTTCCCATCCTTTCCGTGGGGGCTCCAGTATGGGAGACAGGATAGAGCGGATAAAGGGCTTCAGCGCCATAGAGGGATATAACGGGTACACTCATTATGACCAGAATATGAAGGCGGTTGATGCGGCAAAGAGATTGAAGCTCCCCTGCACCGGAGGGTCCGACGCCCATGATCCAAAAGAGGTGGGCGCGTGCTACACCGAATTTTCAGATGGGGTGACGCATGAGAATTTTGTGGAAACGCTGAGGGCGGGGAATTATCAGGGAGTGGACGCGAGGAAAGTCAGCAAGGGGTGGGAGCTTTAAGGAAATTATTCCACGCCCTGTCTCACTCCGGCGCTACCTGCGACCCGGCTTCTTCCCCATGCCCACCTTTCAGAGGGCGTATTTGAGTTGTTTTGGTGATCAGCCTGTTTCATGTCAAGTCTGATTCTTTCTCCTAATTACGAGGTAACGCCTCTGGAAATTCGCTGAATCCTGCACAATCCCTCCTCTGCAATCCTTTTTGCCCCCAAGTAGGAAACAATACCCCCGGAAATAGGATATTCTACCAATATTATTCCCTCCTGTTATCCCTTATCCTTAAATCATGGATTACGTGAACCGCGACCGTAAGAGAAACGGACGACGGATAAGAAAGGAGGTGAAAAAGATGGTCACCCATTATGAAGAACATGGAAGAGGCAAAGAGATTATGACGCTGCTGTTCGGGCCGCTTATCGGTCTGGTGTACTTCATCTGCCTGCCCTTTATCGCGATTGCGACCATAGTGACACTCATCGGCGGGAAAATAATCGGCGGGATGCTGAGCGCGGCAAGGGGTCTTGTGTCATTCGGATGGAGGCCGACGGAGGCTTATCTGGCAGGCCGGAAAAAGAAAAAAAGAGACAAGGATTAGACGGCAGCCGTAACAGGTTGCGAAGGAGGTAAAAATGAAAACAATGTTTGATTTCCTGACCTATATCAAAGGAGTGGAGTATCTGATAGCGATATCAGCCATAGCCCTCTATGTCCTGTTCTGGGAAGCGCTGAAGCCTAAACCCTTCAAGCCGATGCTTGAGCAGGGGAGGGATGACCTGAATCATTTAAAGGAAATGGGATACAGGGGAAACCTGAGGACCCTGGGCAAGGTGGCGGCGGCGCCGTTTATCGGCCTTGCTTACGTTGTTGCGCTGCCGTTCGGTTTTCTATATGCATTGGGCTCAGCCGGCGTCAACGGCCTGCTCAACCTTATAGGCAAAGAGGCGGTATTCGGATGGAGACCGACTGAGGCCTATCTGTCCGGCAAGAAGAAGAACGTGAAAAAGGAAGAAAAAGAAGAAAGCGAGACCCAGAAGGATGAGAGCAAGTAACACGAAAAGACAGCCTGCCGTTGCATGCAGAGAGGGGCGCATGATGAGTATGCCTCGTCATTCCCGAGGTAGTAATCGGGAATCCACTTTTATGAAATAGCATGGATTCCCGCCTTCGCGGGAATGACGAAAAAAGCATCTGCTGAAAGTCGTCTCTCCTCTGCAACGGCCGGTCCAGGAAGGAGGTAATTAGATGAAAATTCCGGTGATGTTGAGCATTATTAGCATATTACTTACGGCATTCCTCTATGCAGCGGTGACCGCCGATTCCGGTCTGGTCACACTGGACAGCCTGAAGGACAAATACGAGGCGGTGCAGTTCGACCATTCAAAGCATACTTCGCTTGCCGGCGGCTGCGGCGATTGCCATCACGAGCACAGCGGCAGCGGATCAAACTGCACGGACTGCCATTCCCTCGATAAGTCTGTTTTTCAGAATGCGGTCACAAGGAGCTTCACCGCCTGCAAAAACTGTCATGACGCCGTCAACCCCGATAATCCGGGCATGCCGAGTCTGAAGGCCGCGTACCACCAGGTATGTTTCGGATGTCACAGGGGGATGGGCAGCGTCGGCACGGCCCCTGCGGGCTGTACTGAGATGTGCCATGCAAAGATTCAATGAAATAAGGGCATGGAAATGCCTTTTTCTGAAAGGAGGTTTTATTCATGGACGATATAATCAGGAATCCTGAAGGGGATAACGAGTCGGAACCGCAGGACAAAGCAATAATCAGCCGCAGAAAGTTTCTAATCGGGTCTGCTGCAGTCGGAAGCGCAGCGTTGTTCGGAAACTGTAAGACCGCGTCGGCCGCGAAAGAATTTTCCGGCTGGCCCGACCGTTTCGGCTGCCTTACCGATCTGACCATGTGCGTCGGATGCAGGAGCTGTGAAAAGGCATGCAACGAAGCAAACAATATGCCCGAACCGGATGTGCCTTTTGACAGCGCCTCTGTGTTTGAGCAAAAGCGAAGACCCACGGCAAAGGCCCTTACCGTAGTCAATCAGTACAAGAACCCAAAAGACGAGAACAGCTTCATCTACAGGAAGATCCAGTGTAACCACTGCAACGAACCCGCTTGCGCCACCGCGTGCCCGGTGCACGCTTATGAGAAGACGCCTGAAGGCGCTGTCCTGTACGACCCGGAAAAATGCTTCGGGTGCCGGTACTGCATGGTGGCATGCCCGTTTTATGCCCCGGCGTACGACTACGAAAGCGCGCTCGAACCGAGGATCTTCAAATGCGTCCTTTGCCACGACCGTATCAAGGCCGGCGGGGTCCCCGCGTGCGCGGAGGCATGCCCTGTCGGGGCGGTGACCTTCGGCAAAAGGGAGGAGCTTATAAAGGTCGCCCGGAAGCGGATTACGGACAAGCCCGACCGGTACATCGACCATATCTACGGGGAATACGAGGCCGGGGGCACAAGCTGGATGTATATTTCCGGGGTCCCTTTTGAACAGTTGGACTTCCCAGTGGACCTTCCCAAGAAAGCGCTTGTCGAGGAGACCAAAGGGTTTTTAGGCGCCGTGCCGGTGGTGTTTGCCGTCTGGCCCGCGCTCTTCGGCATGATATATACGGCGCTGAGACACAGGGACGAAATCGAGAAAGGAAAGAGCCAGAGTCATGAAAGAGAGGAGGAGAAAAAATGAGTAACGGAACTTTAACAACAACAGGAAACTTCAGGTCGTGGTTTATGGACAAATTGCTGATGGGGATGTCCTGGCCCGAATACAGCAGGACGCTCATTACTCCCTTCAATATCGTTGCCGCGATCGTACTCAGTATAGGCATACCCGTCATTCTTATCCGTTTCATATACGGGCTCGGCGCGGTCACTCACGCCTCGAACGAGTATCCACTCGGTATTATTCTGGGTTGGGGCCTGTTCGGGGGCGTACCGCTGTCGGCAACGGGTTTTGTGATGGGAACGGCCTATTACATTTTCGGTTTCAGGGGATACAAGCCCCTTGTCAGGCTCGGTATCCTTACCGGGTTCCTGGGCTATCTGTTTGCCGTCGTCTATCTGTTGACAGACCTGGGCAGGCCCTGGCGCATTTACTACCCGATGATAATAGGGTTCGGGACGACGTCGGTGCTCTTCCTGATAGCCTGGCATGTCTCAACTTATCTGACGGTCCAGCTTATCGAATTCAGCGAGGCGATACTGGAATGGCTGAAATCGAGAAGGGTATATAAATGGGCAACGATGATAGTCATCGGGATGACCATCGCGGGCATTATCCTGTCAACGCTCCACCAGTCCGCTCTTGGCGCAATGTTCCTGCTGGCCCCGGGCAAAGTCCATCCCCTCTGGTTTTCATCGTACATCCCGCACCTGTTCCTCAGTTCGAGCATATACTCAGCCCTTGCGATGGTGATTATGGTCAGCACGCTTATCGCCCGCTTCCAGAGAAGCGCAGCCGACAATAATTTCCTGGGAAGTCTCGACAGGCTGACTGTCGGTCTCGGCAAAGGCGCCTCTGTAGGCATCTTTGTTTATTTCGCGATGAAGCTGATCAGTATAGCCCATGATGACAACTGGCATCTCCTTTTCACTTCGTGGGGATACTGGTATCTCGTCGAGCTGCTCGGCTTTGTCCTGCTGCCGGGAATTGTCCTGGCCTGGGGAGCGAAGACGGGCAGCGCCGGCATTGTCAGGATTGGGGCGTTCGCGTCCGTTGCCGGCGTTATTTTAAACAGGATAAACGTCTCGGTAATCGCGTTCAACTGGCAACTGCCGGGGCACCTGCACCACATCATCCCGCCGTGGCAGGAAGTGGCTATAGTCGCAACCATATTTACAATACACATACTCATTTTCCGGTGGATCATCAACCGGATGCCTGTGGTACGTGAGCACCCTGATTACAGGGAAGGGCATTAAATAGGGGCAAGGGTCATGGGGCCGGGTTTTTCCTGGACCCTTGACCCCGGACCCTTTAAGGAAAGGAGGTGTTATGGAAGGGATGGTGAGAAAATTAATTGCGCTGCTTTTCATCGCCGCCGTTTTTACAATTTCTCATGCCGAAGCCGGCAATGTCGTCCTTTCCGACGAGGCGCTGGGATGCCTGCAGTGCCACTCGCGGCGGGGGATAATCAAGACATTCGAGAATAAAGAATACCTGGAGGCGTATGTGGAGGCGGAAAAATTCACGGACTCCGTTCACAACTGGCTGAAATGCAGCGACTGTCATACTGATTTTCTGCCCGGAGAGCAGCATCCCGACAGGAGATTCGCGAGCAGGGAGCAATATAAAATAAGGACGGCGCTGGCTTGCAGGAGATGTCACAATTTCGAGCAGATAAACAATATTCCGCTTCACACGCGGCTGCTCAGCGACGAAGAGGCCGGCAATCCGCATCCATGCACCAACTGTCACGGCTCGCATGCCGTCAAGCCCGTGAGCAGGAAGACATATAAGAGCGAGGAGCAGTATTGCCTCAACTGCCACTCGCATAAGCTGACAATGGAATTCAGAGACGGAGAGACCCTGACGCTCAAGACCGAAGTATCGTCGCTGCAGGGCTCCGTGCATAAAAGAATCAGTTGTTCCGACTGTCATTTCGGTTTTTCTCATTCCAGCCACCCGCAAAGAAACTTCAGGAGCAGGCGCGACTTCTCCATTGCCAATTCAGAGACGTGCAGGCGCTGCCATTTTGATAAATATACAAAGACCATGGACAGCATCCATAATGTCATGTTAGGCCAGGGAAACCTCGAAGCGCCCGTATGTACGGACTGTCACGGTTCCCATTCGATTCTCCATCTGGGAAGGGAAAGGACCCTCATAGCCAATAAATGCCGGACGTGTCATTCCGTGGTATATGAAAAATATATAAAGAGCGTCCACGGCAAGGCCCTTTTTGATGAGAACAATCAGGACGTGCCTGTTTGCATAGACTGCCATACAGCCCATGATATCAAGAACCCCCTGACGCTCGACTACAGGGAACAGATACCCGACATGTGCAGCAATTGCCATGCGGACAAAACCATAATGAACAAATACGGGATTTCAACGGACGTCGTCAAGTCCTATCTTTCGAATTTTCACGGGGTAACCCTGCGCTTTTACAGAAAGCAGAGAGAGGAACTCGACAAACCGGCAAAGCAGATAGCGGTGTGCACGGACTGCCACGGCATTCACACCATAATCAGCACCAGGAGCGCCGCCCCCGCAATAGTAAAGGCAAGACTCGTCAAGAGGTGCAAACAATGTCATGAAGGCGCAACGGAAAATTTCCCGGACGCATGGCTGTCGCATTATAAACCTACCATGGCTTCCGCGCCGCTGGTCTTCATTATCAATCAGGCTTACAGGATTTTCATCCCTTTCATGGTGATAGGGATCGTCCTGCAGATCCTGCTGCACATATGGAGATATACGGCAAACAAATAGGAGCCAGGGGCCGGCAGGCAACACCCTGGACCCCGGACCCTGGACCTTTCAGAAAGGAGTTCGCTATGGATGAAAACAGAATAAGGAGATTCAGCGCATGGCGTATCGTTGAACACTGGGTATTCACGATGATCTTTGCGGTCCTCGTTGTGACGGGACTGGCGCAGAAGTTTTACACCCTCGATATTTCAATGTGGGTAATATTCCGGCTGGGAGGCATCGACTACCTGAGACTGGTCCACCGTTACGCCGGGATAGCGTGTCTGGCCGTCACCGCGCTGCACGCGGCAACCGCGCTGGCATGCGTCGCGTCCGGAAGATGGCGTCCTTCAATGGCCATAACCGGGAAGGACTTCAGCGATGTGGTCCGGAATATCAAATATTACCTCGGTATTAAGGGCCGTCCCGCGTTGTGCGACCGGTATAATTACAGGCAGAAATTCGAGTACTGGGGCGTCCTGCTGAGCGCCTTCATAATGGTCGCTACCGGGCTTGTGCTCTGGTTCCCCATATTTTTTACCCGTTTCCTTCCGGGGGACGTCATCCCGGCCGCGCAGGTCATGCACACAAATCACGGCCTGCTCATACTCCTCATAATCGCCCTGTGGCATATCTACAATTCCATATTCAGTCCCGAGGTGTTTCCCGTCGACCCGGGCATGTTTACAGGGCATATATCGAGGGAAAGGATGGTGCGTGAACATCCGGCGGAGCTTGCCCGGATCGAAGGCAAGACGATCCATGAGATTATCGAGGAGTATAACGATACGAAAATCCGCGAGCGCCTGGATCTGAATTGAGGACGGCCTGCGCCATGACATTTTTTTATACCGTAATTTGCGGCTGGCATGTCGCCTCTCCTTGCTTTATACTTCTTATATGCGGATGAGGAGGGGCGGCCTGCGAAGAAGGATCGTTCTGGCGGTGACACTGGGGATGTCGGTGATATTATTGAGCTTCGGGGTCATAAGCTATTACATCGTCAACAAGAGCATAGAAGATTCCCTGAACCAGAAACTCGCCTTCGGACGTCTGGTCAGAAATAAAATAGATAATATCATCACAGATAATATTAACCGGCTTTATGACATTTCCCTGTCAGGCGCCGTAAGCCTCGATGACGACAACCTGGCCCCGGAGCGGGCCGCCCTTGACACGGCATACAGGTATTCCATCTTCAGCGACGGCATATTCCTTCTCGACAGCGGGGGAAACATGGTCCTGCATTATCCTGAAAAGATAAAAGAAACGCACATCAATCTGCTGAGCATCGAACCGGTCAGCAGGATGGTCGCAACGGGAAGACCCGTGGTGTCGAATCTGTATACCGCCGAATCAGTTGCAAAGAAGGTCCTGTTCATGCTTGTGCCCCTGAAGGACAGGAACGGCAACTACGCGGGGATCGCCGGTGGAGAAATCGATCCGACAAACCCTGTATTTACCGATATGCTCAAGACCATAGATGTCCGGAAGGCGTTTATTGATCTCATCGATTCAAACGGCATGATCATCGCCTCCTCAAATCCTTCAAGGGCCTTTACCCACTGCGACCACAATGAGTTTTTCAGTAACATAATAGCTTCAAAAAAGGAACGTGTCGCGACCTGCCACCAGTGTCACGACATAGATAAAAAAAGAAAATCCACAAACATTGTGGCGGTAGTGCCCTTTGAGACCGCGCCCTGGGGGATAACGATACAGGAGCCGGAGGAAGATGTCTTTGCCCCCTCCATACAGCTCAAGAGGACCTTCGCCCTGTTAGGCGTCATATTCCTGGGAACGGCCGTTATGCTGGCTGTGGGCATCAGCAGGAGTGTTGTAAATCCGGTCAACGAATTGATAGCCGGCGCCGACCGGATAGCCGGCGGGGATTTATCGATGCCGGTCCCTATATCGGGCAGTGACGAGCTCGGGAGCCTGGGGCAGAGCTTCGAGGTCATGCGGGTCAGGCTTGCCGGGTCGCTGGAGGACATAAAACATCATAATCTCGAACTCGAAAACAGGGTCCGGGAGCGGACCAGCCAGATCAGGGAGAGCAGAAAGAGGATCCGGCACCTGCTCGATAAGATATTATCGACCCAGGAGGAAGAAAGAAAGAGGATCGCGCGGGAACTCCACGACGTCACGATACAGGAGCTCTCCGCTATTCTCATGAGGGTCGATATGTGCCGGATACACCCCGAGGAAATTACGCCCCGGAAGATCGAGGAGATCCGGGGCATAGTGTTCGATGCCATTGTGGGAGTACGCGCAATCACTCAAAACCTCAGGCCTTCCGTGCTTGACGACCTCGGGCTCGAGGCGGCGATCAGGAGACTTCTCGACACAACTCTCGCTGAAAAGAAGATCAATTACTTCTTGAACATCGCGGGAACAAACGACAGGAGGTTCGGGATAGATGTCGAGATACGTCTTTACCGGATCATACAGGAAGCCGTCATGAACATCTCACGGCATGCGGGGGCCGAAAATGTGATCCTCGATATGACGGTGACGAAAGAGAGCATTTCCGTGCTTATAGAAGACGACGGAGAGGGCTTCGACGTCGATGCCCTTATGCACCGGAAGATCAATTACGAAAACGACGGAAGGGGGCTCGGCCTTATCGGCATGAAGGAGAGGGCGTCGCTGTTGAACGGTTCTCTTCATGTCAGATCATCCCCTGGAAACGGCACGCGCATCACGCTTCAGGCAAAAATGATGTCCGATGACGTCCGCGCTTAGCCCGGATTATTCGTAACGCTATGAATTCTGTACAGACAGCTTCAAGAACATATGCGAATGTTTAGGAGGGTATGAAACATGTCCAAGATACGGGTATTGATAGCAGATGATCACGCGCTGGTAAGGGAGGGGATCGCGGCGTTCCTTAAACTCTGCAGTGACATCGAGGTCATCGCAGAGGCGTCCGACGGCATAGCCGCAATAGAAAACGCCAAACGTTTTAAGCCTGATGTTATGTTGATGGACATAGCCATGCCGAGGCTCGGCGGGCTCGAAGCGACAATTGAGCTCAAGAAGGTGATCCCCGACCTCAAGATACTCGTTCTTACGCAATATGACGACAAGGAATATGTCTCGCGCTTTCTGAAGGCGGGAGTGTCGGGATACCTTCTCAAACAGGCCGTGGGAAGCGACCTCACCTCCGCCATAAGAGCGGTCAACAGGGGGGAAACCTACCTGTACTCATCCATTGCCTCCGAGGTGGTTGCGAGCTACTTAGGCAGAGAAAAAAGGCTTTCGGTGGAAGACCCTTATGAAAAACTTACGGACAGGGAAAAACAGGTCCTGAAGCTGCTGGCGGATGGACACACACATAAGGAGATAGCCAACATCCTGATCATAAGCGTCAAGACCGTGATCGCCCACCACAGCAATATAAGCGAAAAACTGAATATCCATAACCGGTCGGCGCTCGTTAAATTTGCGATGCAGAAGGGGATAATAAAGTAAGGGCGACCCGGCGGGTCGCCCCTACTTTTTTTCAGCTCTTTACTGTAGCTTTTGCGGTTTCTCCGGATTCCCTGGGGGCTGCGACGGCCTCGAGGAGATAACCTATGCCTGTGCCGACTATTGCGCCGGTGACTATGCTTACGGACGCGACACACACTATGCCCAGAA
>JACRHD010000050.1 GCA_016234115.1 Nitrospirota bacterium
CAAAAGAAATATAACTCCGCTTCCGGGTTCCTTTACCTGTTTTCTGATCGGGATATTTTAATCCGAAGAGATTAACTTTTGGGTTGGCTTATTCTGATTAAATTGCGGTAGGGCGGGTTAGTTTAATTCAAAAGATAACACATTGCCAATTCCATTAAAAACCGCTTAAGCCTTCGTCCGCCGCAAGCTGAAAGTCTGAATATATTGGCGGAACTTACGGATAAACTGGATTTAAAGAAACACACCCCTGCCCCCTCTCAAGAGGGGATACCCAGCCCCTCCCAGGAGGGGAGTTTTCTAAAAGAACAGCTTGAAATTGTTAAGACTGCATATCCTATCTGCACAGACTTTGAACGTAACTTCCCTTCAATCTGTTTTGCGCTGGCAACGGGCGTTGGGAAAACCCGCTTGATGGGCGCTTTTGCGGCTTATCTGTATCTGTCAAAGGGAATCAGAAACTTTTTTGTCCTGGCCCCGAACCTCACTATTTACAACAAACTCATTGAGGATTTTTCAAATACCACCCATCCGAAATATGTATTTAAGGGCATCGGTGAGTTTGTCCATAACAACCCCGTCATAATAACCGGCGATAATTACAATTCCGTCGGGGACCTTTATAAAGAGCAGGAGATCAGGATAAACGTCTTCAATATCTCCAAAATCAGTTCGGAAATGAGGGGCGGCAAGCTGCCCCGAATCAAAAGGCTGTCGGAATACTTAGGCGATTCTTATTTCAACTATCTTTCAAATCTTGAAGACTTAGTCTTGCTCATGGACGAATCACACGGTTTCAGGAAAGCCTGTCATACGCTTTATAAATTTGATACAAAAACAGAGAAGGACTTTGCAGCAATCCTGGAATATGATAAAGCAGTCCTAAAATGGCTGAGACCTTCCCGAAGACAATTCAAAATCTACTGGGACCACAATTCAAGGCAGTACCACCCGGATTTCGTGGCTGAGATATCAGATGCTATTTATATGATAGAAACCAAAAAAGAAGGCGATATCGAAACAACAGACGTGCAGGAAAAAGCCCAAGCCGCACTGCATTACTGTAAACATGCCTCGGAATTTACTGTCGCGAACGGCGGCAAACCTTGGAAATATGTTCTGATTCCGCATAATGCGGTTTTGGCTAATATGAGTTTTGATACCCTGATGAGGAAATATGAGGCAGGAAAGTGCCGTGTGGCCCCTTATTCTTCATAGAGCTTCCTCTGAGGCGCTTCAGAGGACAATCCGTACCTTTTATAGAGCGACTGCGCGAACATATAATCAAGGTGTCCCGGTGAATCGGGATGGTATCCGAAGACCTTGTCCCAGACGTCCCAGCGCTCCATGCACAGGTAAACAAGGTTGTCTTCAGGTATGCGTTTTCTCAATACACCGTAAAGATGTCTGTACATGGACAGGCGCAGGGGCTTCACGTAGCGCATTTTTGAATCATCGCCGAGAACCATTTCCGGACAGGTCAGCCGGCTTTCAGGATAATTGTTTTCTATCTTTTTCTTCATCTCCGGATCGAAGCGCAGGCTGCCTATCGATATCCATGCCGCCATATCAGGAGATATCGAATCGAATATCCGGTTTGCGAGCTCTTCATAATCCCTTTCCCATCCCCTGTAGAAAATCATGGGGTCAAAGTGCAGGCCGATGAGGTAGCCTGCCTGTGCGGCCTTGAGCATGGCTTTTAGTCTTTGCTCAAGTGACGCGGCCCCGTGCTCTTCTGATTCAACAACGTATTGTGGGTTCAGGGACCATGAGATCACGGTCCTTCCCCCATGGTCGAGGTCCAAGAGCGTATCAACGCGGCAGGATTTTGTCTTGAGCTCAAGCACCGCATTCTTCAGTCCGGCAAATTCCCTGACGAGTCTTGCGGCCTGCCCTGTTTTATCTTCCAGCGCAAGACTGTCGCCGAGTTCCCACGTCCCGATCCTGTACAGTCTCCACGGCTGCTCCCCTATTTTGGTCCTTACCTCCGACATTAGGGAGTCTATGTCATTCACGGACTTGATGGCGCCGTCATTGAGGTAATTCTGGAGAAAGCAGTAAGAACATTCAAAAGGACAGTTGTGGACGGCCCTGAGCACGTGCGCGCGGCAGCACAGGTATTTCCTGTTGAAGGTGGCGCACGTCCCGAGGGCCTCGCCTTTTTTGGCTATGACCTCAAGGTCTCTTTTCCCGTCCCTGTAGTTCACAATATGTCAACACTGATTGTCATGCCCGAAGTTTTTAATCGGGCATCCAGTCCTTTTGTATTCTGGATTCCCGCTTAAGGATGCGGGAATGACGGATTAAATACAAATCCCTTATGCAACGTTAAGGTCAAAATAACAATCCCCTCCACAGAAGGGGAGGGGATTGGTCTGAAAAAAATATTGAAAGACTGAATTAAAGCACTATTACTTTGTCCGAATCATGGTTCATGTTGGCGTTGTCGAACTGGCTGCCGCACACCATCTCGCTGGGAAGGCCTTCGGTGGCGATATTAATATGCTTTGCGCTGTGGTCGCAGAAACTTACTGTTACGCCCTCTGTTTTACACAGCTTGGAAAAAGCAGGACTGCCCAAAAGTTTAGTGCCGTCATCCATATTGAACAGGGTAACCGTATGCCCCTTTGCCAGGGCGGCGTTGGTGATCCCCAGGACAGCATCGAGCTGCTTATCGGTTGTTATAAGAATGCCTAACTTCATTTTTGATTGTCTCCTTTCGGCCTTGCGGATAAGGGATGTCCCTTTACCAGGAAATGACCCTGTCGCTTGAAGCTATCAAATCCACAATCTCGCCGTAGTTTTTGTTTTCATTGATATTGACGATAGTAACATCATTTGTCTTCTTGTTTTCTTCAATCAATTTGCTGACGGTGGCGTCGGCGTTCTTCTGTCTTAAGATGTACAGTATCTTCATTCCCTCCAGCCTCCTTTGATAAATTAGGCCCTTAGTTCATAAAAGCCTGAAACGTCATGCCCGTCCCGATGTATCGGGATAACGGATGCTTAATCTAATACGGTAGTATGTTGTCGAATTCAAGAAGCTTATTCGCCACCTCTTCTGTGGAGATATACTCGATATTCGCGTTGTCCTTGCAATTCGTGTAAGTCTTGATGTCCATGTCATTCATGGTTTCGAGGTTCATCATGTTGTTTTCGGTTTCCTCGACCTTCCTGTCCATAACAAAGACGGTCACGAGGTCGTCCGCGAGCATCATTCCTACTCCCATTCTCAGCGCTTCCGCCTGCCTGTCCCTGACTATAACAGCAATCTTCTTTGCCATATTTTCACCTCCCTTTTATTAATAATGAAATTTCGATGTCATTACCTGGGTCGTCCCAAAATTCGTAGGGGCGAACGGCCGTTCGCCCCTGCGTCTATCTCCGGTCTTCGGATAATGCGTATTATTTCTCGAGCGGATATTTTGCCGGATCGAGTTTATTCGCCCACTCGCCGATCGAACCTACATAGTTCCTGACTTTAGGATAGCCGAGGAGGTGTTTGAGCACGAGATAGGAGTTGGCGGCGCGTATTCCACCCTGACAATATGAGATGACCTCTTTGTCCTTTGTGACACCCTTGGACTCGTAGGCGGCCTTAAGATCGCTGACTGATTTAAAGGTCTCATCAGGATTGAGATTGGTCGTATAATAATCGACATTTACCGAGCCTGGTATATGCCCGGCCCTCTTGTTCCCTAAAGGATTTTTCCCTGTGTATTCATCAGCCGCGCGGGTATCAAGCAATACTACTTTGGGGTTGTTCATGTTTTTCAATACATAATCGGCATCTGCGAATGCGGACGCATCCGGAGCTGCGGCCTTGTAGGCGGCCGGCGCCACTTTTGCGGCCTCGGCTGTCATCGCGCGCTTCTCGCCGGCCCATTTCTTCATTCCACCGTTGAGGATACTTACGTTGTCATGGCCGAAATAATCCATCAGCCAGAAGGCCCCGGAAACAAAGGGGGCGCCGAACGAATGCCCGCCGAATCCGGTATAAAGCACCACATGGCTGTTATTGGCGATACCGAGTCTGCCCATAAGGGCCTCGAAACCCGCTTTATCAGGGGGGTTGCCTCCTCCGACGACACCCATTAATGAAGGTATGTCGAGATAAACGGAACCGGGGATGTGGTTGGCGTCATAAGCGGCCTTGTCATTCTGATTGGATGTGGCGACATATATTATCCGTATTTCAGGTTTCTTCAGGTTGTCCGCAAGCCACGCGGTGTCGACGAGCGCCTTGGCGCTGCCCGCGACAGCCGGCTGCAGGCCGACAAACAGTGAGGCAAATAAAAGCAGTGCGACTAAAGCCGATAAAAATTTTCTGCTGACCATTCCGTCTCTCCTGAAAAAGTGTAACATTTTTGAGTCCTCCTTTTATTGAGTGTTGTTCATTGACGAGACGCAGATTTCGGCTATATTTAATAACATGACGGCAGGGAATGTCAACATCCGGCAGAGGACCTCGGCGCCCCGGCTATCTTCTCTATTTAATTGATAATCCTGGACACAAGTACCATCACAAAAAAAAGATACGATATCAAGAGACAAAACCCATTAAATTCAAAGGGTAGAAAAGCAGGTTTTTTGTCCGGCGTGTTTGCTATATTATTTATATCATGCTGGAGCTGATAGAGTTTACCGTAACCTCCCGTTGCAACGCCAGATGCAGGATGTGCCATATGTGGCAGCGCAGAGACCCCGATATCCCGCTTGAGAAGATCAAAGAGGTCCTCGGCTCAAGGGCGGTAAGGGGTTCCCTCATCAACCTCGTCCTGACAGGCGGGGAGCCCACGCTCCGCGATGACCTGCCGGAGATATTCCGCTTTGCCTTTGAAGATCTCGGGAGGCTTGAGTACGCCACCTTTTTCACCAACTCCCTCAATCCCCGGCTGGCGCAGGAAGCTGCCGCGAAGATTGCGGCATACAGGAAACAGTCCGGGCGCAAGGACGTCTCCTTCAGCGTGGGCCTGTCGCTTGACGGCATCGGAAAGACTCACGACAATGTCAGGGGCGTTGACGGCGCTTTCGGTCGCGTAATGGAGAATTATTTAGGATTAAAGGCGCTGGCGGAACGCGGCTGTTTCGATGTCGGCTTTAATTTTACCGTTCAGCGGGAAAATGTCCTGGACGGCGGCGCGCAGGCGATGCTCGAGGCCGCTGAGGGGGCCCTTTTTCCGATAACATTTACACTGGTATACGGCAAGGATGTCTTCCTGAACAGAGTAAACATCGATGAATGGGGGGGGCAGGACGAGGCTTACCGTCGTGAAGTGGTCAGGTTTTACGAAGAGGCCGCCCGAAGGGCGGACAGCGGAGGTCTCATCATCGACAACGGGACCTACTACAGGCGGATTCTCTCTCAACTGAAAGGCGGTCCGAGGACCCTGCCGTGCCTGTACAAAGAAAAAAAGGCCTGTCTTGTGGACGCGGACGGAAGCGTATATCTCTGTGAAGTGACGAAGGACAGCCTGGCGGGCAATATCTATGAAAATAATTTCGATGAAATATGGAATTCGAAGCAGAAAGATTCAGCCTATGCGAAGATGCTCCGGCACTGCCCCGACTGTCTTTCGAGCTGCCTGGGGAGCGGGAGGTACCAGTTGAAAGAAGTATGGCATTCCGGCGGCATGGCCGGCATCGCCAAACTCTCTCTCGGCGAATTCCGGAAGAGAATGAAGAGGATATCAAGGCTCATGAAGCAATACCGGTACGCCGTTATACCAAGACTATAGAAGGCATGAAGGCATGGAGTGATGAAGGCATGGAGTGAGGCAGCAGTTTCTCCTTGCCTCCCTGCCTCCCTGCCTTCATGCCTTCATGCCTTCATGACGATTTCCCAGAACTCGTCGACCCTCTTCTCCCAGACAAATTCCTTTGAGTACTCAAGGCAGTTGCGCGACATCTTTTCAAACAGCGCCCGGTCTGTTATAAGTTCAACAATCCTGTCGGCGGAGTCTTCGGAGGAGTTCGTCAGATAACCCGTTTCTCCGTGCCGGATCGAGTCCCTCAGCCCCGGCACATTATATCCTACGGCGGGGCAGCCCGCGGACGCGGCCTCGATCACGTTTATGCCGAAGCCCTCCCTGACGCTCGGCACCACAAGGACATGCGCCCTGCTTAGGAGCTCGAACTTTTGCCTGTCATCCACACGGCCCTGGAAAGTTACGCCGTCAAGCCCTCCCGCGTCCTTTTTCAGGACGTTCTCAAGTGGGCCCGACCCGATGATCCACAGCCTGGCATCAGGAACGCGCTTCTTTACGCCCCGGAATATTTCAATCGCGTCTCCGGGCTGTTTCGTGCTCCTTAAGCGGCCCAGGAACACGACCGTGGGCCGCGCGTCTTTGTCCATACGGCCCGCCGGGGGCCGGCTTATCGCGTTCATAACGACCCTGACCTGCCCGAAGCCCATATCTTCGAGGTCCTTTTTGGTGGATTCCGAAACCGTAACAGCAGGCCTTTTTCTGTAGGCCCTCAAAAACAGAGGCTCAAGGACATACGGCACAACCCCCGCAAAGGAGAGTTCCCTGAACCAGAATTCCCTGTAAAGTTGATGAATGAGGAGAAGGGATTTTTTCAGGGGGAAGGTAAAGAACCCGAGGCCGTTGAATTCGTCGATGATAATATCGAATTTCTTACGGTGTTGCACGGCATAGACAAAACCCCGGAGATGCGCGGTCGCCTCGTTTCCTCTCCTGACGTATACGACCCCGTCGATCATTTCTTCCTCCGGTGAATCATCGAACCGGCTGGTGAAGACCACTATGGAACAGTTATATTTCCGGACCAGCCCGCGAGCTATCTCATGCGTATAAACCTCCGCCCCGCCGCCTGCGGGGTTTGCGATATCACGCCGGTTAAGAATCAGTATCCTCACGGTCTTGTCACCGGGCCCCTTTCACTGTTTCGAGCAGGAAATTTTCATAATCCGCTGCGATCCTGTCCCACGTATAATCGTACGCAAAGGCCTTCCCTCTCTTTCCCATCTCGCCTCTGAGGGACTGGTCGCGGAGAAGGACGTTCATCTTGTCCGCGAGGTCCTTTGCGTCCCCGGTCCTGAACGGGAGGCCGAACCCGGCGTCCACCGCATATTTTAATTCGGGGATGTCGCTTACAATTACGGGCTTGCCGCAGGCGGCGGCCTCGATCACGGTCAGGGGCAGTCCTTCGTAGCGCGAGGGAACGACCATGAACAGGCATTTCCTGAGCAGATCGGTTTTACGCTGTCCGCTGACGAACCCTGCAAATTCGGCCTTGCCGGAGTTTACCGCATTCTCAAAGAGAGACCTGACCCGTACTTCATCCTTTCCGGCCCCGGCGACGACAAGTCCGGCCCCGGCGAGAAGGAGCGCGTCGTGAAGGACATCGAGCCCCTTCTGGTCTATATGAAGCCTTCCAAGAAAGAGCATATAGTCTTCCTCTTCAGGCCCTTCATTCAGGAGTTCCCGGTCAAAACCGTTGGGGATGACGACGGTCCTTCCCCGCAGCCCGAACTTTCTTCCGCTGATTCGGGAAATCGTGACGGAACTGCTGAAAAAAAGAGGATAGAATTTTTCGACAAGGAAAAACGGGACGCCGAGCAAAAAGTATTTCTTCAGGTGCAGGATGCCTTCCCTTTGATGCAACTGGATAACCGCGGCCTTATGCCGGAGAAAAGAAAAAACAGGATTGTACGGCGCAAAGTCCTCCACCACGATATCGTAATCCCCGGCGTGCTCCCTGAGGTAGTTCGCGGTCTTTGCAGCGTAAGAGAAAGTGCTCAGCACATAGTTGTTCCACCGGGCGCCCAGGAACATGTAGCGGGTATTTCCTTCGGCGTAAGGCACGGCCCCGGGGTACGCGCCGCTTACGATGGTGATATCGTGTGTCTCGGGAAACCTCCGGTATATTTCATGGACCCTGAACGCCCCGCCTCCGGCCACCCAGGGGTTTCTGATATGGTCGTAAATGCAATGAAGGACCTTCATCGTCTCTCACTATTGCGGAACACACTTTTCGCCACAGAGGGCACAGAGAAATAAATGGAATATTCTTTAGAGAATTTCATTATGTCCCCGATGCCCTGTGATCTCTGCGGTCGATATTCCTTAACCCCGGAACGCATTCCATGAGCTGTTCGAAACGGGCCTCCCAACTGTTCTCCCGGGCGATCTGCAGCCGTTTTTCCACTGCGGCGGGACCTTCCGGGAGGGCGGTCATTTCTCTGAGGGCCTTCGAAAAAGACACAGCACCGCCGGCAGTCGCAACGACCCCTTTTGCCTCGTACCGCATGACTTCCGGCATAGGGGTGGCGACGACCGGCTTTGCGGCGGCTAAGTATTCATAAAGCTTTAAGGGGTTCACTGCCTTCACCAGGTCATTCATTTTGAAAGGGATTATGCCGACGTCTATCCGGGACAGGACCCAGGGCAACACATCCGGATCGACCACTCCGATATAATGAAAATTCCGGTGACGTCTCAGCCGCTCAAAATCTTTTCTCGCCCTGACATCGAGCATCCCGACAATGAGGAAGGAAAGTCCGGGGCAGTCTTGTATGACGCTGTCCATAAGGTCGAAATCGAACCATGACCCGATTCCTCCCTGAAAGCCGACGACCTTCGCGCTTCCCATGGCCCCGATTTTTCGGGCAATGCCCTCGGGCGGGGCGTGCGGCGTCTTCCGGTAAATGGAAAAGTCTACAGCGTTCCTGATCAGGAAGGTCTTCGGGTTGAATTTGATAAATTTGTCGTAAAGGACGCCGGCGGAGGTGAGCACCGCATCGGCCTTTTCAGCCACGGTCTTTTCAGCGGCTTCCAGACGCTGTCTCCTGCGCGCGTCGGAAAAGAAATCGGGAAAGCTGTCCGAGACGTCAAGAACGGCCTTTCCCGGGAGCATGGCCAGTATACGGCCGTAATCAATGGAATCATCGAAGCCCTGGAACCAGAAAAGGCATTCGGTGTCCGCCTTGTTTGAGGCAAGTATCTTCCTGACCTTCCGGACGAGCTGGGCATTTTCGAGTCCGATAAGGGGGAGCTTCACCACGGACCGGAGCCTGTCGATATCGCCCCTGTGCTGCTCAAATTTCATCCTGTTCAGCAGAGAATTCAGCCTCACGATATGGCGCATCTCGATCACTTCGACGGAGTATCCGCTTTTTTTGAACAGACGGGCGAAGTGGTTGGGCCGCTGGTACAGGGAGAACCAGGGGTAGGACATGATAAAGACGATCTTCTTATTCATGGCCGGCCTTTCCGCGCGATCAGGAGATAGAAACGATTGCTCATCGGTATCCTGTTGTCGGGGTCATCAAAAGACTTTGCATAAATAATCTGCCAGGAATCCCCGAATATCTTCTCCCACTCCCGGACCCCCCGCCATTTTTCCCGGAAAGGAGAGTCCCACGGATACATCCAGCGGCCCGCCGTCTCCAGGAGGGGCTTCAGCAGTCCGACAAGGGAAAAGCCGTCCCTGTCTCCTATGACGAGCATCCCTCCCGGTTTCGTCACCCTTGACAGCTCTGCCATCGCCCTGGCGAGATGATCGATATGCTGCATTACCTCGATGAGCAGCACCATGTCGGCATGACCGTCCGGCGCAGGCAGCGTGTAGATGCTGCCCTTTTGGATTGCCCCGTCGTCAAAAAATTCCGCATCGATCCCCGCCATCCTCCAGTGCGGATATTTCTCTTTGAAATGCCGTATGAATTTTCCCCTGCCGCAGCCGATATCAAGGACGTTCATGGCCTTTTCCGCATCGATCCCCTTTTCGAGGAGCGAGACGTACTTCCTGTCGTTTGCGCCCAACTCTTCTCTGACTACTTCATGCGAGAACCTGAAGGCCTCTGAAACCCATGTCTCCTGCTCACGCCAGAGGGGCACTCCGTATTTTTCATAGGACAGCAGCGCGTCGATGAAGAACTTTACGCCCCAGTTCGGAAAACAGAAGCCGAGATATTTGCCCCACAGCGGCACGCTCCCCGGCAGGCCCCCGTAGAGGTCCTGTTCCGGTCTCAGATACTGTTTTGATTTCAGGTAATACAGGGTCTTGATCGCCTGGGTGAGGAAGTCCTCGTTGCCGGTAAGCTCATATGCCTTCATCGCTATGCCCGACCACTGCGCGAGCCCTGTTACACATCTTTCCCCGTTGACCGGCGCCCAGTTCTCTCCGTATTGAGAACACAGGAGCAGGTCCCTCTCCCGGTTGATCTCCAGAAGAGAGTTTGCGCTCTTCAGCGCCGCGTCGAGGATATCTTCATCGCCTGATATTTCATGAGACTCCATGAGGCCTTCAAGCACATAGGTTATGGTATGGAGAAACGGGTATTCACCTTCCCTGAATTGCATGTGCCTGAAATATCCGTCGCCTGTCCGGCGGCCCAGGGCCCAGCGGATGTTCTTCAGCGCTGCCGCCTGATACCTGCCTTCGTCCGTCACCCGGAAGAGCCGTAAAAGAGAGGCCGCAACCTTCACGTAGTAGGAGTGTTTGATACCGTTATACGCGAACCGCTGCCAACTGCCGTCCTCCTCCTGGACTTCCGCGAGCCACGTCCCGGCCCTTACGGCAGCGTCGAGAAAACGGGAGTCTCCCCATTCGCCGTAGGCCGCGACAAGCCCGGTCAGTACCTGGCCTGTGTCGAAGACCTGTTCCACTCCGGTGTCGGTATCACAAAAAGCGCCGTTGTCCTTCTGCATCGGCAGAAGCCAGCAGGCCGCCCTTTTCGCGCTCGCTGTTATCATATCGTCGTTGAGGTATCTTCCGGCGGCTATCATGGTGGGTATGATATAGCCGGTGGTCTCGATATACGGTTTGTCCCATGCGTCGTAAAGAGAGTATTTCCTGGAGTAGCCCCCTCCTCCCTTTTGCTGCGCCCGCATAAGCCATCCTGCGCCGGCTTCCACATGGAAACGGTTGTCCCTGATCAGACCCCTGCCTGACATCTGACGCCTGACGGCCCCGGCTAACTTTCTCCCATTAGGGATGAGACGCATTATATTAAGCATTTTTCCCATTCAAACCTGTCAGTTACGTGGACAAGGCAGCCTGCGCGACCTCATATAACTGTCATGCCCGGGGTTCTTTGTCGGGCATCCACGGATCGACAAGTTCACCTGTCAACCTGAGCCTGTCGATGTGTGGATTCCCGCTTACTGACTGCGGGAATGACAAGCTTAGATAGATATATCTTGTATCCACATTCCCTGTGTCCTCCGCGGCTTCACAGCTTTTCTCTCCGGCTGAAGAACGACCTCACATACCGGAACGGCCTCATGAGGGACGCCTTCACCTCGAGGATATTCCTGTCCCTCGAAAAGGGCAGAAGCAGCGATATGATCACATGCTTGATATTGAGGCCGAGACTCAGGAAGGGGAATATTCTGAAACCGGCGTAGTTCAGGTCGATCTTTACGGTGAGGATATACTGCCGGGCGAGGTCCCTGAGCATGCGGCGGTCGAGCCTGTTGCTGTACTTCTGGAGCATGTACGACAAATCATGGACGTAGTAATGCCTTTTTGTGTTCGTCACGTTCTCCGGGTGCATGCGGTAAATCATGCAGATCTCCCGCGTATATCTGAAATTTCCGGTCAGTGAAAGCCTGAGCAGGAAATCGATGTCGTCGGCCATCAGGAGTTTCGGGTCGAACGGCTGACCGAGCCTTCGCACCGCCTCTGTCCTGACCACTGCCGTCTCGATCAAAATGAGGTTCTTCCTGACGAGCCTGGCCGTCAGCCTCCCTGAATGAAACTCTCTGTCGGGATCAAAGGGCATATATTCCCTGCCCGTAGTCATGTCCCTCATAAGATAGTTGCCGTACACCAGGATGGTGTCCTCGTCGAAGGCGGCAAGCTGTCGCGTCAGCAGGCCCGGCCTCCAGACGTCGTCATGATCGATAAACGCTATGTAATCCCCCCGGGAAAGCTCTATGGCCTTGTTTCGGGACGCCGAGATGCCGCGGTTCTCCTGATAATGATAAACGACCCGATGGCCCCGGTCCCTGAACTCGAAGATGATGGATTCGGTGCTGTCCCGGGAACCGTCATTCACGATGACCAGCTCCCAGTTCTTATATGTCTGATCGGCAATGCTCTGCAGTGTTTCCCGGAGATACTTTTCCGAGTTGTAGCAGCAGAGGTTTATGCTGACGAGGGGCGTCATGGGGCTTGTTTCGGGTGGACATTCCTCAGCAGCCGGACCATCTCTTCTATCCCGTCCTTCAGGCTGCCTGTAAATTCAAAGCCCAGCGCCCGGAACCTGTCGTTCAGGACATGATACGACAACTGGTTCATTATCTTTGCGTCGACATATTCGACCTGAAGGTCGCTGATCCGGGCCCTTATTATTTCGACGATCTCGCTCACGCTCGCGTTCGCGGTCAGCACATTGTATACCCGGTTGTCATACAGCTCACGCTTCATAATGAAGCGCAGCGCCAGGACGGCGTCGCCGAGATCGAGATAGGGCCTCTTCTGGTCCATGGCCGTGCGCCATACTGTAATAGGTTTTCCCAGGCAGGCCTGCCATACGAATTTATTGACTGCGGTATGGAAACGCATCCCGGCGGATATGCCGAAGATAGTCCCGAAGCGGCAGGTTATGAAGCGCAGTCCCTCGCGTTCCCCGAGGGTCTGCAGCATCCGTTCCGACTTGAGCTTGGCTTCGGCATATGGGCTCTGGGGACACAACTCCGCTACGGAACAGTCCTCATCAACCACCTTTTTTTGAGTGCCGTAGACGCTCGTGGAAGAAATAAAGATCAGGGGGCTTCCGGTCCTGATGCACGCCTGCGCGACTTTCAGCATCCCTTTATGGTTTACCCGCTCCACCTCGTCCCTGATGTCGAAGCTCCCGGCCGCATCGGTAACGGCCGCGAGGTGCAGGACCGCGCCCGCGTCTTTGAAGAGCGGGTCGAGGTCTGCCTTGAATATGTCGGCCTCGATAAACTGAAAAGGGACCCCGTCAGGCAGATTGAAGAGGGAAGCATACCGCTGCGTGACAAGATTATCGACCAGTATAACCTGATCGAAATCGCCCGGCCGGAGGTCATGAATAAAGCGCGAACCGATGTGCCCCAGCGCGCCTGTTATGATAAGTTTCAACTGTGAATCCCCTCTATTGTTTCTTTCTCTCCGTGATTTCCATTGTCTTTCTCAGGCCTTCCTCCAGCGAGTACCGCGCCCTCCATCCCGTAATTTGCCGCAGGCGCGCGGCTGAGATCCGTACACTGTCGACTTCTATCCTCTTTCGCTCATCGGGCCATTCGACAGCGGTTATCCTGCCCTTGCCGAATACCCTGACAATTTCATGCGCGATGTCGGAAACAGTATGCTGTTCGTCATGGACTGCAAAAAAAATGTCTCCGATCAACCGCTCTTCTCCAGCGGCCAGATAAAGGACATCCACGGCGTCTTCCACGTACATTACGTTCCGCGTCTGCCCGCCTGAGCCGAAGACCTTTATTTCCTGATCGTTCAATGCGAGGCTTATGAAATAGTTGACGAAGCCGAACTCCGGGTATCCTTTGCCGTACGGTCCGTACAGGTTTGCAAACCTGAGCACGATCGTCTTCATGTCATACACCCGGTTGTAAATGCGGTAATATTTTTCCGCCACGCCTTTGTTGGCGGAGTATATGTCCAGCGGTTTTTCTCCGTGGGTCTCGTCGACCGTCTCTTCCACTGCCTTGCCTATCACGGTGCTGCTGGACGTATAGACAACCACGGCATTTTTGTTCATCAGACGGACGGCCTCAAGAAGCTTGAGATTGCCGAGGCAATTGATCTCAGCGTCAAACAGTGGGTCCTGGAGCGACAGGGGATGGGAGGTCTGGGCCGCGCAGTTGAATATGATGTCCTGCCCCTGCACTATGTCCGCTATAAGGGGTTCGTCGGCCATGCTGCCCCTGACAAACCTGATACGGTCCCAAACATCATGAAGGTTCCCGGTTGCGGCCCTGAGCTGGGGCTCCAGGGAATCGAGCACGGTCACGGTGTCGGCCGGCTCCCTGAGGCAGCGCCTCACCAGATTTGCGCCCAGGAAACCGGCGCCCCCGATAATCAAAATATTCATAAAATCTCCCCGATTGATCCGAAATTCCCGCCGCGGAGGTCGCGGCGGACAACTAACTGCGCGAGAAATAGTCGATGGTCAGATCGATGCCGTCCGCTAATGAAGTGTTCGCTGTCCAGCCCGTCGCAGTGGAAAAGCCCGTTGTGTCCGCTATGAAGTTGCGTCTTTCAATGGGAGACAGGCTGCGTGGAGGATCGACGAAACGCACCGGAACAGCACGTCCGCATCTTTTCTCAACGTGTCTTGCGACCATATTCACGGCCCCGGCGACGGTGTGTCCTTTGCCGGCGCCGATCACAAAATGCCTTCCGCTCAGACGGTCCATCCCGGCCCCGGCAGCAAGGAAAGCGCCGACCACGTCCTTGATATAGACATAATCCCTAATATAATTTCCATGCCCGTATATTGTCAATGTTTCGCCCGAAAGGGCCTTTCTGATCATACTGTTCAAGACACCGCGCCCGGCCCCGCTGCGGCCTGGTCCGGGACCGTACACATTCGCAAGACGCAATGCCGTCCCCCGGACCGCTCCCTGTATCACATAATATTTCAGATAAAGCTCGGCCGTCAGCTTATGAATGTCATAAACGGTAACCGGCCTGTCCGGAAGGTCTTCATCAACGGGCAGCTTCTGCGCAATACCCGCCTCCGTGACCGTGCCCGCCATCAGAACAGCAGGACGCAGGTCCCTTTTACGGCAGGTCTCCAGCATATGGATAACAGGCAAAACGTTGACGGCGAGATCAGCTGCAGGGGCATTGCCGGCCTCGTAAGCGCTTGTCTGCGCGGCAAAATGAAAGACAAGGTCGATGTCTTTCAGGGCGTGTTCCCATACGGTTGCGTCTTTGATGTCTCCGGTCATATCTTCAACGCTTGCGGCGCCGGACACAGCAGAGAAACGCGGACCGCGGCTGAGCCTGCGAATGAAGCACTTCGTGTCCCTGAGCGCTTCGACCAGGTTTGAAGCCAAAAATCCGGAGGCGCCGGTCACAAGCAGGCGTTTGTCCCGGTAAAAATCCTCAACCATATTTACCCGCCTAATTTTCGAAACTGTTTAATCCAGGACCCGGACCGACGGCACATACACGATGAATTTACCGCCCTGCCCTGTGAATTCCTTTTCCTTTGCCGCGATCTCTTCAGCATGGTTCCATGCGAACAAGAGGGCATAGTCGGGATATTCCCCTTTGAAACGCTCATACGGCACTACAGGGATATGCGCGCCCGGACTGTATTTCCCCTGCTTTCCGGGGGTAGTGTCGCTGATATAGTCCAGCAGACCCGGTGTGATGCCGCAAAAATTGGCGACAGTCGTACTCTTGGACGTCGCTCCGTATCCCGCGATGCGTTTGCCTTTTTCCCTGAGCCCGGTCAGAAGTTCTCTGAGCAGGTCCCGCGAAAGGCAGACGCGCTGACGGAAAGCCGTATACGTTTCCGGATTGATCAGTCCGATCTCCTCCTCTTCGGCCAGCAGTCCATGTACCGCGGGGGCGACGTCCATTACTCCCTTCCGGGCCACCACGTACCTCATGGAGCCGCCGTGCACATCCTGGGGCGCGGCGTCTACAATCTCCATGTCATACCTGGAAAACAGATTGGTCAGCGAATGCAGAGAAAAATAATATACGTGTTCATCGTAAATCTGGTCGTAAGACGTTTTTGTGATGATGTCGCCTAAATAGGGATCTTCGAAAATGAGGACCCCGTTGTCTTTAAGAAGGGCCAATATGCCCCTGATTATCGAATGGATGTCGGGCAGATGACAAAATACGTTGGCGCCTAAAAACACATCAGCCGGCCCGTACTCCCGCCGCAATTCATTTCCGGCCTCTTTATCGAAAAACCGGACGGTCGTGCGCACTCCCTTCGCCATCGCCGCCCCGGCGACATTGGCGGACGGCTCAATGCCCAGATGACGGATGCCTGCCCGGGCAAAGTTTTGCAGCATGATGCCGTCGTTACTGCCTATTTCGACAACAAAGGGGTCCTGCTCCCGCAAATACTTCGACCGGACCATCTCTGAAAATCCCCTGAAATGCCCGGCCATACGAACGGAGATCGAAGAAAAATAGGCGTAATTATCATGAAAGAGTTTAGAGGGATCGACCAATTCGGTCAACTGCGCCATATGGCAGCGCTCGCAATAACCGGCTTTAAGCTCGAAAAAAAACTCTCTGTCGAATTCTTCTTCACGCAGAAAACCGTTGGCGATGGGCATTCTTCCGAAGGAGATGAAAGGTTCGATGGTTGCTTTGCAAATGAGACAGCTCGCCATTCGTTAGTATATCATATAAGCTTTCCCGTATTTCCCTTGTAGATTTTTCCAATGACCCGCCTCGTCATCTCAGGCCCGATACCCGCCCTGCTCAGGACCTGCTCGAGAAGGAAGACGTCTTCGTCGTCAAGGCTCCGCGTCAGAAACAGCGAGGCGACGTAGCCGCCGGTGTAAAGAAGGAAATAGACCGGGAGCATCCAGAAAGGAAGGGCCAGTCCCCGGACTACGGCATAAATGACGGCCCCGCTGACTACGGACGCTATGGCCGGCTTTAAGCAGCCGGCTGAAACAGGATGTATCCTGCTGTGACGGTAAAGGACGAAGGAGTACCCGATACCGACGGCGATCAGAGAGATCGACGTGGCAAGTGACGCGCCTGCCGTGCCCAGGCCGGCGTGCTTTATGAGGAAGTAGTTCAGCAGCACGTCGAGCAGCGCCCCGGCCGCGGAAACTTTCATTACCGCCCGCGAAAGCCCGAACACCAGGAGAAGCATACTATTGGTCCCCATGAAGGTCGTGAATAGATAGCCTAATGAAAGTATCCTGAGGGGAAGGACCGAGTCGGCGAACCTATCGCCGAAAAGAAAAGAGATGGTCATTCCGGGGAAGAAAAAAAGTATGAAGAAGATAGGCAGGGTGACCGCAAGGACCCACTTGGTCAGGACCTGATATGTCCTGGCGAGGTCCGGCATTCTGTTCTTTGCGTAAAGCTCGCCTGCTATGGGGAGGTAAACGAACCCGAGGGCGATGAGGGGCAGATTCAGAAGGACCGCAAGGGAAACGCCCACGCTGTAGGCCCCTACTTCCACGGCTGTCCCGTATCTGCCTAACATCAGTGTATCGACCCACCTGAAGAGCAGGAACATGATATCTATCGAGAGCACGGGAATTGAGAACTTAAGCAACTCCCTCACATAATTATCGGCCCCCGGCGACGGGGACGGGCCGGGGCCTGCCTTTCTGCGTCCGTAATGGGCGATCAGGGCACAGATGACTGCCGCCGACAGAACATAGGAATAGAAGACGCTGATGAAAGGCAGGTTGAAAAAAAAGACCGGGACGAGGAAGAGCAGAAAGAAAAAGGGCTGTCCGATATCGATGAAATAGACGGTAGGGCTTATGCTGCCGTACCCCCTCAGGACGGAGGCGATGTTCATGGCCATAACATACGCGGGTACGGAGAGGGACATTATCATTAGCGGCGCGGAAAGTTCGGGTTTATAGAAGAGGCTCCGGGAAAGGACACCCGAGAGCAGGAACATAAGGGCGCATGCGCCGCCGCCTGCTATCGCCCCTATGATAAGGGTAGACCGGCGGACTGCGTCGGCGTCCTCTTTTTTGCCCTGTCCCGAGAATATGGAAATGTAACGGGTCGAGCCCTGCCAGAGGCCCAGGCTGGCCAAAAGAGCAATGATGCTTGTCAGCGCGAGGATAAGGGAATAAATACCCAGGTCCTCTTTGGACAGGCTCCTTACAAGCAGGAGCTTTGTCGTGAACCAGAGGACCTGGCTTACGGCCATTCCGGTAAAGACAAAAGTAGTGCCCTTTGCGGCTGCTTTGAGTGTGGAAGTGACGTTTCCGGACATTTTTGCTATTATAAAATTTGCCTCGATAGTTTGTATATGAAATCAGGCCCAAGGTTTAAAATAATAAATCAAAATTCAAAATGATAAATCAAATGAAAAATTAAAACAGCTCTCAGGCGCTGCCGGTTTAATCCGGATGACGATGGACCTTTATTTGTCACATCTTGAGCTGTCATTTTATCTTTGATCTTTCTTGGCGTGTATGCGAAAGGAGAAAAAATGAAAGACCGTGCGTTACAGGGAATTTTCTTGTTTGTGTTTTCAATATGTTTTCTTTCTGCTTCTTCCATATTTGCCGGTGAGCCCCTTGATAATTGGCGGGTGAGGGGGCCTATAGCCTATCAGGCCGCCGCATACGGACGCGGTCTTTTTGTTGTCGTCGGAGAGATGGGCACGATACTTTCTTCTGAAAACGGCGGGGAATGGAGTATCAAGTCATCAGGGACGTCGCAGTGGCTTTACGGAATTGCTTACGGGCGGGATACTTTCGTTGCGGTAGGGGCCGGCGGCGCGATATTGACCTCCGGCGACGGAGACAACTGGGTTGCGAGGTCCTCCGGCACGACCGGGAAAATAAACAGCGTAGTCTATGCCGGGGGTCTGTTCATAGCTGTCGGAGACAACGGCGTCATGCTCACTTCTAAGGACGGCGAGACCTGGAGCCTTCTGACTTCAGGGACAAACGAGCGGCTTAACAACGTTGCTTTTGGAGGCGGCACGTTTATCGCGGTCGGCGCCAGGGGCATCGTCCTTACCTCGGGCGACGGGACTACCTGGAAGCAGCAAAAGTCGCCCACGACGCAGGGTCTTAACGCCCTGACTTTCAACGGCAGGATTTTTGTTGCCGTGGGCGGACGGGGAGTCATATTGACTTCACCCGACGGCACAAGGTGGTCGCCGAGGAGTTCCGGCTCAATTCACTGGCTGAAGTGCGCGGCGTACGGGAACGATATGTTCGTGGCCGCGGGAGATTTCGGCACGCTGCTGACTTCGCGTGACGGCATGATGTGGACAAAATCGGAATCCGGGGCGTCCGATATGCTGCTCGGCGCGACATACGGCGGCAACAGCTTCGTGGTCGCGGGCCGTGCCGGGGCCGTGTTGACTTCTTCGGACGGCGGCAAGTGGATGATGCGGACTTCCGGAACGTCCAGGATACTTCGGTCGGTTGTTTACGGAAAGGGACGCTTTGTCGCGGCGGGAGACAAGGGCGGGGTCCTTACCTCACGGGACGGAGAGATATGGGAACCGGCCGATTCAGGAAGCAGGAACGACCTCTTTGCGGTCACTATCGGCAATGACACTTTTGTCGCTGTGGGGGCAAAGGGCACGATACTTACTTCGCCGGACGGGCTGACGTGGAAGTCCGAAAACTCGGGCGTCATTGAAAAACTGACCGGCGTCGTCTTCGGCAATGGCCGCTTCCTGGCGGTCGGCAGTAACGACACGTTCCTGTGGTCGATGGACGGACGCAAGTGGGACGAGAGAAAGACCGGACTGGAGCTGGACCTCACTGCCGTCGCTTACGGAGCAGAAAGATTTGTCGCTGTAGACAACAACGGAATGGTCCTGGCATCGACGGACGGAGAAAAATGGGAACCGGGGGTCGCCGGCGTGAGAGGACGCATCGGCTCCATCACCTTTGGAGACGGGATCTTCGTTGCCGTTCCTTCAGGGAGCCCGGTCCTTACTTCTTCCGACGGCCTCACCTGGCAGAAGAGCGAGACGACCACTCCCTTCAGGTTCAGGGCCGTGGCCTTCGGGGGAGGCGTCTTTATCATAGTCGGATCTCCCGCGGGACGTGAGCAGGACAAACTGGCTATCATAACGTCCGAAGACGGCAAGACCTGGAGACCGCGGGTGACCGACGCCCCGGTGAGCAGTCTGACCGGCGTAACTTTCGGCGTGGATACCTTTGTGGCAGTGGGTCAGGCTGTTGTTCAGTCCGACAGGCTGTCTGCGGGAAAATAGAAAGGAAGGCCGAAACCATGACAGGCAGGAGGAAAGAGTGAAGAAATTTTCATTGCTGTTGATCGGTTCGCTTCTGGCATTTGTCCTGGGCGGGTGTAACGGCATGGTGAAGAAGGATGAGGCGGTAAGGCCGCCGGACCATGAACAGGCGGAGCAGGAGTATCTGAAGGGGGTTGAAGAGTCGAAGGAGATTATCGTAGCGAAGGTGGACGGTTCGGATGTAACGATGAAGGACCTCATAAGCGCCATGAACCGGCTTGCCCCGAAGTACGTGAAGGACCCGCGCGACATAGACCCTGAGATAGATCAAAAGGTGAAACAGGAGGCCCTCGATCTTCTCATATTCAGGGAACTCGCCCTGCACGAGGCGGCGAGACAGGGACTTAGGGCAGCGCCGGAAGAGGTAGAGGAAACAATGAAAAAAATTAAGGAGAACATGGGCTCGGATGACGCGTTCAGGAAAAGCCTCAGTCTGTCCGGAAACACCGAAGAGTCGCTGCGCAGGCAGATCGAGAGGGACCACCTGTTCAGGATGATAACCGACAAAGAGGTCTTGCAGAAAGCCGCCGCTGGGGACAATCAGGAACAGTCGATTGAGAAGAGAAAACGCGAGTGGGAGGCGGAACTGAAGAAAAATGCGAGGATCGAAGTGACGCTGAGCGTTGAAGTCACTGACGGGGCTGAAAAGCCGACGAAAGAGTGAAGGAGGAATGATGAAGAGAGCGACCGTAAAAGGGATTGTTATTGCAGTCATGGCCGCGATGGCCCTGACCGGCCTTTCATGCTCGAAGGACAAGGCGGAGAAGAAGGACGCGGTGGGAAAGCCCCCCGGGCACGAAAAAATGGTTGACCGTTACCAGAAAGATATTCAGGAGTCCAAAGAGGTGGTCGTTGCAACGGTGAACGGGGCGGGCATCAGGATGAGCGAGCTCATAACCAAAATGAACGACATCGCTCCGGCGTTCGCCAGGACCCCGCAGCAGTTGACCCCTGAAATAGATCAGAAAGTGAAACAGGAGGCCCTGAGCGTGCTCATATTCAGAGAGTTGGCGATACAGGAGGCGGTCAGGCAGGGAATGAAGGTCGGTCCCGAAGTTGTCGATCAGGACTTGTCGGCGGTCAAAGCGAATATGGGCTCGGAAGATGAATTCAGGAAGTACCTGGATATGACCGGCTCCGACGAGGGGTCGTTGCGAAAGTCCCTTGAGAGAAACAGGCTTTTCGATATGATAGTCGAAAAAGAGATATTCGGGAAGATAAAGGGGGATGAAAACAATGACCAGGCGGCAGAGAAGAGAAGACAGGAGTGGGAGCAGGAGTTGAAGAAGGCAGCGAAGATAGAAACTACCATCGATGTGACGGTCAAGGCAGACGCCCGTGACGCCGGAAAAAGGTAAGGATGGGGAAACCCTGTTCCTGTCGATCATAATCCCCGCCTTCAACGAAGCCCGGAGACTGCCGGCAACGCTCGACCGGATATGTGTATTTGTAAAGGACAGGCGGACCGGCGCGGAAGTAATCGTCGTCGATAACGCGAGCACTGACGCGACAAAGGACGTTGTCATGGAATTCAGCGCCCGGTATGCCTTCGTAAAATACCTGTACGGCAGCGCCGGCGGCAAGGGGGCCGCGGTGAGGACCGGCATCCTGGCCGCGCAGGGAGATTATCAGCTTATCTGTGACGCCGACCTGGCGGTCCCTATAGAAGAGGCAGACAAGTTCCTGCCGCCCCGGCTGTCAGGCTTTGACGTCGTTATAGGGTCCCGCGAAATAGAAGGGGCGCGGCGCTACGGAGAGCCGTTTCACAGACACCTTATGGGGCGCGTCTTCAATTCCCTTGTCAGGACGCTGGTCCTTACCGGCATCCATGATACTCAATGCGGATTTAAGTGCTTCCGGCGGGAAGTCGCGCGCGTGCTCTTTTCAGCCGGCAGGATCGACGGCTGGGGCTTTGACGTCGAGATACTCCTTATCGCCAGGCTGAAGCAGTATCGTATCGCAGAGGTGCCTGTTAACTGGTATTACGGAGAAAGCAGCAAGATCAGCCCCGTCCGCGATACTCTGGGCATGTTCAGGGAAGTGCTCGAGATAAGAAGAAACAACAGGGAAGGACGTTACGGGTAAGGCATTTCACGCGACCATTATTGCGTGTCATTACTAAAGGGGCTCCTCTTGAGATACCCGCAGCTCTCTGTGCTTCCCATCGAGCACGCCTTCCGAAAGTCCGCCCCGGCGTTGATGAAATCACCTTTATAAGCATAAACATTGCCGCGATTTCTGTAGGCCTCGGGATTATCGGGACTGAGCTCCGCAAATCTTGTAAAGGCGGCAAGGGCGTCGTCGAGGCGACCAAGTTTCACATAGGCAAAGCCGAGCCCGTGGAATGATTTACTGTCAAGGGGATACAGATCGATGGCCCTGAGATAATGCTCTACAGCCCGTTCATAACGTCCGGATGACGAGTGGGCGAGGGCCAGGTTGGCATGGACGACGCTGTTTTTCGGGTCTATCTTTAACGCCCTGACAAAGGCATCGACGGCCTCGTCTGAACGTTGCGTGACCGCGTAAGAGATTCCGAGATTTACGTAAGCGTCCCTGAAGTAAGGGGCGACGGCAATGACGCGGAGATAAATATCGATAGCCTCCCGGTCCCGTCCTTTTTCATGATATGCGACGCCAAGATTGTTATGACCTCTCGGTGAAGCCGGGCTCTTGCGGACCACATCTTCCCAAAGAGTGACTTTGTCTTTCCAGAGCGAGTTCCGGGCGTACGTGGCCGACGCGAGAATAAGCACAATTACTGCAAACAGAGCAGTCAGCCGCTTGCTTCTCATACTCTCCGGCGCATATCTCTCAATGAGGAATGATACCCCCGCCGCCGGCGCGATAAAAAACCCCACAGAGGGCAGGTATACCCTGTACTCATTAATTACCATAGGTATCGGGATAACGCTCGATTCGACCGAGAGCGTTATGAAAAACCAGAGGATGCCGAATGCCGCAAGGCGCAAATGGCACAGGGCACAGGGTCCTTCGCCATGCTCTTTGCTCTTTGCTCTTTGCGTCTTAAAGAGCAGATACACCGCAGTCCCGAAAAGGGCCGACAGGACCAGGAAAGACAGGAACACCGGCAGTTCAAAAAGCGAATGATATAACGGATAGGCGTAGTCGATGTTCTGGTTTACAGGCAGGAAGAGGAGGCGCAAGTATGTGACGATAACTCTAAGCTGGGTAAAGAAATAGCTCTCCCGCGAGATCTTCTCATAGCCTACGGACAGGGGGTCTTTTACCTGGCTTATTACCTCTGCCGCGGTATTGCTTAAACCCGCGAGGGTCGCCGGGATGATGAGCATGGTGAGCAGAAACGGCGCAAGCCGCAGCAGCCTGCGTCTGAGCGCCCCGGTGAAAAACAGAAATTCATAAAGCGTTATCACGACCGGCAGGGTGAACGCATTCTCCTTGGTCTTCATTGCCAGGACTGCGGAAATAAGGGACAGAACATAAAAGACAGAGTTGGGAGTTAAGAGTTTAGAGTTTGGAGTTTGGAGTTTAGTTGTTTGAATTTTGAATCTTGAATCTTGAATCTCTTCCTGCCCCTTGACTCTGCCTTTGATATAGAGCGCCAGCGACAGCAGATAGAACAAGCCGGCAAGGGAGGCAAACCTCTGAAAGACATAAGTCACCGCCTCTGTCTGCACCGGATGCGCGACAAAGAGCAATGCAACGGCAAGCGGGAAAAACCCCTTGCCCCTTGCCCCTTGCCCCTCAAAATACGGCGTCCTCAAAGTTAGCAGGACCATGAAGTATACAAGTATGGCATTGGTTATATGGATGGCGAGATTGACCACATGATATCCCGTAACGTCAAACCCGTGAAGCCTGTAGTTGAGGGCAAAGGTGAGATAACCTATGTAGCGCGATATAAGGGCGTTGTCCAGCAGCGTCTCCGCCCGCGAGGGCTCCATGAAGTACAGAAGGTCCGTGATGACCGGGTTGCGCAGAATAAACTCCGCTTCATCCCACTGGAAAGGGCTGTGAAAGGTATTTGAATAGGCGAGAAGACCGAGGACTGCAACGAGCAGAAGGTGGAAGGGCTTTTTGCTCATAAAGCTCTACTTCCCCGAGCCTTCCCTCTGCCTTGCCGCCCTGTCCCTGTTTTCACGGTAGGAGGGCTTGCCCGGGTCAAGGCTGATCGCGGTGTCGAATTCGCCGACAGCCTGCTCAAGCAGCCCCATCTGAGCATATAAAGCTCCGAGGGTATTGTGATAGGAAGCAATGCCGGGTTTCTGTTCCACAAGGGTCCTGAACTGTCCTATCGCGTCTTCCAGACGCCCGGAATTGGCATATGCCCGTCCGAGGAGGTAGCGGGCCTCTTCACTGTCCGGACGGAGCCGCAGGGCTTCCACGTATTCTTCAATGGCCTTATCGTTAAGCCCTATCTGTTCGTAAGCGGCTGCGAGGTTGAAATGGGCCGGGAAAAAGCCGGGGTTGATCCGCAGCGCTGCCTGGAGAATTTCAATGGCCTTGTCGGGCATGCCCTTGCGAGCATACGCGTTTCCCAGGTTGCTGCGGGTAACGGCCGAGCCCGGGTTGAGCTTCAGGGCCAGCTCGATATGTTCAATGGCCTTGTCCGGCGATCCCTTCTTCCCGTAGACAATGCCGAGGTTCTCGTGGGCCTGCCAGTAATTGGGGCCGTGCTGTAAGGCGGCCTGGTATTGCGCGATCGCCTCATCGAGCCTGTCTTCGTCGCTCAGGACCGTGCCGTAGGCGATACGCAGGGGAACGGCGTCAGGCGATTTTTTCAGCGCATTCTCATAGAAAGAAAATTTGTCTCTCCATTCCGGGTTTCTTATTATCGTCTGGACTGAATATGCCCCCGCAAGCAACAGCAGGACCATGGATACGGCGAGGCCGGACCGGTTAGTCTTCCGACGCAGATCGCGGAGTAAGAAGGCAAGGACGGTAATAAACCCGGCCGAGGGCAGGTAGAGGTATCGTTCGGCGTAAGGCTTTGACCCGATCCCTTTAATATAAAAGGCGGGAAGAAGCGGAATTACGATGAACAGGAGGCCGAAAAAGACCGGCTTGTTTCTTTTCCAGGAAACAATAAGGGCCGAGATAAAGACGACCGTGACCAGGAGCGACAGCAGGACCTGCGAATCGAGAAAACTTTCAAAGGGACGAAACGTATGCCAGAAACTGAGATCGAAGGGGAAGACGAGGTCCTTCAGGTATTCCATAAAAAGAGGAAATACATTGATCACGGACTGCCGGACGCTCATTCCCTGCTGTGTTTCAGTCGGCATCATGCTTTTAAGGGCATAAAGCCTCAGCATCATGTAAATCCCCGCAATAATAAAGTAAGGGACGTATAAGCCTCTCCTTGCTCTTCCGGAGCCCCCTCTTAAATTAAGAGGGGGTTGGGGGGAGTTATAAAATGTGATGTCATAAATAATGAGAATGAGCGGCAAGGTAAGGGCCGGCTCTTTGAAGAATACCGAGATGGAGAAGCTCGCAAGAGAAAGGATGTACAAACGCACAGCGCCGCTGTGGGCTTTGCCCGCCGCGTCCTGCGTTTCCCTGTAACATATATAGGAATAGAAAGACAGCAAGAAAAAGAACGTAAAAGCGACCTCCGGCAGAGAGGCCACCCAGGTCACCGCCTCCGTGTGGATGGGATGGACGGCAAAAAGGACCGCGGCCATAAGAGGCGGGGACAATGCCTCCATCCCCCCTTTAGCTCCTTCCATCAGCCTCCATAAAACAAGAAAGACCATGACCGAAGACCCGGCATGAAATATCACGTTCACCAGATGAAAGCCCCAGGGCTTCAGGCCGAACAGGAAATAAGAGGCCATGTAAACCAAATGCATGAAAGGCCTGTAATAATTTGCCGTGCCCTGATCTTCGACTTCTGTCGCGAATCCCCAGACACTCTGCGATAAAATATCAGGAATGTATTTTGTGTCCCTGATCCACCGGTTTTCCACCACCTGCTCCTTGTCGTCGTAAACAAAATCATTGAAAAGGGCGTTGAAATAAACCGCAAAGGAGGCAAGGACAATGATGAGTATGGGAAGAAGGCGCCGATCCATACCAGATTATACACAACATGAAAGTCTTTTGGCATCAACCCGTTCTTGCAGGAAACCGCGTCTTGGGGCAAGGGTCCGGCGGCAGATCGATTAGATACGATTCAGTTGGGCAAGATCAGCGATAGATAGCGATTTCACCGGTCTGTTTGGCCAAATCGCCATAATCCGGACCGGAAAATGCGGTCAGATAACCGCGTTGCCGTCAAAAAGGCTGAGGAATAACACTTTTAATTTCAAGAAGTTACTCCATAATAATTTTCGCGTTATATCATCTGACGAATCTGGTATGACCTTTGCTTGTACAAGGTTACCCCCAATTTTTTTATATTTATTTAATGGCAGACGCAAAAGGAGGTGTTGCAGAAATAAACTATGGGATTTTTTTTAAAAGATTCGGACTCAAACGGGGTCCTGTTAAGACAACTACTAATAAATTAAGGAGAAAGTAATATGAAACCTAAACATAATCTGCTA
>JACRHD010000048.1 GCA_016234115.1 Nitrospirota bacterium
GGACAACTACATTAAATGATCTTACAGCAACGGGGCAGACTGTGCTCAAACTTACTGTGCAACGCACACCTGCGTCCGCATCATTTCCGGACTGGAGCCACCTCCGGCGCTTTTGGCATCATTTTGAACGGCACTAACAGATGTGAAAGGCCGGCAAAAAGACATTACTCTTGAAGGGAGAAAAAACGGAATCCTTCAGATCGACATGGCTGAGATGTATGATGCTCTGGATAAGTATTGGGGGGCTCTCGGTTTCAAAATCACTCATGAACAAGCCCTTAATGTAGTGAAGGAAATGGATACCCGTGGAAGCACTGGCGACCAGGCCGCAAAAGAGCTGGCTGATGCCTGGGCAAAATGGAGTAGCGCAGCAAGAATCAGAAAGAATTCCCTGGGGGCCGATATCGGGAAACTTGAAGACTGGAGGTTCCCTCAGATTTGGGAGTCATCCAAAACAAAAACTACAGGGTTAACAAAAACTGAAAGAAGCAAGCTCCTGAGTCCACTTACTTCTTATTCTGAGAGAAAGGCTTTATACGAAAAAGCGAAAAGTAATTGGGTGAACGATCTTATGGGGCACATTGATAGAAGTAGATATTTTCATGAGGACACAGGGAAATATTTTACTGATACTGAAATGCTGGAATTCCTTTCACACGCATTTAAAAGCATTACCACCCACGGACTAAATAGGGACCCACTTAAAGGCCTTGCTGATCGTCTAAGCGCTGAAAGGAAAATTCATTTAAAAAATGCAGAGAGTTGGTACGGCATAATGACAAAGTACGGTGAAAGAGATTTGTTTTCACTTATGACGTCGACCATACAGAAAAATGCAAAAGACACTGCCATGCTTGAGACGCTCGGCCCGAATCCGCATCAGGGGTTTAAGGCGGCGCTCGCTGCCGCTAAGCAGCTCGATGGAAGCGATAAAGGCGTGTATCGGGCGCAGTTGTACTTTGATGAAATCAACGGTGCACATAATGTGCCGGTGAGTGAGAGGGGAGAATTGTTTGCAAATACAATGCTTGGTATCCGGCAATGGATAGTATCATCCAAGCTCGGCTCCCTCCTTCTTTCTCAAATAAATGACCTTTCCACTTATTCGGCAATGGCAACTTATAACGGCTTAGGAATGGGAAAAGCGATTAAGTTCGCCGTTGATTCTCTAAATTTTACAAATGAGGCAGATAAAAAAAGCGCTCTGAGGCTCGGTATTGCTTCACAGACTGTCATTAACGATGTTGCGCAGAGGTACGGGGAGACTGTCAAGGGCGTAAAGCTGGCAAGCAGATTTGCAAACGCGACTATACGACTCTCGGGTGCTCAATGGTGGACAGACGGCATGAAGCGGGGCTATCAGCTTTTGATAGGATTCCACTTGAATGATGCGGTGCAACACGGTCTCGATTCACAGGATAAACACTTTCAGGCTATGTTGAAGCGTTACGGAATTGGCGTCGGAGAGTGGGAGATTATCAGAAAGGCAACGGCTGTTGAAATATCAGGCGATCAAATAATAACGCCTGCAGCAATAAAAATGTTGGCTACTGATCCCTCCATAGGAGGAGACCCTAAAAGAATATCCGCTATAAGAGAAACGGCTATAAAGGTTGCGGCCATGATGCATGATGAGGCTGATATCGCCATTATCTCCCCCGGTGCCCGTGAAACTGCATTACTTAAGGCTGGAACAAAGCCCGGAACCGTCGCAAGCGAGTTTATGAGGAATATTACGCTCTTTAAATCCTTCACCCTTGCAATGAGCACAAGGGTCTTACCTCGAATATTTTCGGTTGATCAGATGAGCGGATTTAGAGCGGGACTTGCCGCGCAATTTACCCTGGGGATGATAATTGCGGGTGCTTTTTCATATCAATTAAAGGATCTGTCAAAAGGCAGGAATCCGCGGAATATGGAGACCTCGGAATTTTGGGTCGCGGCGGCATTGCAATCTGGAGGACTCGGGATATTCGGAGATTTTCTTTTTGCAGATTACAATCGGTTCGGCGGAGGGTTGGCATCAACGATTGGGGGGCCTGTTGTCGGGACGTTAGACGATTTTAAAAAGCTTACGATCGACAATGCTTTTGAAGCGATAAAAGGCAAAGAAACAAATATTGCAGCGGAAGCGGTTTCATTTCTGAGAAATAATTTACCGGTCATTAATCTGTCGTATACCAAATTGGGTTTAGACCATCTTTTATTTTTTACAGCACAGGAAGCGAGCAATCCCGGTTATCTCCGCAGGATGCGCAAACGCGTTGAGGAGCAAAATAAAATCTCCCATTGGTGGCGTCCTGATGAAGGGCTGCCCCGAGAATTTCCTAACCTGGAATCTGCACTTGGGGAAGGTGAATAGCATGGGAAAACAGCGTTGTCCTTACTGCATTATCGTTCGTTCTCAACTTTGGGTGCGTTATAAAAAAGATGCAACTTGCAAAGAGGAATATCTTGTTCCGTTAAAGGTCAAAGTCTCTTACTGTCCTGTTTGCGGCAAGAAGGTGCGCTGATCGGCAATGAAAGAAGGGAACTGGATTCCGATGGATAAATCCTTGGTTGCTGCACTGCCCAAAACAAGGCCGTATACATTGATTGAAGCTGCCTTCTCTTATCAACTTGACCTGAATAACGGGACGGTCAAAGCTTTCAGGGAATACGAGCGGGTTTGGGGGTGGTCATTTAAGAAAGTCATGAATTTCATCAGTTTTGAAGCGGTCACCCTTTTCTGATAGTAGATTTTAGTTATACTTTTGAGTAAAATTACTCAATATCATGAGTAAATCAGAGCAGTATCGAAGATTCATTTTTAATTCCCTCATCGACCGGCTGCAGGAGCGCAGGCTGTTTATGCAGGTCCTTGCCGGACCGAGGCAGACCGGCAAGACCACATTAGCCCGTCAGGCGATTGAGTCGATAGACTTCCCCGCTCATTACGCCTCCGCCGACGAGCCGCTTCTTCGGGATCGCTCGTGGATCGAAGAGCAATGGGACGTCGCCAGGTTGAGCGCAAAGGGAGGGAAGAAAGCGTTGCTCTTTTTGGATGAGGTCCAGAAGATACCCTTCTGGTCCGACACCGTGAAAAGGCTGTGGGACGAAGACAGCGCAAAGAAAGTGCCTCTCAGAGTCGTGCTGCTCGGATCGGCCCAACTTCTGATCCAGCGGGTACTTACCGAGAGTCTCGCCGGCAGGTTCGAAGTTATACACGTGCCCCACTGGGGATATAAGGAAATGCGTGACGCCTTCGGCTGGTCTCTTGAGGAGTACGTCTTCTTCGGCGGGTATCCGGGTTCCGCCCCTCTCATCAAGGACAGTGAACGGTGGTCTCGCTATATTATCGACTCTCTTATTGAGACCACGATCTCACGCGATATATTTCATATGACCAGGGTCGACAAGCCTGCGCTTCTCAGGCGTCTCTTCCATCTTGGCTGCGAGTATTCGGGACAGGTGCTTTCATATCAGAAGATGCTCGGTCAGCTTCAGGATGTCTCCAACACAACGACCCTTGCCCACTACCTTGATCTGCTCTCGGGGGCCGGCATGATCACCGGCCTCCAGAAATTCGCCGGGCAGCGCGTGAGGCAAAGGGGTTCGAGTCCGAAACTTCAGGTGCTGAACACCGCACTGATGACGGCCCTGTTGTCGGTTACGTTTCAGGAGGCGCAAAAAGATAGGGCGTTATGGGGCAGACTCGTGGAATCGGCAATCGGCGCTCATCTTATCAACGGTGCAACAGGCACGAAGATAGGTGTATATTACTGGCGGGAGTTCAACAGGGAGGTTGATTTCGTGCTTGCATCAAACAGGAAAATCGTCGCTATCGAAGTGAAAAGCGGCAAAGCAAGAGAAGCGCTTCCCGGCATGGACGCCTTTTCAAAGGCATTCACCCCGGCCAGAAAGCTTCTTATCGGTGGGCAGGGCATGGCAATAGAGGAATTCCTGCGCACTCCCGTTCAGGAACTAATATAATGAAAGAGGAATAGCAATGGCAGGGATTAAGATCAAGGACCTTGAACCTATCGCCGCGACAAAAGCGAAGACCTTTTTCGGCTGACGTCCTTCACCAGGCCTCGGTCGAAGGCAAGAGATTTGTGGTGATATGTGGTGAACCCCAGGGCAAATCTATCTCGGTGAAATATGATCCTAAAAACAGCAGTTCATTTACCACAGAGGCACAGAGACACTGAGAAAACAAGAGGTTATCGAATAATTTTGCTTCATCACTTAGGTGAATGATTCATATTGGCCTTTTCTCTTATTTTTTAACTCTGTGCCTCCGTGCC
>JACRHD010000049.1 GCA_016234115.1 Nitrospirota bacterium
CAGGGCCATACCGCTAAGATCGAGCGTCTTGCTGCCATGGCATTCAATACACGATGCGTTGTCCGTTGACGGAACAGCCCCATCATGACGCTCCAGCCCGTTCAGCGCGCCCGCAGAATGACAGCTTGTGCATGTGCCGTCGTGATGGTTCGTGTTGTTGACAGAGGCATGACATTCCGCGCAGTCGGTAGACGCCTGCATTGTGTTGAAGTCCGTCAACTCCGAGAGAGCGGATGTGTCATAGCCCAGGAGCTGGTTCGCGTTTACCTTTGTCAGAACGTATCCGCCGTCAGTACAAGGGAACGTCGAGCCGTCCATCGGGTTATAACATGTGGCCCCGAGGTCGAACTTGTTGACATGGGCCGGGTTGCCGGGGTTCTTCGTAACACCCACGATACCCCAGACCCTGTTCATTGTGGACGGGACAGTGCCTGCCGCTCCTGTGACCGGGTTGGTCCAGTTGCTTCCTGCCACTACCGGCGAGAACGTGCTCTGCTGCAGGTTCTTCTTGTAGTGCAGCCTGATCTCGTCGCGGCTGTAGTAGTCGAAGTAGCCGTCCATGGGGTTGGCGTCGCAGCCGTTGGTACCCATCTGTCCGTGATCGGTCCCGTTCGGGAAACCGAAGAATGAGTAAATCGGGTTGCAGCCGGCTGCCGTAGCGCCTTCCCTTATGGCCATCATCTGCATCATGGCCACGCCGTCTATCGGAAACGCGTTTCCGATATCCGCGGGCATCCCGAACATCGGGAAGAGATTGGTAGCTATGTAGGTCCTGCAAGCCATCTGCTCGGTCTGATCGCATGTGCCGTTTTCATTGCCGCCCATCTGGGCCGCATCGAACATGCCGCACATCCAGTCGGGATGGTCCGCATTGGCCCATCCGCCGGCGTCGAAGCTCATGTCGTCGCCGCCGCAGTCGTAATCCGCCATCTGCATCATCGGGTTCTTCAGAAGCTCCTTGCTTCCGTCAAAGAAACCGACTGAAGACGGTTCGGCAGAGGTCGAATGGCACATTTCGCAGCCTCCCCTTGAGGGCGAGCCTAAGGCCCACTCCTTCGTGGGAATGCCGTGTGACGGGTCAAACATCGTGGGATAAAGGGAAAGTCTCGGATCTCTCACCGTCCCATGCGAGGCCAGCACGCCGGAGCGCGCTGTTGCGAGCTCGGCAGCCATGGCGTCTATCTTGGCCTTGGACTCGATCTTCAACGGGTCGGTAAGCTGAAATCCCTGGAACGGAGGATGATCGTTCGTTCCGTTCAGCCTTATTCCGAATCCGGGATTAGCCGCGGAGACAATCGCTGCCGCCGAAGTTATGTCCCTTGTCTTTGCGGGCATCCACCCTAATACAAAATTATCAGACGCCCTGATCCCCGAACCTGTCCAGATCGGAAGAAGAGAAGGGAGCATCGGGGTTATCTTAGTCCCTTCAGGATTAGCGAGCCATGCCCTCAACGGAGGCATTGAACCGGCCCCGCCGTCCATGAAGTTATAGTTAAAGTCAAAGTGGTTGGCATTGCCGTTGCTGCCGTCAGACTGCCTGTAACCACCTGCTGTCCAGTCCCTGAACCCGAGCCTTCCGGGAGCCGAATAGACAGCCGGGATATGGCATGTACGGCAGTCGATCTTTTCGAAATGCGCCGGCGGGAATGCCGCGTGGGCCGTCGCCGGGTCCGGCGCGCTGCCTGCATTCGGATGAGTCTTGTCGATATGGCAGCCTTCGCATGTAACCGTGCCGTCGAGCTGATCGTTGGCATGCTCTAACATGCTGAAGCCCTGGGCTATCTGATGGTCTATCTTCTGTATCGGATTTGCCGGGTCCGTCGCCGGATACGTGTATGTCTGACCGTTAGCTGTGTAGGTCCTTGCAGGAAGGGTCCCGGACACTGCGTAATGACAGGTCGCGCACTTCATGCCTGCTGCATCATGCACATCCACATCCGCCATCTTTCCTGCAATCTGTTTGGGGACTCCCGGGGCTTCCCATATGTACTCGGGATTCGTCTGCAGGTTTACCCCGCCTGCCCCGGCGTTACATGCTTCGCGAATGCTCGGCATTCCGCAGACGCCGTCGTCGGCTGTAAACTCCATGCCGTCCATCCCGAGCCACCACATATTGGGTCCGCCGTTCATTGCGCTGAACGCCGCGCAGCCAAGGCATACGCCGAAGCCGAACCTGTCGTTACTGCCGTAGCCGGTCTTCTGGGACCTTTTTCCCATTCCGGTCTTGCAGCCGAACTCGCCCCATGTTGTATCGTTCTTGCAATCTTTTCCCGCGGCGCAGTTGCCTGATGAGTCGATCTCATCGAGGTCGACTGCTTCCTCAGGTCCGGTAAACTTAAAGAAGTTGCCGTATCCGGTGATCATACCACCGTACTGCTGGGCCTCACCGGGAAGACCGATGTTGTCGGCGTCATTCCTGGCGTGGCACTGGGCGCAGTTACCGCTGTTAGGGACCGCCGAGATGCTGGAACCGGGGATAGTCGTCGGGGTGTCCTCAGCGAGGGTCCCGGTCGCTTTGTCTATCTTTACTCCGATACCTGCTGATGCCGCAAGATCGAACCAGCCTTCCGATATCGCGATATTCCTGTTGAATGAATCATATATCGTACCAGCGGTATACTGGAATCGTGGATCTGATGTCGAGCAGTCACGGTTATCTGCGGGGCCGATCTGCTTTGCCGGGCCGCAGTCCTCGGACCTGTACCATGCCGCGCCGGTCTTCAGTTGGTTCGCGTGGCACATCATGCAGTCGACTTCGGCATTGTTGGCGCCGAAAAGCTGAGTGCCCTGAACGTCGGTATTCGCGGATATGTCTACTATCCTGCCTAACACGAGCGAGCCTTCCGCGTAAGTAGCAGGCGTCCCGTCCAGGCCGATCAGGGTCTCGCCGCCCGCGGGCGCTATGTGTGCAGGCATCCAGGTGTACCTGTCGCCTTCATTCGTTGCGCCTGCCTGCCCGTAGGGAAGCATGTCCCTGTCGTACTCCATCTGGCCGCCCCCGACATGACATACGCCGCACGCCTTGGCCCATGCCGCCGGAGAAGCCTCTATTTCCCTTGTGGCCGCTGAAGTGTCTGTGTCTGAGCCGTCCAATACAATGTCTTTTGCCGCCAACTGGCGGTTGGAAGGCGGTCAATACCTTCCGAACATGCCGGGCGAGCTTGTGAAGCCAGGGGCGCCCCAGACTGTTCTCAAGGCTGCGGTCCACTCCTCGCCTCTTCCCTGATTGCTGTGTTTTCCCACAGACACGCCGTGGGAGAAAGTGGTTACATCATAATTCTGAAATGCCACTTTTCCTGAACTGTTTGCATATCCCTGTACCTTTGAAGCAGTTACAGGGTCCGAACCGTAGTTATGACAGCCTGCTGTTGCGCAGGTCTGCTTCGGACTATAAGGCGTGTTCCCTGAAACGGGATTGCCGGATGAGTCCCTGACTGTTACATCCGTATGGGACATCGCGATGGTGTAACTGACGAGCACCAGTATGATGCACAACACCACTGTCAATGGCCCTGATTTCGAGCCTCTCATAAGAGATACCTCCTCATGGTGAATTTGATATTAGAAAAAAATGTAATTGTGAACGTCATGCTGAAGAGCATGCGTATAACGATGTAACTTTAACTTCCTGCACACCACCTCCTTTGAGGTCTGCCATTACAAAAGTAAAAATTGGGGGTGCCTATGCTTAGGCAAAGAGCATGCCACATTGGTTTTTTTTTATAACTGATGATTTTCCTTATTGTTCCCTGCAAGAGATATCGGGGGGTTCCTGATGGGCTGAAACACCACTGTGTTTCAATGATGTTTCATTGAAACAACGACTGAACGCTTCTGAACCATATATCGGCCTCCGTAACTTGCCGCGTGTCACCTGCAAGTTATTATTTCTGCGCTGGGACAGAGATAAAAAAAATTTTTTTCGGTTAAAATACGGCATGTCTTTTCCCGGATCAAAAGACCGATACCACTGGACAATATTTGTCCTTCTCGCCGCGGCATTGGGCACGGCGCTCTTCATCAGGACCGCTTCCTTCAGGAACTTCGTCAATCCCGAGGGCGGCTTCTTCTTCTACAGCATAGACGCCTACGACCATCTCCGGCGCGTGACGCTCGGAGTTCATTCCTTCCCTTCGATACCCGCCTTTGACTATTACGTCGGGTATCCGGAAGGGACCGGACAAATATGGTCTCCGCTGTTCGATTATGTGCTTTCGGCGGCAGCTCTCATTGCTGGAGGAGGAAGGGTCGCTACGGAGACCGTGTGTTTTTTTTCCAATCCCTTTTTCGCGGGCCTGACGGTCCTGCTGATTTTCATTGCAGCCGCAAAATTGTTTTCCAGCCCGGTTGCGGGGATCGCCGCCGCCTTCCTGCTGGCGTTGAGTCCCGGCCATATCTCTTATTCCATCCCGATGAACTTCGATCACCATGTCCTCGAGTCCATAGCCGTGCTCTTTCTTTTGTGTCTCCCTTTTCTCGAAAGAGACGACCGGCTTTCTTTGAAAGGAAAGCTTGCCGCGGCATTCCTCATCGTGCTTGCGCTTTTCATGTGGAGGGGAAGCACCGTCTACTGGGGCGCGGCCTTTTTAGCGGTCTTCATACGCTCCTTCATTTCGGACCGGAAGGGCCTTTCGCTTGATTATGCCGTCAGTTTTTTACTTGCCTCTGTTGTTGTCGCGATAGTCTGCGTGATAAATCCCTGGGGCAGCGCGTCATCAGTGTCCTTCGGGATCATCTCGTGGTTCCATGTAATAATGCTTGCCTCTCTTGCCGCGGTCCTGATGCTCTTTTCCGTGTGCAGGACAAAAAAGGCTTTCTTTTACTCGCTTGCCGGCGTCACAGCGGCGGGGACAATGTCCCTTGCCCTGCCGCAGTTGAGAGATTTCCTCTCCGGGATACTCAGCGGGATATCATTCCTTCGCGGCGGCGGCGACCCGTGGCTTGAATCCAACAGCGAGCTGCACGGCGTCTTCTCGGGATACAATTTTCTCTACAGCGCAAGCTATCTGACGGCAGCCTGGTTCGCCGCGCCTTTCGGCGCCGCGCTTGCACTGATCAAGTGGAAGAAGGACGGGATGAACAACAAATACCTTATTACATTCGTCGCGTGGTCCCCGCTCCTCCTTTTAGGGTTGATCAGGCGATATACCCCTATTGCAGGCGTCATGTCGTCCCTGGCCGGGGCATATCTCATCGCCGGCGCGTGGCAATATATGAGAAGTCCGTGGAAAAGGGCCGTCATTGCCGTGGGCGCCGCACTTCTGCTCCTGCCTTCCTTCCAGCACTACAAAGTCACGGTAAACGGCCACCTCCCCGCTTATCTCAAGGAGGGGCTCTACGGCAGGGACGGGGCCCTCGAATGGATAAAAAACAATACCCCCAAAACTTCCTATCACCTTGAACCGACAGAACAACCCGAATACGGGATCATGGCAGACTGGGACCTCGGCGCCAAGCTCTACCACCTCGCGGAGCGTCCCGCCGTGGCGACTGCTTTCGGGTGGGAAACGCACGGGTTCTATGAGTTAGCGGGATTCATGGCGACTACCCGGCCGGAAACGGCATTTACGATCGTCAGGGACAACCGTGTACGGTATGTACTTCTAAGCGCATTCAGATCTCTTGAGACCGATCACGCGATAGCACGCGACGGCGAGGCAAAGGGCAAGCTTCCCCTTGGCACCGTCGGCAAGTTCAATCAGGGGCTTTCCATTTACAACAGGCTGCTGTACAATGACGGGTCAGGACGCAACACCGCGGACTCCTTCATTCCCGCCCTCGGAAATTATCGTCTCCTGTTCGAAAGCGCCTTCTTAGCCGGGATGAGGGAGTCGGGCGCCCCTGTCAGCTATTTCAAGGTCTTCGAGGCTGTGCCCGGCGCCCGTATAAGGGGAAAAGGAAAACCGGGCGTTAATGTATCGATAATCATCCGTCTGCTGTCGTCACAGAAGCGCCTTTTGTCATACCGGGACGTGGTCGCGACGGACGAACACGGCAATTTCAGTTTCACGGTCCCCTACTCGACAGAGGGGAAACAGGGTGATACTCAGCCGATGGATGCGTATCTGCTGACGGGCGCCGGCATGGAGGAAACAAAAGTTGCCGTATCCGAAAACGACATTATCACGGGAGGGACCGTTTCAGTGCGTCCGGTCTTATATTCAGGGACCGGCAGTGGAATTTTCCGGTAAAATTTTCATCAGGAGAGCAAGCGCGCTTTCTTTGATTTTTGAATCTTTCATTTGTTAAGCTATGCCATATGCGAATGGGCTTTTTTTATTTATTCATTCTCATGTTCCCCGCAGCGGCATGCATTGCCGCCTTTCTTTCCGGACCGGCCTACGGCGAGGGTTGCGTAACAGACGCCTGTCACTCGACTCTCTTGAAAACTGCAAACATTCATCCCGTCACAGAGTCTTGCGATAATTGCCATCAGGCCGGCGCGACCGCCCATCCGCAAAAAAATAAAAAGACCTTCACGCTCACGCAGGGGGTCCCTGATCTCTGCTATATGTGCCACTCGCCGTTTGGAAAAAAACAGGTCGTTCACCCTCCCATCGCGGGCGGGATGTGCACCGGGTGCCATGACCCCCACGGCTCGGAGGAGCCGAAACTGCTCATGCTGCCGATATATGAGATATGCTTAACGTGCCATCCGGACAAGACATCACAGTCGGTCGTTCACGGCCCAACGGCCACAGGTGAATGCACCGCGTGCCACGACCCTCATGAATCGGACAACAGGGCGCTGACGAAGAAAGACGGCGCTGAACTATGCACGACCTGCCACTCCGACATACAGGAAGAACTGAAAAGAAATGTGGTCCACCCCGCCATTTACGGAGGCTGTACCTCATGTCATAACCCGCACAGCTCTCCCTACAGAAAGATGCTCTCCGCCGAGGGTGAAAAACTCTGTTTCCTGTGCCATCCCAAGATAAGTGAAAAAACGGAGAAGGCCAAGTCGGTCCATCCCCCCATAAAGACGGAGAAGGCGTGCGCGTCCTGCCATTTCCCCCATGCCGGCGACTCTGAAAAACTCCTGCCCAAGGCAGGGAAAGAACTGTGCCTCGACTGTCATAAGGGGTTTATCAAAAAGAACCAGACGGTGCTGCACGGGCCCATCAGGGACGGTAAGTGCACGCCCTGTCATGACCCGCACGGTTCAGCGAACATCAAGCTGCTCGTCAAGGAGTTTCCCGCGGACATTTATCCCGCGTACAAGGAGGACGAGTATGAACTGTGCTTCAGTTGCCATAACAGGGAACTGCTGAAATATCCCGATACTTCCTTCTCGACCGGCTTCAGGGACGGCGAGCGAAACCTGCACTACCTGCACGTAAACCGGACAAAAAGCAGGAACTGCAAATTGTGCCACATCATCCACGCCGGCGACCTTCCGAAGCTGATCGCGGGCAGGGCCCCGTTCGGCAACTGGAATATTCCCCTGAACTTTGAGAAGTGGGATACAGGAGGGAGCTGCCTGCCGGGCTGTCATAAAAAAGTCGTCTACGACCGGGTGACCCCGGGCAAGGCGCCTGAAACGGAAAAATCCAAAGAGGACAAGAAAAATATAAGCCCGGGAAAAGGCCCCGGAACGCCAAGGACCGGAGAGGGCAAGGGTGAGCGAGTCGCCCTTGTCGGGCCGGAGCTCACGGGGCCGGAGAGGCCGGCGCCTAAAAAAGTCAGGGAACAGGTGCTGCCATGAACAAAGAGACAGACGCGCTGGAAACCGTCGATAAATCATACTACAACAGGTTCGCTTTAAAGTGCACTTCCATTATAATCGCCGGCGCAGTCCTGGCTGGAATATTTCTCTATTTCTCGCTGCTCAGAGAGCCCGGTTCATCATACGCCGAGAATTACGGCATTATTGCCGCGCTGAGAGGAGATCTCTTAAACAAGTCCGCGTACCTTTACATCGCCGCCCTGTTTTTCATTATCATAGGAATTACAATTATCTCTCTGCTGTACTCTCACAAAGTCGCAGGCCCCCTGTACAGGCTCGACGTCTACGCGGGAAAGGTCTCCTCAGGCGACCTCACGGAAACAGTGAAACTGCGGGAGAAGGACGCTATATATCCCCTGGCTGATGATCTCAACGGCCTTGTTTCGATGTGCAGTGAAGTAATCGACTCTCTGGAGACGGAAGCGAAGGAGGTCAGCGGGATTTCCTCGGCGGCGGCGGCCCGGCCGGACGAAGCGGGCGAGCGGGAAACAGTCGAAAAGATATCCAGGAGAGTCTACAATATGAACAGGATACTCTCCAGGATCAAATTGTGAGCGCCGGGGACCCTTCCGGTAATACGCCGGAAAGGTTACGTAACATAAAACATGAAGCGAAAAGCAGCCCTTATCCTTTTAGCAGTTATAAACCTGATTCTGATAGTGGTCTACTGTATGGAAAGAGAACCACATAATTTTTCACAGACAGAGTGCCCTATGTGTCACGTAGCGGACGCCTCGGGTAATGTCGTTTCATTTACACTGAAGGGGCCTGTAACGACCCTTTGCGAAAAATGTCACGAAAAAATCCTTTCCGAAGGATACTTGCACCCCGTGAATGTCGTCCCCAGGAATGTCACGGTCCCGGAAGGGTTCCCCCTGTCGCGTATCGGGGAGATAACCTGTACGACGTGCCATGACATACATTCACCCTATTTCACTCCCTACGGGGCGCCTACCCACTTCCTGCGGAGATATGAGGAAGGGAACAGGTTCTGCGAGGCCTGTCATAAGGGTTCTCCTGTAGGCACGGGACATACGGATACGATGAGAGAGGCCCATTTTCAGTCAAAATACGTCGAGACAAGCGCTTCGCAGGTGATAGACTCCATCTCTCTGCAGTGCGTGTCCTGCCACGACGGCTCGTTCGCCACTTCGTCTTCAATACGGGCCGGCTCGTGGGGCCACAAGGGAGAACTTATGACGCACGACTCAGGGACCCATCCGATAGGAGTAGATTACGAGGGCGCGCGGCTCAGGAAAGGGCGCAAGGCGTTTCTGCACCCTATGGACGCCGTGGACCCGAGGATACGGTTCTTCGACGGGAAGGTCGGCTGCGGTTCCTGTCACGACCCTTATTCGAACATCGAAAAACGATTAGTCATGAGCGACAGGGGAAGCAAGCTCTGTTTCGCCTGCCACATGTTAGGAAAGTAAATATATGACACGTAATTACAGGAGAAGGAATTATTTCATCAAAAAGGGCTTCCAGTCCAGGTTCATCCTGAGGTTTATATTGGTCTCCTCACTCTGGAGCGTCCTTTCCATCGTAATGTTCAATTTTCTCGCTTATAGAGAACTCGATAATATCCTTTTTTCCATGAGGCTCCCCTCGGGGAACATAGGCGATCTCCTTTTTAAGGAGGCCCTCTACGCCAACGTCGCCGCGCTGGCGCTGATTATACTCACATTCCTGCTGACGGCAAGGGGGATCCATAATAAGATGACGAGGTCGCTCTTCAGGATCAGGGTCGATATACAGAGACTCGTAAGGGGCGACCTCGGTTCCAGGGTAATGCTGGGCCAGGAAGACGAGTTCAGGGATTTCGCGGAGACCCTCAACGGTATGGCCGGAGAGCTGCAGCGGAGGTTTGCGGACATTCAGGGCCATCTCGATCAGATAACATGGGCCGCCGCGGAGCTGAAGGTCTCCACCGAAGGGGACAACCGGAGGCTTTATGAAGAGATCCGCAGGCACGCCGCTGCGATGGAAGAAAAGATCAGGGAATTCAGGAAGTGAAGTTTTGATATAACAATGCCGGCAATATTTACAGCTCTCACAATCTTATTTGCCCTGCTCCCTCTTTACGGCGCGTATGCCGTCCACGACGAGACCGGAACGGTCCGGTGCCTCGACTGTCATACATGGCTCCCTCTTGAAGGCGGCAGTACGGTCCTGAACGACGGAGGCGACAACATATGCGCCGGCTGTCACAAGGATTCCCACGTAACTTCCGGGGGCTTTTCTCATGTCACACACGCGGTCCCTTCCATGGACGTCCCCCCTGATATGCCCCTCGACCGGACAGGCGGCATTACCTGTTTTACCTGTCACACCTATCACAGCGGGTACAGGAATTCAAAAGGGGAAAAGAACTTTTTTCTCAGGAGGTCCCAGGGAAAGACGTTCTGCTACAGTTGTCATAAAAAACGATTGTTTTGAGGGTGTATTTCAGCCCGCCGAGATTGTCAAGATATTCTCTTTATGCCATAATATGCTTCATGCGTACAAACTTAAAATTGAGGATCTGCATCATGGCCTCCGTTGCGCTGCTGATCGCTTCATGCGCAACCCTGAAGAAACCCGCGATATCGCCGCATTCAAAAGAAGCGGATTTTCACTATATGCTTTCTGTTGACGCCCGGCTTTCGGACAATCTTGAGGAGTCCCTGAAACAATTGGAGCTTGCCCTTGCGCTGGACCCCGATTCTATATTCCTCAAGACCGAGATGAGCCAGATTTACATGAAGATGAAAAGGATCGATGACGCCGTCAGGACGGCCGAAGAAGTGATACGGCTGTCTCCCGATTACGAGCCGGCGCTGTCGCTTCTCGGCTTTCTGTATTCAGGCCGGAAAGAAATGGGCAAGGCGATAGGCGTATATGAGAGGCTGACGGAGATCGCCCCCGACAAGGCGCAGAATTTGATCCATCTTGCATATCTGTATGTCATGGAGAACCAGGCCGTCAAGGCCGTAGTGATATTAAAAAAAGCGCTCGCCATAGAGCCTTACAACGTAATGGGAAGATATACCCTGGGAAGGATTTATCTGGATTCAAAAGAATACGACAAGGCGATTGAGGAATTTCAGAAGGTGGTCGATATCAATCCCTCCCTCTGGGACGCCCATAACCTGATGGGCCTTTCGTATGAGTCGGTCGGCGATGCGGACAAGGCCATTTCAAGCTACGAGGATTCCATAAAGCTCAACGCGCGCAACACGGAGGCAAGAAAAAGGCTCTCCCTGCTGTACCTCGGAAAGAAAAGGACTGATGAAGCGATTGAACAACTGAAGGAAATATTAAGACTGGACCCCGGCAATGTTGAAACCAACGGGATATTAGCGACAATATATTTCGAAGAGAAGAACTATGAGGAGGCGGAAAGAGAACTGCGCGTCATTGTTTCAGCTCAACCTGAGAACATAAACGCTTCTCTGATGCTCGGCAGGGTCCTCGGCATCCGGAAGAAATACGAAGAGGCCGTCGAACAGCTTGAGAAACTGGAGAGGCTTGTGCCGGACAACACGGAGGTGCTGATAATCTTCGGACAATTATACCTGCAGAAAAAAGATTACGCCCTGGCTGAACAAAAGTTCAAAAAGGCTATTGCAATCGAGCCGGACAACAGCGAGGCATTGTTTAACATTGCCGTAGCGTATGAAAAGGCAAAAAAATTCGATGAGATGTTCTTTTACCTGAAAAAGACCCTTGAAAAGAACCCTGACCACGTCCAGGCCCTTAATTACCTCGGATATATGTACGCCGAGATGGGCATAAACCTTGACGAAGCGCTCGCGCTTATTCTGAAGGCGCTGGAGCTGGAGCCGGGCAGCGGCTATATCCTGGACAGCCTCGGCTGGATCTATTATAAAAAAGGGCGACTTCAGGAAGCCCTCACCGAGACAAAAAAAGCTTCGAATTCGGAAAAGGACGACCCCGTGATCTTTGAGCACTTAGGCGACATTTATCTGAAGCTCGGCAGCAAAGAAGCCGCGGAAGCCTCCTGGAAAAAATCTCTCGAAATGCATGAAAAGGAAGAAGGACTGAAAGAGAGAGTGGAGAAGAAGTTAAACGACCTTTTGAAACAGTAGCAAGCAGTAAGTAGTCGGCAGTTAAGGGCCGGAGAAAGCCGACCTCCCCTTGGCTACTAACTACTTACTACTGACTACCGGCTACTAAACATGCTCACCATAAAGGCGCCCGCAAAAATCAACTGGTTCTTACACGTCCTGGGCCTGCGTGACGACGGCTACCACGAAATCCGGAGCCTCATGCAAAAGATCACCCTTTACGATGTGCTGACGTTCGCGCCATCGGACAAGCTGGTCGTGGAAACCGAAATGCCGGCGCCGGTCGAGCAGAACCTTGTGTATAAGGCGGCCCTGCTGTTAAGAGAAGCTTACGGCATTGATAAAGGCGCCAGGATTGGGCTGGACAAAAATATACCCGTCGGCGCCGGATTGGGCGGCGGAAGCAGCGACGCGGCGGCCGCTCTTGAGGGATTGAGCAGGCTGTGGTCTCTTGACATTGCCGTGGGGGACCTCTGCATGCTGGCTCAACGGCTTGGATCGGATGTGCCTTTCTTTTTGCGCGGCCCCCTTTCATTTGCGCAGGGCAGGGGAGAAAAACTCACCCCGCGTCCCGCTGCGGCTATCTCGACCCTTCTGCTGGTAAAACCCCCTTTCCCCGTTTCAACGGCATGGGTATATAAAGAATTCAAGATTCAAAATTCAAAATTCAAAACTCAAGGCCCGGATTCGGAGTTGACAAAAAGTCGGGGTAAAGTTGATAATATTGAGTTTTTGATCAGCTCCATTGAAAACGCAAAGTTCAAAGAAGCGGCGGGAGCCGTCTCGAATGATCTTGAATCCGTGACCATAAAGAGCTTTCCTGTGATAGCTGAGATAAAGCAGAAGATGATGGACGGGGGGGCCTTATTTTCCCTGATGAGCGGCAGCGGTTCTGCCGTGTTCGGGGTATTCAGTTCCCCGAAAGAAGCGGCGGCCGCCTCCGGGGCATTCAAAGATTGCTGGACTGCCGTCGTCAGTACGATAACTGACTAAGTCATGCATGAGTTAAGAGTCATGAGTTAAGAGTTAAGTGAAAGAATCCTGAAGCAGACGCCTAACTCTTGACTCATAACTCTTAACTCTGAGATGGGGCGTCGACAAGCGGCAAGTCAGGAGATTTTGGATCTCCCATCCGGAGGTTCGAATCCTCCCGCCCCAGTTAGTCGACTTTTGCACAGGCAACAGTCAGAGTTAAGAGTCAAGAGTTATGTATGGACTCCGGAAGCCCTTTGCTTAACTCTTGACTCTTAACTCTTAACTCTATTTATACGGGAGGGAAAATGCCCGCAGGCATTAAATTATTTACCGGAAATTCCAACAAGGTCCTTGCTAAAGAAATAGCCGAAGTTTTGCGCATACCGCTCGGCGAAGCAACTGTCTCGACCTTCAGCGACGGGGAAATAACGGTCCAGATAAATGAGAACGTCAGGGGCTCGGATGTCTTCGTCGTTCAGTCCACCTGCACGCCTGTTAATAACAACATCATGGAGCTGCTTTTGATGATAGACGCATTCAAACGGGCTTCCGCCGCGAAGATCACCGCGGTTATTCCATATTACGGCTATGCAAGACAGGACAGGAAGGTCCAGCCGAGAGTGCCTATTTCGGCAAGACTGGTTGCGGATTTATTGAGCGCGACCGGGGTCAACCGGGTGCTGACCATAGATTTGCACGCGGGACAGATACAGGGTTTTTTCAATATCCCCGTTGATCACCTCTATTCTTCTCCTGTTCTTGCCGACTATGTAAGGAAGGAATACTTAAATGATGTAGTCATCGTCTCTCCCGACGCCGGCGGCGTTGAGAGGGCGAGGGCCTTCGCAAAGCGTCTGAACGCCTCTCTGGCCATCATCGATAAACGCAGGGAAAGGGCGAACGTGTCCCAGGTAATGCATGTAATCGGCGACGTAAAGGGCAAGGACGCCATCCTCTTCGATGACATGATAGACACCGCGGGGACAATTACCCAGGCGGTGTCGGCCATCAAGGAAAACGGCGCGAAACGCGTTGTTGCGGCCTGCGCGCATGCGGTCCTGTCGGGCCCCGCGCTGGACAGGATCAATAAATCCGATCTCGTAGAAGTAATCGTAACCAATACGATACCGATGGACAGCAAGATGGAGCAGTGCAAAAAACTTACGGTGCTTTCAGTAGCTCCGCTGATGGGGGAAGCCATTAAAAGGATACACGAAGAATCGTCGATCAGCTCGCTTTTTATGTGAGGGTTTTTTCTGAAAAAGAACAACCATAGAAACACGGAGGAGTGGAAAATCTGAAATGTCGTGTCTCCGTGACTCAGTGGTTTAAACGGCTTATAATTTAACGGAGGTATAAAGAAATGGAAAAGGTATTAGTCAAAGCCGACATAAGGTCCGAGACCGGCAAAGGAAGCGCCAGAAGCCTGAGAAGAAAAAATTTATTACCGGCGGTGATGTACGGGTTAGGGAAGTCCGTGACGCTGAAACTGGACATGAAGGAGATCCAGAAACTCATATATGCGGGCGCCGGAGAGCATGCCCTGATTACACTTGAGCTCAACGAAGGTAATTCCCGGACCTCCGAACACCCGGTGCTCATAAAAGAATATCAGAAAGAACCGCTTACGGACGAGCTGCTGCATGTGGATCTCCTTGAAGTGTCGCTCGAAAAAATAATAAAGGTGACCGTCCCCATCGTGATAATCAAGGAGCCGGCAGGCATTAAACTGGGGGGGATCATGCAGCACCGCGTCAGGGAAGTCGAAGTGGAATGTCTTCCCACACAGATACCCGACAAGATAGAAATCGACGCAGGGAACGTTGAAATCGGACACTCCCTGCATGTCAGCGATATCCCGTCTCAGGAAGGCATAAAGATCGTTACCGATCCGTCCGAGGTCATCCTTTCAGTGACCGCGCCGAAGGAAGAGGTCACGGCAGCTCCCGCAGAAGCGGAAGCGGCAGAGCCTGAGGTGCTGAAGGCAAAAGGCAAGGCCGAGGAAGAGGCCCCGCCGAAAGAACAAAAAGGAAAGTAAACTATTTAGATGTGGCTTGTGGTCGGTCTGGGCAACCCGGGAGATATTTATGCCGGAACAAGGCATAACATCGGGTTCATGGTTATCGACGTCCTGGCCGAAAGCCATTCCCTTCCTTTAAAAAACAGGGCCAGAAGCTATATATACGGAAGAGGCTTTATAAATGAGCAGGAGACGCTCCTTATAAAGCCTCTTACTTTTATGAACAGGAGCGGCACGGCAGTCGCCGAGGCATTAAAGCGGCATGAAGATATAGACAATGTCCTTGTCGTGTGCGATGATATCGACCTTGAGACGGGGACCATAAGGATCAAAAAGTCCGGCTCCTCGGGTGGTCACAAGGGGGTCGAATCGATCATCGAAACACTCGGCTCCAGGGATTTCGGCAGAGTAAAAATAGGGATTGGCAGGCCCGACCGGATATCCGTGGAGCATTATGTTCTGAAGAATTTTTCCGGCCGGGAAAAAAAAGCCATTCAGGAAGCAGTCCTGGATGCGGCGGAAGCAATAACCGTCATAGTGAATAAGGGGATATCCCACGCTCAGAATATTTATCACAGGGCCAAAACGTAGGGGCGGCCCCTCAGTCTGCCCACTCCGCAGGGGCGACCCGCCGGGTCGCCCGTACAAAGCGGGGAAATAGATTATAATAAAACCATGCGATGCCTCATCTCAAAAATGTTGGCCCTTTTCTTTATTGTTGCAATCGCGGCGCAATGCGCCCATAAACCCCAGGATGTCCCTTATTACGGATATGAAGGCGTCCGGCCGGAAGAATTCAGGACAGAGACGGACAGACTGCAGGGGCTTTTACAAAATGCCCGGGACGCCGCCGAAGCGGCCGGGGCGCATATTCAGCTTGCTTTCCTTTACTCACATTACAGAAACCCCTCCCCTGATTATCATAGGTCGCTTGCGCATCTTGAAGCATACGCCTCACTCAATCCCGAAGGCGCGCAAAGGACTTCTTTTCAGAACTGGCTCAGGATGCTGCAGGAGATAGTAAAGTCCGGCCGCGCCAATGAGGAACTCAAGGCGAAAATGGAGCAGATGAAAAAAGACCTCTCGCGGCTCGACAAGGAAAATACGGAAATAAAAGAAAAGCTTGAACAGTTAAAAAACCTCGATATAGAACTTGAAGAAAAGAGGAGATCGGTCAAATGACCCCGGTCCAATCCGGTCTCTTCAAACCCGCCCCTGCTATGAGGCCTTCAGACGCCTCCTGGTCCATTCAATCAGCCCTCCCGCGGAGATAAGCTCCTGCATAAACGGAGGAATGGGCTTCGCGGCATATTCCTCACTCCTTGAAACATTCCTGATTACCCCCCTGTCGGCATCGATTTCGATCTGATCGCCTTCCTGGATCTTGCCGGACGCCTCATCAGATTCAAATATGGGCAACCCGATGTTGAACGCATTTCTGTAGAATATTCTCGCAAAGCTCTTCGCAACGACCGCCTGAACGCCCGCCGCCTTTATCGCAATAGGGGCATGCTCGCGCGAGGAACCGCAGCCGAAATTGGCGTCTGCCACGATCAGATCGCCGGCCTTTACCTTTGACGGGAAATCCCTGTCCGCGTCTTCCATCACGTGTTTCGCAAGCTCCGCGGGATCGGACGTGTTCAGGTAACGCGCGGGAATGATCGCGTCAGTATCTATGTTATCTCCGAATTTCCAGACTCTGCCTTTTAAAATCATATGACCTCCTCCGGGACCGCTATCCTGCCCATAATCGCCGTTGCCGCCGCGACAGCAGGGTTGGAGAGATAAACCTCGCTCTCGGGGTGTCCCATCCTTCCGACGAAGTTCCTGTTTGTAGTAGCAAGCGCCCTCTCGCCTTTTGCGAGTATGCCCATGTGTCCGCCGAGACACGGCCCGCAGGTCGGTGTTGAAAATACCGCCCCGGCGTTCACAAAGATCTCAGCCAGACCTTCCTTCACTGCATCGAGATAAATCTGCTGCGTCGCGGGAATCACGATCATTCTCACATTGGGATTTACCTTTTTCCCCTTTATTATCTCAGCCGCTTCCCTGAGGTCTTCGATCCTGCCGTTGGTGCATGAGCCGACGACGACCTGGTCTATGGTGATTGAAGAAAGCCCGGCAGCAGGCTTCGTATTTGACGGCAGGTGAGGACAGGAAACCGTCAGGGGTATTTTTGAGCAGTCATATTCTATTGTCCGCACATATGCCGCGTCCTTGTCCGATGAATAAAATTTATATTCCCTCTTCGCCCTGCCTTTTACATACTGCTCCGTAATTTTATCAGGCGCTATTATCCCGTTCTTCCCGCCGGCCTCTATGGCCATGTTGCACATGGTAAGGCGCGCGTACATGGGAAGAGAACTGATAGTCTCGCCCGTAAATTCCATGGCCCTGTATAATGCGCCGTCAACGCCGATATCGCCGATTGTGTGAAGGATCAGGTCTTTTCCGCCGACCCATTTATTCAATTTCCCGTAATAAATGAATTTCATCGACTCCGGCACCTTGAACCAGCATTCACCGGTTGCCATGGCGGAAGCCACGTCGGTTGAGCCTACGCCGGTCGCGAACGCGCCGAGCCCGCCGTACGTGCAGGTGTGGCTGTCAGCCCCTATGACCAGGTCTCCGGGCACGACAATCCCCTGTTCCGGCAGGAGCGCATGCTCCACGCCCATTCTTCCTACTTCAAAATAAAGCCCGAGCTCGTATTCTCTTGAAAAGTCCCTGAGCATCCTGCACTGCTCCGCCGCCTTTATGTCTTTCTGCGGGGCAAAATGGTCCGGTATCAGCGCTATCCTGTCTTTGTCGAATACGCCCTTTGCGCCGATCTTTTTGAACTCGGTAATCGCTATAGGCGCGGTTATGTCATTGGCAAGTACGATATCGACTTTTGCATTTATAAGCTCGCCCGGCGATACCTCTTTTTTGCCGCATCGCGAGGCGAGTATTTTTTCTGTGATTGTCACTTTTCCTCCAAAGATCTTCGCTTTAATCAGGATACAAGGGTAAAGAAAAAATATTACAGGATAACGCGGGCATTAGTCAATTTTTTTGCCGCTCCTCCTGAATCGGACTAAAAGCGGAGGCGGCGGCAAATTGCGCCATACTCTCACACGGGATCATTGAGATTGCAGGGGCAGACCTGCGTGTCTGCCTGATTTAGCAGGAAGACACGCTACCATCCATACCGATAGCGATCTTCCTGCTATTTAATATGAACTATTATTTATTTTGGGGCAGGCACGAATCCATGATTCTTTACAACGCCGTTTTCATCTAAAACAATAGAAAGCTCATCGCATTTTTCTTTTGACCCGGTATGGCCGATAGATGTAACGGTTATCATAGAACTGTCGGTCGTGCACTGTTTGTAGACAAAAAGCTCTTCCTTCCCCAATCTGGTAGATTTGTTAGGAGCGCCGAACCATACTAAAATTTGCGAACCTGTACCCCCCCTCTTGGTTCAAAACAACAAATGAATTTAATGAGATGCGCAGATATTAACATGACCGACTGAATATTTGCAAATATCGCGGGATAACCTGAGCTTATCGAAGGGCCTGCCATGACATGCTTGTCACCCTGAGCTTGTCGAAGTGTCCCCGGGGTCCACATAACTGGTCACTATGAGTTGAGACAGATATGGCTTTGCCTGAGATGTTCAGGACGATATTGAGTGAGCAAATTTACACGTGGCATTTTCTCCTGAAGAAGCAGGATCAATCCGATGTCCGGGTAAATATTACGGCATTGGAGCCGAGAGGCGCAATTGAGGTGTCGGACGGTGGTCCGGTGCTCTCAGCCCGCCAGTATCTCAAGCAGCCTGTCAAGCTCGTCGAGGGAATAATACTCGATCTCGATCTTCCCGCCCTTTTTGTTGGACTTGTGGAGGAGGCGGACCTTCGTCCCGAGGTTGTGCATCATCTTTTCTTCAAGGGAGGCGATCTGCGGGTCTTTGGGTTTCAGGAGCTTTGGGGATATCTTTGACGTCGAGCCCTTTTTGCATAAGGCCTCGGTCTCTCTGACGCTCAATCCATGTTTGATTACCTTGCCGGCGATTTCAATTTGCGCCCTCTCCTGTTCAACCTGCAGCAGCGCTTTTCCGTGACCGATGCTCAACGAGCCGTCCGCGAGCCATTTCCTGATCTCAAAGGGAAGTCTGAGAATTCGGAGATAATTGGTGACGGTCGCCCTGTCTTTTCCTACCTTTTTTGATATGTCGTCGTGAGTGAGTTTGAAATCATTTATCAGTCTCTGAAACGCCTCCGCTGTTTCAAGGGGGTTGAGGTCTTCTCTCTGGATATTCTCGATAAGGGCCAGTTCGAGAGCGTCCTCAGGAGCGGCGTCTTTGACAATGGCCGGTATGCTTGCAAGGCCCGCTAACTTTGCGGCCCGCCATCTCCTCTCACCGGCGATAAGGTGGAAGGAACCGTCGTAGGCCTTTCTTACAATGACCGGCTGGATGATCCCCTTTTCTTTTATGGAGGCGACGAGTTCATTGAGGGCGGCATCGTTAAAGGTCCTTCTCGGCTGGTATTCATTCGGCGCTATCGCGTTTATGTTCAGTTCAAGTATCTCTTTCGCCTTTCCCTTTTCGGGGATCAGGGCGGAGAGACCTTTACCCAATGCCGGTTTCATTCGCCATTATCTCCTTTGCAAGTTCGACGTAGCTCTGCGCCCCTTTCGAGCGGACGTCATATAATATCACAGGCATGCCGTGGCTTGGGGCCTCGGCAAGGGTGACATTCCTCGGAATAATTGTTTTATAGACCTTGTCCCCGAAGTGTTTTTTTAATTCGTCGGAGACCTGATTGGCCAAGGAGTTCCTTCCGTCAAACATAGTCAACAGGATTCCCTCGATTTCGAGTGCGGGGTTGAAGGACTCCCTGATGAGATTGAAGGTCCTCAGCAGCATGCTGATGCCTTCAAGGGCGTAATATTCGCACTGCATGGGGACGAGCAGGCTGTCGGCGGCGACAAGGGCATTAAGCGTCAGCAGGCTGAGCGACGGGGGACAGTCTATGTAAATGTAATCGTATTGATGACGGACGGATTCAAGTGCCCGTTTGAGGATTGTTTCCCGGCCCTCTTTCACAGTAAGTTCAAGCTCTGCGCCGATCAGCTCTATATTCGAAGGAATAATCTTGAGAAATGGCAATGTGGTATCTCTGATAATGTCCTCAACAGTCTTGGTCCCGGTATATAAATCATAAAGACTTACGTCGAGGCCGTCTTTGTCCAGGCCGAGTCCGCTGGTGGAGTTCCCCTGGGGGTCGGCGTCCACAAGCAGGATGCGCCTCTCAGCGGCGGCAAGGGACGCCGTAATGTTGACGGATGAAGTCGTCTTTCCGACCCCGCCCTTCTGGTTGGCTACCGCTGTTATTTTACCCATAGAAAGAAAATTTGAAATTTGAAATTTGAGATTTGAAATTACTAACTACGCCCCATCCTGTACGTACTTGAACCCCTTTTTGATCGAGAGTTCCGCCCTGGCAAGCTCTTTTCCCATATACGATGCGTGGCTGAGTTCCGAAATCCAGTTATTGTTGATGATTGTAAAGTATATCTCGCGGCTGTTTTTGCCTTCTATTTTCCTGAGCAGTTTATTGTCGTACGAATAGTGTTCAACAAGGATATTTCCGTCTTTCTTTGACGGCATGATCACGAAATATCCCGCTTTGTCCAGCTTGACCGCCTTGTCGTATTTCCCGGCGGTCACTGTCGGAACAGCCGCGGCAGGCTTCCTGAGGGTCAGGGAAATGGCCGGCTTGGCTGCCGGCTGTGTGTTGCACTCACAACTGCAACCGCAGCCCGTCGTCGCTGACTTTGCCTCCTGTGAAAGCTCCTTTACGGCCTTCGCTATCTTCCTCGTATCTTCGCATCCGATCATGTCCTTGAGCCGGACCTGCTTTCTGAAGGCGGCAACGTCCGAAGGCGTTACGTTTTTGAGTATGGGTCTTCTGCCGCGCGAACCGACGACCCGCATGTCTTTGTCCACTCCGTTTTCCCATAGGGCCAGAAGGGTCTTGCCGCTCTGATGTCCTTCCGTGTCTTTTCCGGACAGAACAAGATACTTCAGCGCGGGGTTCGATATGACGTTCTTGACGATTTTATCTATCCCGATATTCTCCGTCTCAGTCTTGCCGACAATGCAGAGTCCGTCCGGCTTGAGCTTTGCAAGCTTTTCCTCAAGGTTGACGCTTGATAGTGTGGAAACAGCCACGGGGGCCGCTTTATCCAGCACCGTATATTCGCCTTCGACAGGGGGCCACGAGTTAACGCTGATCTTTATCTCGCAGCTCGACAGCGTCGATGACGCCAGGGCGGGATATTTCACGGTCAGGATGGTCATGGCCTCCGGAGGAATGCAATACTTGCACCCGAAACAGGGATATTCCTGCGGCTCAAGCTGCGAAGACCATTCATCGACGCTCTTCAGCAACTCCCCGGCATCCTTCATTTTCAATAGCGGCAGGGAGGCCTTAAGGTTCTCCAGCGTTCCCCTCATACAGCCGCATTTTCTGCACCTGGAGAGCTTCATCCCCCGCAGAATTTCGGAATGGACTTTCGTGAATGTGGAATTCATGAAGGTATTATGAATGATGAAGGTGAAAAACTTCAACACAAGAGGAAAACCGCAGCGACAACCCGATGGCTGACCCGCATTGCAGGAAGGCGTGTATTAGTGATGAAGGCATGAAGTGATGGAGTGAACGGATAACATAACAACGGAATTCAAGGTATTTTCACTTCATCACTTCCGCGCTTCATGGCTTCATCACTCTTCTTTGGGGTATAATAAATAGTGCCGCAACGCTGCCGGGGAAATATTTGATGGCCCCTTATAAAGAAGAAGCAAAGCTTTTACGGGAAAAAGTCAGGAAGTGTCTGGAAGCTACGGACATTGCCTTTATTATTCTCAGGGTCATAATCTTTTGCGGCGGCATCGGCTGGCTTCTGTTCGCCGGCATTTCTTATGAAACCTTCACTTATGTCAGCAGTATCTTCAGTTATTTCTTAATCTACAGCATCTTTATATATATCTGGCTCTTCATCTCTCCTCAAAGGAAAAAAATCATTTACGGGACCGCTCTCTTGTTCGACCTGTTGTATACGTCGCTGCTCGTCAGGGTGACCGGGGGGGTAGAAAGTTCTTTTTTCAACGGGTTCTATTTAATAACGGCCCTTTATTCTTTTTATTTCGGACTTGTTCCCGGCGCCGTCATTGCCTCGGTCTCAGCAATATTGTATTTTGTAAGCTGCAGCGGCGACTGCTCGGTACTTCACTGGACTGATTTTTCCGTCAGGATTTCATTTTTATTTTTGTTGGCAGTTCCCCTCGGGCTGCTTTCCCAGAAACTGAAAAAAGACAAGCAGAAGATAGAGAACCTGAATAAGGACCTCGAAGTCTACATCGAAGAGCTGGGAAGCGTTCAGGAGAAACTTGTTCAGGGTGAAAAACTGTCCGCCCTCGGCAGGCTTACCGCAGACGTGGCCCATGAAATAAGGAACCCTTTAACGTCGATCGGGGGTTTTGCGAGACGTCTCGACAAGATATTGTCAAAGGGTTCGCGGGAGAAGGGATACGCGGAGATCGTGGTCTCTGAAGTCAACAGGCTCGAAAGGATACTGAGAGACGTGCTTTCATTCTCAAGAGAAGAAAAATATAACATGGACTGTCAGGACATAACCGGGGCCATAGAAGAATCCGTCAGGACCTTTGCCGGAATATGCAATGATCAGAAGATACGCATCGAACAGGACCTGGCCGACCCGCTGCCGCAGATTCTGATCGACAGGGACCAGGTGAGACAGGCGGTAAACAATCTTGTTTCCAACGCCATTGATGTCATGCCGAAAGGGGGGAGGCTCGGCATTAAGACCTATATGGAGGATATATACGGGGTAAGCTATGTCGTTGTGGAAGTTGCCGACACGGGTCCGGGTATGCCGGAAGAAGCGCTGCACAGGGTTTTTGAGCCCTTCTTTACAACAAAAGAGATCGGCGTGGGCACAGGTCTCGGTCTGGCGATCTGTAAGAAAATTATCGATGAGCACAACGGACTGATATTCGTAAAAAGTGAATTAGGGAAGGGAACGGCGTTCAGGATGTTTTTCCCTTATCAGAGCGCGGAAAACGGCGCCAGGATAAAGTGCTGGGAATTCCATAAGTGCGGCGTGGAAAATGCGGAAGGGGCCGCAAATATGAGGTGTCCGGCCTATCCTAATTACGGGCGCATATGCTGGGCGGTGGCCGGGACTTTTTGCGGCAAGAAGGTCAGCGGGGCAATTGCCCAGAAACTCGGCAATTGCAGGAAGTGCAGCTTCTACCAGAGGGTCGCAATTCAAAAGGATGTTTAAATACGTAGTCAGCAGCAAGCAGTTGGTAGTTAGGGGAAGAATTTTGGTCCTCATCCCTTAACTACTAACTACTTACTACTAACTACCTTTTATTCCTCCGATGAACCTGACGGAGTTTACTTTTGCAGGCGTTTTATCATAGAATGTCATGTTTGAAATTTAACTGAAGGGCCCATAGCTCAGTTGGTAGAGCTACCGGCTCATAACCGGTTGGTCCCAGGTTCGAGTCCTGGTGGGCCCACCAATATAGAGTCAAGAGTTATGAGTCAAGAGTTATGTAGGGCGGGTTTCAAACCCGCCCGTGAACGGAGGGGAAATTGAATGAACAGTTAAAACTTCTGATTGAGCTGCAGGAGATAGACACTGTCATCCTGTCGATAGCCGATAAGATCGAATCGCTTCCGGGTAGGCTGGAGCAGTACAGGGCTCCGTTCAAAGAGGCCGATAATGCCCTTCAAAAGATAAAGACGCAATTTGAGGCGTTAAGCAAGAGCAGAAAGAACAAGGAATCGGAAGCTGAGGAGCTTCAGGAGAAGATCAATAAACTCAAAACTAAAAGCAAAGAGATCAAGACAAACAAGGAATATGAGGCCTTTCTGAAAGAAATAGAAGGGTTTGAAAAAGTGAAGTTCAAGCTTGAGGATGAGATCCTCTCTATGATGGAATCACTGGAAGCGCTCACGAAAGAGTTAAAGAAGGAAGAGTTGAAAGTCGGTAAGGCGCAAGAGGAGCTCAAACAGCAGGAAAAGGCCGTTGAAGACGAGAAAATTAAGTTTCATGCGGAGATGGAGACGAACAAGGTCAGGCGCAAGGAATTCGTCGCAAAGATAGAGGGCGATCTTTATGAGCAATATATGAACCTCCTGAAGCGGTCCGGGGGGGCGGCGGTTGTTCAGACCAGCAACGAAATCTGTCTCGGCTGTAATAGAAATATCCCCCCCCAGCAATATAACGATATCAAAAAGAACGAGAATATTTTCACCTGCTATTATTGCAAGAGGTTCCTCTATTTTAAAGAGCGGGAAGGCGATAAGCCGCAGAGTCACTGAGACACAGAGAAAAATAATAAGTTAGAAGTGAGAAATAGGAAGTAGAAAGTTTGTCAGTATTTTTTATTTCTCTGATCCGACTTCTCACTTCCATCTTCCCACTTCTAACTTGACTCTCGGTCTATGCGGTTATTTATTTCAGCGAGTTCCGATGAAAGGGAAAATTCAACAAAACGAAATTCAGCCGGATTTGTTTGATGCCGTATATGCGGAGATGTACTGCGACGGCGCGTCAAGCGGCAACCCCGGTCCTTCCGGAATAGGGGTGGTAATCAACATTGCCAGCAGAGATAAGCGACTCACCGGCAAAGACGGGAGTCACAGGATATCGGAATATATAGGAATAGCCACGAACAATGTTGCGGAGTATTCCGCACTGCTGAAAGGGCTTGAAACGGCAATGTCTTTAGGAATAAAGAACATAAAGATCTTTATGGATTCCGAGTTGATGGCGAGGCAGATAAACGGGATTTACAGAGTCAAAAACGAGAAGTTGATACCTCTGTGGACGAGGGCCATGAAGATTTTGAGGGAGTTCTCTCATTACGATGTTTCTCATATTCCAAGAGAGATGAACATGGAAGCCGATTCGCTTGCAAGACGCGCCGTCAGCGCCGGAAGAGAGAAATAAGCCCCCCCTGGGTATCAGGATTTTTTTAGCTGGACAGACCCCTGTTCGACCTGTTATAATGAACACATATTTCACCTTGAACTTCTCAGGAAGTTAACTTCGGGGTCATAAAACAGAGGAAAGCCGGATTTACAGTAATACTTTATCCTTGGGATTAAACTTATTAAAAACAAAGGAAATTTAAAACTCGTTATTTTAAAAAGACAGGATTTGATTGCAGCGGCGGCGGTTTACCCCCCCAATATACGTTGGGCATTCGGCTTAACAAAAGGGCGGTGTTTTACCCCGCCCTTTTTTTGTAATTATTTTTTACAGTGGCTTCTGGCGTAAGGGCAACCCGGCGGGTCGCCCCCACAGAGCGAGGATAAGACATGCATGAATTGATTATGTGGCTGGTCAATACAATCGGCGTTTTCGGCTATCCCGGCATTTTCTTACTAATGGCTATGGAAAGCTCGGTGATTCCTGTACCCAGCGAACTGGTAATGCCGCCGGCAGGGTATCTTGCCCAGCAAGGTAAGATGAGCATATGGATTGCCATTTTCTGGGGGACGGCGGGGAGCCTTGTGGGCGCCTACGCCAACTATTTTGCCTCGCACTATCTCGGCAGGCCTCTCCTTCTCAAGTACGGCAAGTACGTCGGGATCACAGAATCAAAGTTTGCCAGGGTAGAAAAGTATTTCCAGGACCACGGTGAGATATCTACCTTTATCGGAAGATTACTGCCTGTGGTGAGGCACCTGATTTCACTCCCGGCCGGGCTTGCCGGGATGAACCACTTCAAGTTCACTTTCTATACTCTGGCAGGCGCAGGCATCTGGGTGACGATCCTGACGTATATCGGTTACTTCCTCGGCGCGAACCAGGAGCTGATCATGAAATATTCCCACCAGGCCCTGATCGGCGTCGTCATCTTCAGTATTGTCATTATCTATTTCTATGTCCGGGCGCATAAAAAGAAAAGCCTGAGAGCAGTGTCCCTCGATAAATAATGGCGCAGGGTTAGTCCGAGCTTTATTGAACCCCGTAGCGCCCTCATTTACTGGGGGCGGGAGATTGGTGTGAACCCGTCAATTAAATAAACCCGTTAGTTAAATATCGAAGGGGGTAAACCCCGACGCTACGTTTAGGACATCCAAAAAAGCAAGAGCGCCGGGAAGGCAAATCCCCGGCGCTCTTGATGTATAACAGAATTTATCTCTTCTTTTTAGCCATCTTCTTTGCCACTTTTTTTACAACTTTCTTAACTGCTTTCTTGACCGCCTTCTTCGCAGGCTTTACCGAAGCCTTCTCTTTTAACAAAGCCTGCGCTGCAGCAAATCTTGCAATCGGCACCCTGAAGGGCGAACAACTGACGTAATCGAGTCCGATGTTGTGGCAGAACTCGACGGATTTGGGTTCGCCGCCGTGCTCGCCGCAGATGCCCATCTTAAGGTCTTTCTTGACCGCCCTTCCTTTTTCAACAGCCATCTTCATTAAAACGCCGACTCCCTCGACGTCAATGGTGACGAAGGGGTCGTCAGTGAGGATCTTGTGTTCAACATAGAATGGCAGGAACCGTCCGGCATCGTCACGGGAAAGACCGTAGGTAGTCTGCGTGAGGTCGTTTGTGCCGAAGGAATAGAAATCGGCGACGGCCGCGATTTCAGAAGATGTAACGCACGCGCGCGGCAGTTCAATCATGGTCCCGACTGTGTAAGGGACCCTGACTTTGTATTCCTTCTGCACACTTGTCGCAACCGAGACGACTACATTTTTCATTGCCTCAAGCTCTTTCACATGTCCCACAAGAGGGATCATTATTTCGGGAATAACTTTGACCTTATCTTTCGCAAGCTCGCATGCGGCCTCCATTATCGCCTGGGCCTGCATCCCGTATATCTCCGGATATGTTACTCCGAGGCGGCATCCCCTGTGGCCTAGCATGGGGTTGAATTCATGGAGAGACTGGTTTTTCGCGTTGAGCTTGTCAAACGGGACCCCCATCTCATTTGCGAGTTCCTGAAGATCACTGTCAGTGTGAGGCAGGAACTCATGGAGAGGCGGATCCAGCAGCCTGATTGTAACAGGCAATCCTTTCATGGCCTTAAAAATGCCCAGGAAGTCGGCTTTCTGAAAGGGAAGGAGTTTTGCAAGCGCCTTCTGCCTTCCTTCAAGCGTGTCTGAAAGGATCATCTCCCTTACGGCCTTGATTCTGTCGGGACCGAAGAACATATGCTCCGTCCTGCAAAGCCCGATGCCCTGAGCGCCGTACATCCTTGCAACTGACGAATCCTCGGGCGTGTCCGCGTTGGTCCTGACTTTCAGGGTCCTGATCTTGTCGGCCCAGGTCATTAATTCTTTGTACCATAAATTGTTCTCCGGGTCAGCTGGAAGGAGCCCGAGTTTGCCTTCATATACCCGCCCTTTTGTACCATTCAGCGTAATCCATTCGCCTTCTTTCACAACCTTATCGCTGACGTGAATCTCTTTCTTTGCAGCATCTATGTGGAGCTCGGAGCAGCCGACGATGCAGCATTTGCCCCAGCCTCTTGCAACCAGCGCCGCGTGGCTCGTCATGCCGCCTTTTGCCGTGAGGATCGCCTCTGCGGCGTGCATTCCGTGAACGTCCTCCGGAGATGTCTCGTTTCTGGCGAGAATTACTTTCTCGCCTCTTTTGGCCCAGGCCTCTGCATCATCTGCCGTAAAAACGACCCTGCCGACCGCCCCGCCGGGACCCGCCGGGAGTCCCTTCGCAAGGAAGACGGCGCCTTTCTCAGCGACGGGATCAACGCTCGGGTGGAGCAACTCATCAATCTGATCGGGTTTTACGCGGAGTATGGCGGTCTCTCTGGGGATGAGTTTCTGCTTTGCCATCTCGACTGCCATACGGATTGCGGCCTGCCCGTTTCGTTTTCCGACCCTTGTCTGGAGCATCCAGAGTTTCCCGTCTTCGATTGTAAACTCTATGTCCTGCATATCGGTGTAGTGTTTTTCGAGTCTCTTCTGGTATGAGAACAGTTCTTTGTATAAGTTGGGCATTGCCTCTTCGAGTGAGGGAAGGTGCCTGGTGTCGTCTGTCTTGCCGGCCTTGTTTACGGGATTAGGCGTCCTGATGCCCGCGACCACGTCTTCTCCCTGGGCATTGGGGAGCCATTCGCCGAAGAACATGTCTTCGCCGGTTGCAGGATTGCGCGTGAATGCGACCCCTGTGGCGGAGTTGTCGCCTGTGTTGCCGAAGACCATCGACTGTACATTGACGGCTGTTCCCCAATCGCCCGGGATGCCTTCAATCTTGCGGTATGATATGGCGCGTTTTCCCATCCAGGACTGGAAGACGGCGCCTATGCCGCCCCACAACTGCTCTTTCGGATCGTCAGGGAATTCCTTGCGCAGTGTGTTCCTGATTATTCCTTTAAATTCATCGCACAACCGCTTCAGGTCGTCAACAGAAAGATCGGTGTCGTTCTTATAGCCTTTTGCCTTTTTCACGGCTTCCAGCGCGTGTTCAAGCTTATGACGGATGCCTTGACCCTCTTCAGGTTCCACGCCGGCGGCTTTTTCCATAACAACGTCCGAATACATCATCATCAGGCGGCGGTATGCGTCGAAAACAAAGCGTTCATTACCGGTCTTTCCGACGAGTCCGGGGATTGTCTTTGTCGTAAGGCCGACGTTCAACACTGTTTCCATCATGCCGGGCATCGAGCTCCTGGCCCCGGAGCGGACGGAAACGAGCAGCGGGTCTTTGGGATCGCCGAACTTCTTGCCGATGATCTTTTCGACCTTAGCGAGGGCCGCCTCAACCTGCGGTTTCAATTCTTTCGGATACCTGCGATTGTTTGCATAATAAAGTGTGCAGACCTCTGTTGTAATTGTGAAACCGGGGGGCACGGGGAGTCTTAATTGAGGGTGACCGGCCATTTCAGCAAGGTTTGCGCCTTTGCCGCCGAGCAGATTTTTCATGCCCGCGTTGCCGTCTGCCCTGCCGTCACCGAAAAAGTATACATATTTTTTTGCCATCTTGTCCTCCACAGTCGTTATATTGTTAATGCGGTTAACAATTAAATATAATGGGGTATTCTACATCAAAATTTAGTGAAATTCAAACAAGCAATCAAGTTTTTTTGCAGGAGGCTGTACGTGGTTTTTTCCGGCTTCCTTTGTCCCTCTTTTTTGTCCCTCTTCTTGACTTCATTTGACGCTCTGATATACTTGGAAATAATATGAAGAAAATTCTTGCGGCGGCGATTTTAACGGTTATCACGTTTATGTTCTTCACTTATACCTGTTCGGGCGGGCAGTCGGCGAAATTGGATGAGGGGAAGAAATTGTTTAAGCGGCATTGCGAGATTTGTCATCCAGGCGGAGGGAATATTGTTAATAAGGCAAAGACACTCCACAAAAAAGACCTCGATGCAAACGGGATAAAGGCGCCGGAAGATGTTGTACGTATCATGAGAAATCCGGGGCCGGGTATGATGAAGTTTGATGAGAAGACTATCCCGGACAGGGATGCAAGAGAGATTGCCTCATATGTGATAACTGCCTTTAATTAAACAGAATTCCAGGGAGGTGCGTCATGGAAACTCTCAAGGCTATACGGACCAGAAGTAGCATAATAAAATACAGGAGCCGGACGGTATCCGAAAAGGCGGTCAGAGAGATACTGTCTGCGGGCATGAGCGCCCCGTCCGCCGGAAATGAAGAGCCCCGGCATTTTTTCGTGATTACCGACAGAACGCTCATGGACAGGGTGGCGGACATCCATCCGCGGACATCCATTGTCAGAGAAGCCCCTGTCGCCGTTATTGTGTGCGCTGATCTCATAAGGGACAAATTCAACGGGTTCTGGATACAGGACTGTGCCGCGGCTACCCAGAACATCCTCCTTGCATCACACGCGAAAGGGCTCGCCGCGCTCTGGATAGGGATTTATCCTGATGAAGGATTTGTTGAAAAGACGCAAAAACTTCTGGGCCTGCCTGTCGATACCCTGCCGGTGTCTCTTGTCCCGATAGGCTACCCCGCTCAAAAACTCCGCTCCCTGAAGAGATACAGGGAAGACCGCGTGCATTTCAACAAGTGGTAATGTAGGGGCGACCCGGCGGGTCGCCCCTACTGCTGTTGCACTTTTACTCTTTCCTGTGCGACCATAGAGCGTGCTTGCGATCTCTCTTCAGTCAGGAAGCAGCGGCAACTGCATATATGTTGAGACGGAGGGCGTCAAACTTCTGTTCGACGCCGGGATTTCCGGCCTCCAGGCGTCACGAAGGCTCGCTGCCTGCGGCCGCGATATAAGGGGTGTGGATGCGCTTATAATATCACATGATCATGCAGACCACATCCGTCACGCTGGAGTATATCAGAGAAAGTTCGGCCTGCCTGTCTTTACTACGCCACGTACACTTGAAAGCGGCTGTGCAGCGCATTCGTTGGGCCGGCTGGATAATGTCGAATTTTTTCATTCCGGTGAAAAACTGCGCTTCAATCGAGTGTCCGTTCAGACCATTCCTTCTCCTCACGACGGCGTTGACGGCGTTGCATTCGTCGTCTCTTCCGGTGAAAAATGCCTTGGCATACTGACCGATCTGGGGCACGTCTTCAAAGACCTTGTTTCCGTAATGACATCGCTCGACGCGGTCTTTATTGAGAGCAATTATGATCCTGAAATGTTAGCGAGGGGACCTTATCCCGCTTTTCTGAAAAGGCGTATAGCCGGACCGCGGGGACATCTTTCCAATATTGAATCCGCCGAGCTGCTTCAGTCGGGGAGCAGGCTGAAATGGGCATGCCTTGCCCATCTTTCAGGCAGCAACAATCATCCTGTTACGGCGCTGCGGACGCACCGGGCGGTCCTCGGAGCAGGCCTCCCTTTGTATACCGCTGACCGGTATGCGGCGACGGAGATATTCAGGATATAATTCCTTTTGTTGAATTTATAAAAGTTGCAGTCCACGACAGGCGTGGTATAATCTAAGGCAATAGTGAGTTCTTAAGCTACTTCCATGGAAATTGATAAAATTGATTCCGCTTGAGAATCACGTACATCAAAGGCATGCTAAAATTTGCTCACAAATTCGGCCAGGTCGCAGTTGAAATGGGGTTCGTGACCCCTGAACAGGTCAGAGAGGTCTTGTCTGAACAGGTCTCTCTCGATTCCTCCAGCAGGCTCAGACCGCCGAGACTTGTCGGCGAGATTTTTTTCGAAAAAGGCTGGATGACTCAAAAACAGATCCGGATGGTCATGGAAAAAATCTCCCTGGACAATCAATAAAGTTCTGCAGCGGCTTTGGCCGCCCGGACTATCGAAATGCGAAATCAAAAATACGGCATACTTCCAAAAATATTTTTAAATCTGATATCATTTGTTGGTCTGTCGGGAAGGAATTATATTTATTTACTTAACGTAAGGAGGCATTATGAAAATTTATTATGATAAAGACGTGAAAAAAGGGTCCCTCAAAGGAAAGACCGTATGCATTATGGGATATGGGAGCCAGGGGCATGCCCACGCGAATAATCTGAAAGAGAGCGGCGTCGAAGTCATCGTAGGGATCCGGAAGGGAGCGAGCCTCGATAAGGCGAAAAATGCCGGCTTCGATGCGATGCCTCCCGCGGCGGCGGCAAAAAAAGCCGATGTGATTATGATACTGCTTCCCGATGAATACCAGGCTGACGTATTCAAAAGTGAAATTGAGCCTAACGTGAAAAAAGGCGCATACCTGGGCTTTGCGCACGGCTTCAATATTCATTTCAACCAGATAGTCCCCGCCCCCGAGACGAATGTTTTCATGGTGGCCCCTAAAGGCCCCGGGCATCTTGTCAGGTCGGAATATACAAAAGGCAGCGGCGTTCCATGCCTGATCGCGGTCCAGCAGGACCCTTCTAAAGATACAAAGGAGATCGCCCTCGCATACGCCTCGGCAGTCGGGGGAGGCAGGGCGGGCATCATTGAAACATCCTTCAGGGAAGAGACGGAGACCGACCTTTTCGGTGAACAGGTCGTCCTGTGCGGCGGATTGACTTCCCTTATAACGGCCGGTTTTGAAACACTTGTCGAGGCCGGTTATGCTCCCGAGATGGCCTATTTCGAATGTCTCCACGAGGTCAAGCTGATTGTCGACCTGCTTTATGAAGGCGGGATATCCAACATGAGATATTCGATAAGCAACACAGCGCAGTTCGGCGATCTGACAAGGGGGCCGCGCGTGGTCACGGATGAGACGAAAAAGGAAATGAAGAAAATACTGGAGGAGATCCAGTCAGGCGTGTTTGCAAGGGAATGGATGCTTGAATGCAAGGCCAACAAGCCCGTCTTCTCCGCGCTTACCAGAAAAGGCGAACAGCACCAGATCGAGGAAGTCGGCGCGAAGCTGAGGGCGATGATGCCGTGGCTGAAAAAGGGCAAACTGGTGGACAAGTCAAAGGCATAATAAAAACAGTGACGAGTAACGAGTGACAAGTGAAAAATTATCAGGAAGAACATAGGTCATCAGACGGCATTTACAACCCGTCACCCGGCTTCTATCACACGTTATCCGCTACCCGTTACTTGTCACTTGTTACTCGTTACTGTTAATATGTTCCAATTTGCTAAAGAAGGCCGGCCGTTTATTCTCTTCTTTTCTTTTTTCGCTGTCCTGTCGGCGGCGTTCAGGTTCCACTGGCTGACAGCGGTCTTCCTGATATTTACGCTGTTCATGTTCTATTTTTTCAGAGACCCGGACAGGGTCACTATTCGGGACGGGAAGGCGTTCTACGCCCCTGCCGACGGAAAAATTATCCTCATCAAAGAGTCGGTAGAGAAAGAGGTGTTAAACTCAAAGGCGCTTATGATAAGCACCTTCATGTCGCCGCTGAACGTTCACGTAAACAGGGCCCCCTGCGACGGAGTTGTAAGGGCCGTAAAATATTTCCCTGGGAAATTCTTCAATGCCTATACGGACGAAGCCTCGGTAAATAATGAGCATATCACTATGCTGCTTGAAAGCGAAGACGGCGATGTCGTGGTGAAACAGATAGCGGGCTCAGTGGCGCGCCGGGCCGTATGCAGGGTGCAGCAGGGGGAGACACTGACGCAGGGACAGCGGTACGGGATAATAAAATTCAGTTCGCGCGTTGATATCTTCTTGCCATTAGACACCACTGTTAAGGTAAGATTAGGCGACAAGGTAACGGCGGGAGAGACGGTATTGGGCGTAATTGGTCGGTAGCGTCGGGGTTTATCCCCGACGTATTTAGAGTGCCGCCCCCAATAAATGAGGGCGCTACGCAAAAATGAAAAAAGGTATCTACTTACTTCCAAACTCATTGACGCTTTGCGGGATGTTTTGCGGCTTTTATGCCATTCTTGCGTCGTTCAAGGGCCATTTTGCGTACGCGGCATGGGCCGTACTGATTGCAAATATCTTCGACGGGCTTGACGGATGGGTGGCGCGGCTGACAAACAGCACCACCAAGTTCGGCGTGGAGCTCGATTCCCTCTCCGACCTTGTGGCCTTCGGTGTTGCGCCCGCAGTCCTTATATACAGTTGGGGCGATCTCCATGCCTTCGGCAGGGTCGGGTGGGGCGCGGCGTTCATCTATGTCATTTGCGGGGCATTGAGGCTGGCGAGATATAATGTCCAGATGGGGACTGCCGAGAGCAAGGCCTTTACCGGTTTGCCGATACCCGGCGCCGGCACGGTCATGGCGTCGCTCGTTTTATTTTACAGCGAAGTATGGGGAGCGTCGCCGGGGAAAAACTACGCGGTGCTCTTTTTGCCTTTTTTGCTTGCGGCGCTTATGGTGAGCACGCTGAGGTTTCACGGGCTGAAAGAAATTAATTTCAGGGAGAGAAAACCCTTCTGGCTGCTCGTGGTCATCGTCATAGCTTTTGTGCTTATTTTCATGTATCCGGAGATCGTGCTATTTGTATTCGCAATTATTTATGTAGCATGGGGTATTATTGAAGGGACGTATTTATTTCAAAAGAAGAGAAAAATGAAAGGAAAGTTATAAGCGCCCTTCGACAGGCTCAGGGTGACATAGCTTGTCATGGTGAGCCTGTCGAACCATGGGTAGAGGACTTAGCATGAGGACCATAAAAATTTTCGACACCACACTGCGCGACGGCGAACAGTCGCCGGGCGCGTCCATGAACGTCGGGGAGAAGCTCCAGGTCGCAAAACAGCTTGCGCGTCTCGGTGCAGACATCATTGAGGCCGGATTTGCCATCGCCTCCCCGGGAGATTTTGAGGCGATAAAGACCATAGGCGGGGAAGTTGAGGGCCCTGTCATATGCAGTCTTGCAAGGGCCAAAGAAGACGATATAAGGCGCGCCTGGGAGGCGCTGAAGGATGCGCCGAAGAGGAGGATACATACATTCCATTCCACTTCGGATATACATCTCAAGTATCAGTTCCGCGTCAGCCGCGAGGAGGCGCTGAAGAGGTCGGTAGAGATGGTCCGGCTGGCGAAAAGTTTTGTCGAGGACGTTGAATTTTCGCCCATGGACGCTACGCGAACGGAAGTGTCGTATCTCTGCGAGGTCGTCGAGGCCGTTATCGCGGCCGGGGCCCTGACGGTCAATGTCCCCGACACGGTCGGCTACGGCATCCCCAGCGAGTTCGGCGCGCTGATAAGGACCATCCGCGAAAAGGTGAAAAATATCGACAGGGCCGTTATCGCGGTCCACTGTCACAATGACCTCGGTCTTGCGACTGCCAATTCCCTGTCCGCGGTCCTCAATGGGGCGGGACAGATTGAATGCACGATCAACGGAATCGGGGAGCGCGCCGGCAACTGCTCCATGGAAGAGGTCGTGATGGCGCTGAGGACGAGGCGGGACATTTTCGACGCCGACACCGGTATCCGCACTGAAGAAATCATGCGCGCAAGCCGGCTGGTCACCAAAATTACAGGCATGTATGTGCAGCCCAACAAGGCCATTGTCGGCGCAAACGCCTTTGCTCATGAGTCCGGCATTCACCAGGACGGACTGCTGAAAGAAAAATCGACTTATGAAATAATCAGACCCGAAACGATAGGTCTTCACAAGACCAAATTCGTCTTAGGCAAGCATTCCGGCAGGCACGCGTTCAGGACCAGGCTTAATGAACTGGGATATTCATTGTCCGATGAGGAAATCAATCACGCCTTTGAACGTTTCAAAAGGCTTGCCGACCAGAAGAAAGAGATTTACGATGAAGACCTCGAAGCGCTGGTCGCGGAGGAATATACAACCGTGCCGGAGACGTATCATCTCGTTGATTTATTCGTTTCAGCAGGCATGAACCAAAGGCCGACGGCCGTGCTCAAACTCAAAGTCAACGGAGAGATGATCGAAAAGACGGAACACGGAGACGGTCCGGTCGACGCGGTCTTCGGGGCCATCGTTTCGATAACTGGCACAAAGAGCAGGCTGCTCAAATATGAAGTCAAGGCCATTACAGGCGGCACCGACGCCCTCGGCGAGGTTGCGGTCTCGCTTGAAGAAGACGCCAAATCAGTCAGCGGCCACGGCAGTGATACAGACATAATCATCGCTTCGGCAAAGGCTTATATTAACGCCCTGAACAAGCTGGCTGCGCGAAAGAAGTAAGCCCGGAAACTGTCATGCCCGAAGTTTTTCATTGGGCATCCAGTTCCTTTAATCCAGATTCCCGCTTAAAACCTGCCAACAGTAGGTGCTTTAGGCACGGGAATAACAGCAAAGACAGAGTTCCTCATGTATAACTGTAAAAATCCTTATAAACATCTTGCGGTTATTCTTCTTCTGTTATTCGTTTTTTCCTGCGCTACAAGGGAGGAAATCAAACGGGACCAGAAGCCTGCAAAAATCGCAGTTGTTCTCGGCGCCGGGGCTTCAAGGGGCTTCGCCCATATCGGTGTCCTGAAGGTCCTTGAGGCGAACAAGGTCCCGGTCCACATGATAGTCGGGACGAGCGCCGGAAGCTTCGTCGGCAGCCTCTACGCGTACGGCTACACTGCTTTTCAGCTCCAGGATATCGCTTTGGCCATAGAAAGGTCCGATATCATAGACTTCGGCATTCCCGACAAGGGGTTTATCAAGGGCGACAGCCTTCAGGATTTTATAAACAGCAAGGTCGGCAACACCCCTATCGAGGACCTGAAAATCCCTTTTTACGCGGTAACTACGGACATCATGGATGGAAGCGAGGCGATTTTCAGCAGCGGCGACACGGGAATCGCGGTCAGGGCAAGCTGCTCGATACCGGGGATATTCAGACCGGTAATGATAGGCGACAGGCTGTACGCCGACGGCGGCATAGTCAGTCCTGTCGCGGTTGACGCTGCCAGACAGCTCGGCGCCGACGTTGTCATAGCGGTAGACATTTCATCCGATGTAGACCTTTCAGTGCCTGAAGGGACCATCGACATGATCCTGAAGTCCGTAACCATCATGCATGCGCAGATAGCCGCCACCCGGCTTTCACACGCGGACATAGTTATCAGGCCCAAGGTCGGCCATATCGGCTCAAGTGACTTTACAAGAAGGCATGAGGCCGTCCTCGAAGGAGAAAAGGCGGCCACAGAGGCCCTTCCTGAAATACATGACCTGATCAGCGTGCTCAGACATGACGGGAGATTGTAATTCCGTCTCCGTGAAATTCATAAGTATGAGGCGCATCCACCGCCAGATAAAGCCCGAGGTGTCCCTCTTCAGTAAGATCGAAAATTAATGTCTCTGATGTGAGGACAGAGACCGTATATGCCAGTTCCTCAAGTTTACTCCAGAGAGCCTCGAAGGTCCTCTCTTCAATATCATAAAGTTCGAGGATATCGATTATGTCTTCCATGTCCCTGGTGTTATACGATTCCAGCAATTCCAGTAATACGTGTTCTTTGCCTTCTGTCCTTTGCTTTGCAATGTTAATCTGAAATTTAAGCCTCTCCAGGCAAAGCCCGTAAATCTTTACATCCTTGCTCATCTCTTAAAACCTCCCCTTGCAACTCTATTGTTGATATACAGAGCTGTCTAAAAACTCTGTTTATTCGTCATTCCCGTGAAAACAGGAATCCGGTAGCTTTTGAAAACACTGGATTCCCGCTTAAAAAACTGCCAACAGTAGGTGCTTTAGGCACGGAAATGACGTCTTAAAGTTGTTTTTTAAACAAGCTCTACATCCTACCGCAACCTTCATGCCAGATGAAAACCCATTGATAATTAAAGAGACCGTAATTATTGCCGGATGATATCTTGTTTGTATATTAATCACCATGTATAATTTTTCTACAGGTATACTGATGGAAAGAATTGTCCTGCTCAGCAAGGACCCCGGTCTCAGGAAGGAAATCGCGGGAGTACTGCCAAAGGGTCTTAAAGTCGAAGACGATGCTCACGGCAGCGCGATAATCTTCATTGATGTTGATACGCTGAAGCCCTCACTCATTAGAGAATTGAGCGAAAAAAATCCCGTGATCGCCGTGACAAGACAGAAGAGGACCGAGCCGGTCATGGAGGCCGCGGCCTCCGGCGCTTATGAAACCCTCCAGAGGCCCTTAAACTCCGCTGATGTGTCCCGTCTGCTGCAGGAGCTTCACGAGCTCAACAGCGAGATAAAACATTCGATCGCTGTCTCAGGTCCTTCTCCCGTTCCTACATGCGCCATAGTCGGTCATTCTCCGGTCATTATGGAAACGTGCAAGAAACTCGCGAGACTCGCCCAGGTCGATGTCCCCGTGCTGATTACCGGAGAGACAGGCACCGGCAAGGAGCTCTTTGCCGAATCCATCGCTCAGCTTTCCTCCCGCTTCGGCAAGCCTTTTGTCGTGGTGAATTGCGCGGCCATCCCCGAGACCCTGCTTGAGTCCGAGCTCTTCGGTTTTGAAAAGGGCTCTTTTACAGGGGCACTTGCAGCCAAAGACGGGATGCTGAAGATAGCGGACGGGGGGTGCGTATTTTTCGATGAGGTAGGGGAGCTCCCGCTTTCGTTGCAGGGTAAGCTTCTGAGATTTCTTCAGACACGCGCCTTTTATCCCATAGGAAGCACAAAAGAGGTCGAGGTGGACGTGCGCGTAATTTCCGCCACGAACAGGGACATGGCGTCGATGGTCAGGGAAAGGAAATTCAGGGAGGATTTATTTCACAGGCTGCGGGTCGCGGCCATACACGTTCCGCCTTTAAGGGAGCGGAAGGAAGACCTCCTCCCTCTGGTACAGTTCTTCATCAACCGGTATAAGCATACCGCGTCGCGGCAGATAAAAGGCATTACCAGGGCCTTTTTCAAAAAACTGGTCTCCTACGACTGGCCGGGAAATATCCGGGAACTCGAAAACTCGATACGCTCCGCCATCGCCCTGAGCAAGACGCATTATCTCACCACCTTCGAGCTGAAGGAACTCGGAGAATACCCCCTGTCAGGCGGCAAGCCCGAACATCCCGAGACCCTTTCATCCGCGATAATCCCATTTCTGAAAAACGCCATGCGTAACAAGGAGAGGAACATATATGAAAAGATACACGCTGAGGTGGACAGGACTGTTTTTGAATATGTCCTTTCCGTCACCAAAGAAAACCAGTCTGAGGCGGCGCGTGTTCTTGGGATTAACAGGTTGACGTTGAGGAAGAAGCTGAAGTATTGAGGGGTGGCGTTTTCGCGCATCATATTGGCGGGGTCAGGCCTACACATTTTACTAAAACCGTAAATTGCGCATCATGTAAATTGTGTGAGCCTGACCCGGAGATGCTTCCCGAAGCAAGCCCGTGCTGAACGGAAGCTAATATTTACCCAATGCATATATTATGGAAAACTTTATAATATCGCTATAATGTAGAGTAGATTAAGACTGGTTTCAGGAGGTTAAATGGCCAAAGTATATTTTGCATCTGCAAGGGCAAAAAAATGGAAATATTCAGAGAGCATGCCGGGGAAGCTTGAGAGGCTTTTGAAGGAAACGGGATTGATGGACTGTTTCAGTCCGAAGGAGTGGGTTGCCGTCAAGACCCATTTTGGCTCTGAAGGTGCCCACAGGGTGGTCAGGCCTGTCTTTTTGAGAAAGATTGTGGATGCGCTCAAGAGGGTCGGCTCTGTTCCTTTTGTGACCGATACTGTCAGAATAAAGGGACTTGATTATCTTGAGGTCGCAAATCAAAACGGCATCAACCATCTTTCTGTCGACGCCCCTGTCATTCTTGCGGACGGGATTTACGGAAATGACAGTATAATGGTAAAGGCAGGAGAAATACTCGGGGAGATCGCAGTGGCTTCGGTCATTCATGATGTGCCTGCCATGGTTGTCTGCTCACATGTGAAGGGGCACATAAACGCCGGATATGCCGGTGCGATCAAGAACCTTGCAATGGGAGGGGTAAGCAGCGCCCACCGCACCCGTGGATGGAAATGCGGTAGAGGCTCAATGCACACAATTGGTACAGGAGAACTCGCATGGGATGCCGAGAAATGCGAGCTTTGCCATCAATGCAGGGACATATGCCCGCTTGATGCTATTAACTTTAAAGACGATAAGCTTGTATGGGACGGGGACATCTGCTGGAGATGCGGCAGGTGTGAGCGTGTATGCCAGTCGGAGTCGCTTTCTTTGCCAGGGGATGATGATCGGTTTATGCGCTCTCTCGCCGAGTCTGCCGGCGCTGTAATGAGCACCTTTGATCCGAAGAAGATGGTCTTTGTAAATTTCCTGATGGAAATCCAGCCTGAATGCGATTGCATGCCTGCTGCCGATGTCCCTGTAATGCAGGACATAGGCATCCTGATGTCTGATGACATGGTTTCCGTTGAACAGGCAAGCATAGATATGCTGCTTAAGGCTTCTCCCTCATCTGACTCTCTTGCATCTGACAAGAAGATAGCGGATGGAGACGACATTCTTATGAAACTGCATAACAGACCGTATCTGCTCCAGTTGGAAGAGGCTGAAAGACTGGGGCTTGGTTCAAGAACATACGAGGTTGCTGAAATTTGAAGGACCTCATTCATTCTGAGGGAATGAGGCCGGGCCTGCAAACATGCATTTAATGAATTGTGCAGACGCGATACCGCGACCCTGCTGCCGGGGCCTTTTACGGCCTTATCTCAACAATCGTACCATCCGGCGCCAACTTTTCAATTTCCTCTATTTCTTCGTCCGTAACGGCAATACACCCTTTCGTCCAGTCAACCTTTGCGTGAGAATCACCGACCCACGAGAAACCATTCTTGATGCCGTGGATCATGATGTCTCCGCCCGGAGAAACACCGAGTTCTTTCGCCCGCTTTTTGTCTTTCTCGTTTGGATAGGAAATATGAAGAGACAGGTGATAACGGCTGTCCCTGTTTCTTGAATCGATAAAGTAAGTCCCCTCAGGGGTCTTGTTATCGCCTTGCGTTTCTTTTGGACCATTCGGGTTTTCCCCGAGGGCTATTTTGTAGGTCCTGAGCGCCTTGCCCTTTGAGATCAACGTCAATCGTCGTTCTTTCTTTTCTATCAGAATCGTATCTGCCGGTCCGTTCCGGATTGCAAAAACCTCTTTTTGCAGTGTGATAATCTCATTCTCTTTGCCCTTAAGCTCCCGGTCAAACGCTTCAATCTTTTTTTGCAGCGTAATAATCTCATCCCTCTTGCTTTCACCCTCCTGACGGAGAGTCTCAATCTGTATTTGCTGTGCGGCAATCGTCTTATCCTTGAGAGTGACATTAGTGATTTGAAATATCATCATCTCACTGTCCTTCCTGTATACACTCTCCGGGTAATCCTTTATGAGTTTCTGAAAATATTCCACAGATTTCCGGTAATCTTTCTGCTCGTTGCCGGGATACGCATAAATAATCCCCATCTCGAAAAGGACCCTGTCTCCCGCCACGGGATATTTTTCAGTAATCTGCCCATATTTGCCCAGAGAGGCCTGGTAGCTCCCCTGGCTGAAGAGGTCATTCGCTTCTTTGAAGGTGGCCTGAAGCTCCCCGTTAAAATGACTGCATCCGTATATTAAAATCGGCGTTATTATGAATACAAAAAAGAAGTAAAGATGCTCACCGGTCCTGCTTTGCTTTTTACCCATATACCGCCTTCGTGTTCGTTAATAATATGTTTGATGTTCGCAGAACCATTCCTCTTCCTGATATGTCCGACACTTGTACCGCTCCGGACAGACGTAGGGGCAATTCATGAATTGCCCCTACTCCCATAAAATCGACTTACTTCCTCATTGATCTCTGGAAAACGTCGTCAGCTTTCTTCGCTTTTTGCTCTGCGAGCTGAATCTGTTCCTCTGCCGCCTTCTCCTTTTCCGCCGCGAGCTTCTCTCTTTCCTCTGCCATCTTCAGGGCATTTTCCGCCAGGGTTGCGGCAGCCTCCGCCTTTAACGTGGCTGCATCGGCTGCCGCCCTGGCAGCCTGAGCATCCTGCGCCGCCTGATCAGCTTTCTGACGCGTCATCATTTCGTCCGACTGAACTTTAGCGAGGTCGCCTTTTGTTGCGCACCCCACTACGGCAACGGCAAAGACAAGCGCCATTGAAATAATCAAAAGACCCTTCATCGTCCAATCACCTCCTTCTATGAAAATTATTGCAGGGTGTTTCGCCCTGCGCTTAATCCAGGAATCCTGGTATTCTTTGCTGGTCCCTTTGCAGCCTCTCTCTCAAGCAATATGCCCTCTATGTCCAAATCAATCTTCAGGCGTTTGATTGCATCATTGGCCTCTCCGGTATCATTGAAAGGACCGGCGATAACACTATAGCCGGCGTTATTTGATAAGACCCTTGCCGGGATTTGCGGCCCCTGGTGGTTGATAATGGCGGCAAGCCTCAAGGCATCGACCTCATCACGCTCGTCAGCAGCCAGGACGTACCGCGCACCTGTTTTCAGTTCCGGTATTTCCGGGCTGCCGTATAATTCGCCCGGGTGCCTGACTTCTACGGTTTCCTCAACCCTTTCTCCACTTCCCTGTCTTATCTCGAATATGGGGACAGGGACCCCCCGGGCCTCGGCCAATACTTTCCTGACCTTGCTCCAGTCAAGCTTTCGCCCCGATTCCTTTTCAATATTCCTCAATTTTGCGTATACCTTGTAAAACTCATCAGCGTTCAGGTCTTCCGGGGGCGCATGAACTTCCATGTAAACTACTCCATTTCGCTGACCTACGAGATGCGGCTGGCTGACGATGAATACAGGTGTTTTTACCGGGGTGTTCTCATAGAGTTTCTTCACGTCTTCCGGATAGAGTCTTATGCAGCCATTGGTTGCGCCAAGACCGATGCTGGCCGGTTTATTAGTGCCATGGATCAAATAACCCGGCTTACTTAAGTACAGCGCGTATTCTCCCAGGGGATTTTGAGGTCCCGGCAGGACCTTGGCAGGCAGAGGATCTCCTTTCTTTCGATGGTCCTCGGCAATTGAGGCAGGCACACGCCAGGTCGGCCGGGTCACCTTGCGCTCCACATACATTCGGCCTGTGGGAGAGGGGCGCTCTTCGGTTCCGACACCGACCGGGTAAGTCAGCACCGTTAGTGAATCGCTGTCTCCTTTAAACTGAAAAAGCCTCATTGCGGCCAGGTTGATCACGATGCCTTTTCTGGGAGCGTCAGGCAGGACAAAACTCAGAGGCAGCATGATACGTTCTCCGGCCTCAGGCGCCCATGTATCCACCCCTGGATTGGCCGCGCCGACTCCATTGATTCCCAGGCTGAAATGCCTTGCAATATCCGGCAGCGTGTCACCCTTTTCAAGACTGATGAATGCCGGCCTGCCGATAACATCATCTCCTTTTGCAACTGAAAATTCATTTCGTTCGATATTGTCTTTCAGATGTCCTGGAATGGTCTGGTATTCCTCGTGAACGATTTTCGTTGCAGCACAGCCGTGGAGAAATAAGACGGCGATGATAAAAACTGCAAGACTAAGCCTGCCGGATAAGAACGACAGGCCGGCGACTCTGCACATGGTCCGATAAGGCCCTTTCATTAATGAAGAAAATTTAAAGCGCTGAATCATCAAATCATATTAAGATGCAAAAGCAATGCCACCAAGTATAAAGCCGTGATAACCTCCTTAATATTAAGAAGATCATATTCAAACAGCAGGATTTAGTTTTTTGGAAGAGATCAGGGTTTGTATGGTATTCAGTACACCTCGAACAGTTTTTGAGCAAGAACGGAAGCTGAAACAAACGTCCCCGGCCCTTCAGTCCTTGAATAACATGCAGAAAGAAAAACCCATTAAAGCGCAGAGCACCCCATCACATCAAACGCGCACACTATCCTCTTTTCCCTCTCTACCCTGTTTGCAGCCAATGCCTTAAATTCCGCCTGGGCCGCGCGTATCTCCGCCTCGGCCCTTGAAGGGATGGCGTCCAGCCCTTCGCCAATGTTTTTTCCCGTGACCGAATCGAGCACCGCGGCGTCGGCGCCGTCGGTTATCACGGCAAACGGGACCTGATAGCAGTCAATCAGCCGCGCGCACGCCAGGGCGTGTCTTTCGTGAGAAACGATCGCGTCCGGGGTACATTTTACGGAGATGAGGCTCTTGCCGTTGATGCTGACGACAAAGTCCACCTTTGACCTTGCCGGTCCGCTGCCGGTGGAGACGTCGAACTCCCGGTCTATCTCTATCTCGTCGCGCGAGTATCCCCTGTCCTCAAGCAGGAAATTTTCGACGATCTGTCTTATGGCTTTCAGGTCCGCAGCGGCGATATCGTTCTGTTCCTTCAGCATCGCCTCAATTGATTCTTCCCTGCCGCCGCAACCTTCCGGCAATTTAAATTTCATTTATTCACCCCCACTGTTCACGCCGCCCCTCCCCAGTCAAGGGTGAGGGAACACCGGAAGTCGCCTTCGCGATGATCTTGTTTTCATATTTCAGACTTTAATTATAAATAATTCCGGCGGGAAATCATATCTTAAGTGTCAGTGAAAGACCCTTACTGACGCTAAGACACCGACATTGCTTGCTACAGGCGTCGACATTCATTTCGCGTTCTTTTAACGACGACTTCCTGTGCCTGCGCCCCGTGCTCTCCTTCAATAACGGTGAACTCCACGGGATCGCCTTCTTCGAGAATACTATTGCCGTTGCAGCAGTTGAGGGCGCTGTAATGGACGTAAATGTCTTCTCCGTTCCTGCGGGCAATAAAACCGTAACCTTCAGTCCCGTCAAACCACCTGACAATCCCGACTTCACGTTTCGGCATTAATCCTCACTCACTTTCCAATATAATGAGAGCCACTGCTTCACTATCTTAAGATATTCGGCAATTCAGGCGATTTTCTTAATCTTTTTTTTAAAAGCACTCCCTCGTCCAGGTAGCGCCCTCATTAATCGGGGTCGGCCTTTTCGTCGGGGATTAAAGCCCTGACGCTACATTTTAAAGGGGTCGATTTCAGGAAGGATTCCCGAAAAACAAAAAACGGTCCGGACCGTTCAAGCGGTTTGGACCGTCTTTCAATTAACCCGGGTCATTCATAAACTCCGGGAGGCATGATTCAAAAACATGTTGCTGCAATCCCTTGGCCGGAATTTTCGCGTGGTGTAAAAGTACACTCTGTAACAGCAATATCTTAAAGAGCGAAAAGTCCTTACAAATAATGGCTCATCGTGGAAGAGTGTGGGTGATTTCAATAAAGAAACGCGTCATTCCCGCAGTCTGTTGAGCGGGAATCCATGGAATATAAGTACATTTCTTTTAATAAAATAAATTCTAACCGTTATCGCCATAAAGCTTTCAGGAAGACGGTAGTCAAAGGACGGAAATGCGGAAACAATTGCTTCTTAATCTGCTGGATTCCCGATTAAGAACTTCGGGAATGACGTTGTCTGGAAGCCATTTTAAACCTACACTCTTACGCGAAGACCCCAAATAATTTCATTGCTTTGAAGACGTTTTTCAATCATGCCTGCGGCAGTACGATATTTATGAATAATCCGGGTCAAAATGCTTTTCAGAAGCAGGAAGATAAATGGTAAAGGTCGAGCCTTTTTCCGGTTCCGATTCCACCGATATATGTCCCTCATGACTTTTAATGATCGAATACGCCACCGAGAGACCCAGGCCATGTCCCGTGCCGCGCGTCGTAAAATAGGGGTCGAATATCTTCTGCAGATTTTCTCTCGGTATGCCAGTTCCCTCGTCCCGCACGGATACTTTTACATACCTCGTATCACGCGAAGACTCACCCGTGCCTGAGCTCATGATTGTGTTCTCCGCGCTGACCTGTATGATGCCGCCTTCAGGCATGGCTTGCCGGGCGTTGATGACAATATTGCGGATTACCTGGCATATCTGTCCCTCATCCGCTTCGACGGGCCAGAGAGGTTCTTCAATGTTATATATGCATTTGACATGAGAGTCCCGCAGCGTATCGTCGGCGGCCCCACGGACAAGTCCCGCAATATTTGTCGGCTTCCTGACCGGGGCCCCGCCTTCGGCAAAAGTCAGGAGTTGCCGGGTAAGGCCTGCCGCGCTCCGTATCGCTTTTCGGGTCGCTTCCAGGAATTCATGCGCCGCGCCGTCGATCTCGATGTGCTTCATCGCGAGATAAATATTGTTCGTCATGGCCGTCAGCAGGTTGTTAAAATCATGCGCTATCCCTCCGGCAAGTATACCTACCGACTCGAGTTTATGTCTTCTCCGGAGCTCGTCCTCCAGATCTCTCTTCATCGTGATGTCCCGAATGGCAGTAATCCTGAGAACGCGATCTCTGGAAGAAAAGGTCTTTCCGTAAACTTCAACAGGAAACTGTTTACCGTCTTTTTTCACGCATACGGACTCATACGGCCTGTCGTACCCCGAGGCGATTTTCTTCATCGCGTCCTCGCGGTATTCGGGCGCTATCAATACCGACACGTCCAGCCCCGTCATTTCGGAGGGCGAATACCCGAAGATTTTCGCGAAGGCTTCATTCGTTTCCAGGAACACGCCCTTCTCAGAGACTGCGATTCCGTCAAAAGCGACCTCCGCCAGGAGCCGGTACCTTTTCTCCGCCTCTTTACTGTCCTCCTCCACCTTCTCCCGCTCCATGATTTCCTGCCGGAGACCGGCATTCGCGGCCGTCAGCTCCGCGGTGCGGTCTTTCACCAGTTCCTCAAGGCCCTCTCTCTGAAGCATCAGCTCCCCTTCCGCTTTTTTGCGCTCCGCAATCTCGCAGGAGAGCTCTTTATTGAGTTTCTCCAGATCGTCTTTTGCCGAAGACAGATATGTAACAAGACTGCTGTTTTCAAAGCGGAGACGCAGGGACGCGACCGTCACCCGGCTGATGCGATAGGCAATCCCCGTAATGAGAACAAGAAAGAGCAGAGACATTCCCCCCATTGCCAGGTGAATATCGTCGCCGAAGGACAGGAAACGGACAATCAAAGGCGTTAGGGAAAGCGCTGCATACGCAATAAATGCCTCCATAACAACCGAGTAAGCGCCGGCTGCTCCGATCGCCATACCACCCAGCACAAAGGCAAGAAATGCCTGATGAGGAAACGATGTTTCAGGGAAAAGAAAGACGACGGCGCAACCCCATGCTGCGCCGGATGCAGCCGCTCCAGCCACGAACCTCAGCCCCCACTTCCTGTAATCGGACGGTTCAGCAGATGCACGCCTGAACTTGCCGAGCTGCGCGAACCGCGCAGTCGTTATCAGCACGATGCAGGTAAACCAGGCAAGCAGCGCATTATGCGGCGCGACATTTCGCAGGATAAGCGCCAGGACCGCCGAATTGATCAAACTCGCTATGAGCCCCACGGGCGCGATCTTGTACAAAAGCCTGACCTGCTCCGCGTAGAGCTGCGGATTCTCACGGGAAACGGAACTTCTCTCCGACCGGTCTGGAAGAATTGTCATATGACTCACCCTTCTCTTTGCCTGCAGCGCATAATTCATGGACTGCAAACGAAAGCTGTTCTTACGGATAAATAATTTTCGAGAGACCAGGTTACTGAGATGGAACGGCAGCGGTCAACGCTACAAAAAAGCCCTCATTACCGACAACACTTTGGCAGTAATTTTTCCCACTGCCAAAGTATAACATAATCCCGGCTTGAGCGCTTTAAAAAAATTCCCGGCTTGCGAACAAACGGGTCACCTTTTTTTGTCCGTCAACAGAAGGATGACCCCGACAGCAATCGCCCCAGCTCCAGCCCAGGCAGGGACGTCTACTGTCTCTTTCTCTTTGACCTTGATCTCCAGCGGCCCGAGTTGTGTTTTGTGGGTCTCTTTGGTATATGTGAACTGACCATAGACCAGCCCGGCAGTGCCGGCAACGACCAGCAATATTGCCATGATCCTGCGTTTGCTCAATTGTCTTCACCTCCGGAGGATCTACGGGCTTATCACATCATAAAATGACCTGGAGTTGACCGCACGCCACATCAACCCGGCGCCTTCATTTATTAATTTATCAGAATCTCAGCAGATGTCAAGCGTCACTTTCATTCTCCGCCTACCGGGACGAATTCAGTACATGAGCGCAGACCGCCCCTTGCAGGGGGCCTGCCCCTGCGGAAACAGCCATTTTCAGGCACGGACGTCCGGCATCTTGCGCGCTTTGTTCCTGTAGCTGAAATTGGCCCCGATGCGGATGGCGATATTGCGCGGGCTTCGCAGGCTCCTCTTGAGCATGTTCTTTAACTTGTACGTCTCTTTGAATATCCGGAAGTAGCCCTGCTGTAGTTCATCGGCGGTCATGTTTTTGGGTTTGAAGATGACTTCACCGGTATGATATTTTGACCAGTCCCTGTCGGTTATCCTTCCTTCTCTTTCCATGTCGGCGTAGAGTTTCGTTCCGGGAAAGGGCGTGAGAATGTGGAATTGCGCGGCGTCGACGTTGTTCTCCATGATGAAGTTGAACGTTCTGTCGAATACTGATGAATCGTCTTCGTCGAGTCCGAAGATGAAGCTGCCGATGATATTGATCCCCGCCCTGTGTATCATCCTGATCGCCTCTTTGTAGCCGTCCGGGGAGTTCCATGACTTGCTCATCTTTTTGAGATTATTTTCAGAGAGGGTCTCGAAGCCGATGAACGCGTATTTACCGCCGCTCTTTGAATAAAGCGAAAGCAGTTCCTCATCCTTTGCAAAATTAATGGTGGTCTGTCCTCCCCATATCCGCTTCATTGGTATAAGCGCGCGAAAAAGCTCCCTGGCGAATTTCGGATGGCCGGTGATATTGTCATCGACGAAGAAGAAGTCTTTTCCCTGAAACCCTTTTATCTCGTCGATAACTTCAGCCAAGGGTCTGGTCCTGAACTTGTTGCCGAAGAAGGCAGTGACCGCGCAGTACTCGCAGTTAAAGGGACAGCCGCGCGTGGCCTGTATTGTGTTGTATGACGTATAAATGCTCCTGTCGAGAAGCTCCCTGCGCGGCACGGGAATGCCTTTCATATCGATCAGGTTGTCTGCACGGTAAACGGGTTTGAGTGCCCCGTTTTCAAAGTCCTTAAGGAGGTCCTTCCACACGTCTTCCGCTTCACCGACGACAACACTGTCTGCATGCTGAAGAGCTTCTTCAGGCAGGGCCGAGGCATGTATCCCGCCCATGACGACCTTTATCCCCTTCTGTCTGAAACCGTCGGCGATAGAGTACGCGCTTGGTATCTCGGCGGTAAAGGCAGTGATCCCGACCAGGTCAACCTTCCTGTCAAAATCAACGGCAGTCGTTCTCGCATCCAGTATCTCTACGTCCCAGTCCGAAGGCGTCAGCGCGGCAATCGCCGGCAGGCTCAGGCGCACAAATCCTGCCTTGCCCGTCCCCGATACCTTCCCCCAGTAACCCCGTTCACTCTTCGGCAAGATCAAAAGCAGTCTTTTCATTCAGGTTCCTTTATTACCTGCTATTATTGTCATTCCCGAGGTCGTTATCGGGAATCCATGGTTCGACAAGCTCATAGTTCGACAGGTTCACTACAACAAGTCGTGTTACCCTGAGCCTGTCGAAGGGTGGATTCCCGCTTACTGACTGCCAACAGTAGGTGCTTTAGGCACGGGAATGACGTCTGTGCCTTATCCATATCATCCGGCAGAACTATTTTCGCGCGGCTCTATTGTATCATTGAAATTAACTTTAATAAAATGTCAAAATTACCTCTCTATTAGACATTCATCAATTTGTTTGAGATAATTCACATAGCGTTCACTACAGGAGACAAAATCAGACATGCTTGAAAAACGATATGAGCCGAAGGACATTGAAAAGAAGTGGTATGACTTCTGGATTGAAAAAAATTATTTCAGGGCCGAAGCGAAAAGCGACAAGCCTTCCTACTGCATAGTCATCCCACCTCCGAATGTCACCGGCTCCCTGCACATAGGACACGCGCTCGACGTCACCCTTCAGGACATAATGATTCGCTGGAAGAGGATGTCGGGTTTCAATACCCTGTGGCTTCCGGGGACGGACCATGCCGGAATCGCAACCCAGAACGTAGTGGAGAAGGACCTCCAGAAACAGGGGACCGACAGGCACAAACTCGGCAGGGAGAAGTTTATCGAGAAAGTATGGGAATGGAAGAAGCTCTACGGGGGCACGATCATAAACCAGTTGAAGAGCATGGGCTCCTCGTGCGACTGGAGCAGGGAGAGGTTTACCCTCGACGAAGGGTTGTCGCGGGCGGTGAGGGAAGTGTTCGTCAGGCTTTATGAAGAAGGGCTGATCTACAGGGGGGAATATCTCATCAACTGGTGCCCGAGGTGCCATACCGCGTTGGCCGATCTCGAGGTGGAGCATGAAGACAAACAGGGAAAGCTTTACTACATTAAATATAATTTCACGGACGGCGGCGGGTTTATCACTGTCGCCACAACGAGACCGGAAACATATCTTGGCGATACCGCTGTTGCTGTAAATCCGGAAGACGAAAGATACAGTCATCTGATCGGTAAAAAGGTGAGGCTGCCGGTTATCAACAGGGACGTCCCGGTCATTGCGGACGATTTCGTGGATTCCGCCTTCGGCACCGGCGCGGTGAAGGTGACTCCCGCTCATGACCCCAATGACTTTGAAATAGGCAAAAGGCACTGCCTGCCTTTTATCAATATTCTCACCGGCGACGGCAGGATGTCGGAGGCAGCCGGCCCTTATAAGGGACAGGACAGGTTTGAATGCAGGAAGAACGTCCTGAAGGACCTCGAAGATACCGGTCATATCGAAAAGGTCGCGGACCACGCGATGTCAATCGGCCACTGTTACAGATGCAAAACTATTGTCGAGCCCTATCTCTCAAAACAGTGGTTCGTGAAAATAAAACCCCTTGCGGAAGAGGCGATCAGGGTCGTGAAGGAAGGACAGGTAAAAGTCATTCCGTCCGGGTGGGAGAACAGCTACTTCGACTGGATGGAAAACATCAAAGACTGGTGCATATCACGGCAGATATGGTGGGGACACAGGATCCCGGTGTGGTACTGCGAGGCATGTTCGGAAATTATCGTGGCAAGAGAGACGCCCGCAAAGTGCAAATGCGGCAGTAAGGAACTTGTGCAGGACAATGACGTTCTCGATACCTGGTTCTCGTCGGCTCTCTGGCCTTTTTCAACATTAGGCTGGCCTGACGACACTGACGAGCTGAAGACTTTTTATCCTACCAGCGTCCTGATAACGGGTTTCGATATCCTTTTCTTCTGGGTCGCCAGGATGGTAATGATGGGACAGAAGTTCATGAACAGGGAGCCGTTCAGACACGTCTACATTCACGCCCTGATCCGGGACGCTGAAGGCCAGAAGATGAGCAAGTCGAAGGGCAACGTGGTGGACCCGCTGAAGATGACCGAAAAATACGGCACCGACGCCTTCAGGTTTACATTGGCCGCTTATGCCGCCCAGGGGAGGGACATCAAATTCTCCGAGCAGAGGGTCGAAGGATACAGGCATTTCCTTAACAAGATATGGAACGTGGCGAGATTTATATCGATGAATGTAAAAGAAGACACGGAAATTATAACAATGGAAGAAATCCGCAGGGGCAGTTCACGAACTCCCCCTACATTGGCCGACCGGTGGATACTCAGCCGTCTTTCATCCGTAATCTCGGAAGTAAACACGGCTCTTAACGAGTACAGGTTCAATGACGCCGCAGGCGCGCTGTACCAGTTCATATGGCATGAACTCTGCGACTGGTACGTCGAGATGATAAAACCTGAATTGTACGGCGAGAATGCCGGGGCGAAGAATATCGCGGTCAGCACGTTAGTGCACGTCTTTGAAGAATCCCTTGCGCTTCTGCACCCAGTTATGCCTTTCATCACTGAAGAAATCTGGCAGCAGTTGCCGTGCGGCAAGGGCGCTGAGAGCCTCTGCATCCGTAAATATCCCGCCGCAGCGGACGGCCTTACGGACCGTGACGCCGAAGAAAAGATGAATACCGTTATGGACGCGGTTATCGGGATCAGAAACATCAGGGGTGAACTGAACCTGTCGCCGTCTCTCGAACTTCAGGCCCTGATAAAGGTGTCGGACCATTCGGAAGGTATATTGAAGGAGAACATTTCATATATCGAAAAACTGGCCCGGACAAAAGATGTAAAAATAGGCAGGGAGCTCCATCATCCCAAAAACTCGGCCTCCACGGTCAAACCGGACATGGAGATATTTGTCCCGCTTGAAGGGCTGTTCGACATTGACGCCGAGATCATCAGGCTGACCAAAGAGACGGCAAAGGTTGAAGAGGACATTCAGTTTGTGCAGAAGAAACTTTCGAATGAGAATTTTATCAGCAAGGCGCCCCCCCAGGTCGTCGAGGAAAATAAAGCGAAGTACGAAGAATACCTCGCGAAGAAGCAGTCCATCCGGAACAATATCGATAAACTTGATCAATGGAGGAAAGCCGATGAGTAAGGAGCCCGTTGTTTTGGAAAGAGGGGAGGCCCAGGTCGTGGAGGGGGAATTCATCAATATAAAAAAGAGTTCAGTCCGCTCGGTCGAAGGCGGGCACGTTGAAATGCAGCAGTCGTGCGCCCTCACGGTTGACGGAGAGAATGTGGACATTACACAGAGCGCCGCGTGCGTCGTAAAGGCCCGGGACGCGTACCTGAACAACGCGATCAGCATGATATCCGTTTCAGGAGACGCTTCTTTACAGACCGCCTGTTCTCTTGTCACCGTAGCGGGAGAACGTATAAGCAGGGTCGACAGGAGCGCCGTCGGGGTAATGGCAGCTAATAAGATAGAGGCGGAAAACACGACCTCTCTTCTCATGCTGGCGCGCCATGTCGAAGGCAATGTAAAGACGGTCATGGACTGGCGCTCTGCGCTGGCCTTAGGCGCGGCCTTCGGAGGGGTGTATGGACTGTTTAAACTATTATCGAAAAAATAATTAACCACAGAGACACAGAGGCACGGAGAAAGAAGAAGAAAATTGATTTTCTCTGTGTCTCCGTGGTTTAAATGAAATACGATGAATAACGCACATTTCATAGACGTCATCCTTCTCAATGCCCTGCACGAGGACATCGGCATCCTCGATGTAACGACGTCCGCGCTCATTCCCGCAAATCATGTCTCCGATGCCGCCATTATCGCAAAGGGTGATTTTATTCTCGCCGGACTTCCATTTGCAGAGAGGGTCTTTCACCTTACGGACAGTAAAATTAAATTCAGGGCCCTCAAAAAAGAAGGCGGCAGGATAAAGGCAGGAGACATTATCGCAAAGCTGACCGGGAAGACGGCGAACCTGCTGATGGCCGAAAGGACCGCCCTTAATCTCCTTCAGAGGCTTTCCGGGATAGCGACTCTTACCGGCAATTATGTTAAGAGCGTAAAAGGTCTCAAGGCAAAAATTGCCGACACGAGAAAGACGGCCCCGGGACTCAGGTACTTTGACAAATACGCGGTGAAGACCGGGGGCGGACACAATCACCGCTATGGTCTCTTCGACGGCGTTCTTATCAAGGACAACCACATTGCGGCGGCGGGAGGAGTGGCAAAGGCGGTAAAAATTGCCCGCGCCCGCGCGCACCATCTGATGAAGATCGAAGTGGAAGTGAAAAATATCACGGAAGTGAACGAAGCACTGTCCGCCGCTGCGGATATTATCATGCTCGATAATATGAGCGGCGGCGACATGAAGAAGGCCGTGAGCGTTATCAGGCGGAGAAATCCCGGCGTCATAATTGAAGCGTCGGGGAATGTGACCCTTGATGATGTCCGTTCAATCGCTGAAACAGGAGTAGACCTGATATCCGTCGGCGCCCTCACGCATTCAGCGCCCGCAGCCGATATCAGTTTGAAGATAGCGTCGTAAAGGTCAGCGCCACCCCCCGGGAAACCTGTATTATGTAACCCTTCACAGTGAAGGGTGGGGACCGGGTTATCCCCCTCTTTGAAAAAGAGGGGTAAGGGGAGATTTTTTGATGGATATTTTTATCACAAAATCCCCCTTCATCCCCCTTTTTCAAAGGGGGAAATAACATTACCCCATCTAATAAAGAGAGGGTAACTACCACCCTTCACTGAATGGTTACTATGCCATGAAGATTTTACTTGTCAAATGACGGCTGAATTGAGTATATTTGTGAATCGGTGATTTGGGGCTCAAAAAACGTTTATTAATTACACCGGCGGACAGATCATAACTGAAAGAGACTAAATATGAAAGATTATCAGAGAAAAACATTGCTCATCCTCCAGGTCGCGGGGTTCATTCTGTTATTAGTGTTTCCATGCCGCGTATCTGCGTTGAATGCCTCCGGAGACGGAAACCTGCTTCATCGCTCACAAGGGGAAATCTGCGAAGGCTGCCACAGGACAAATGCGAATACTCCCTCTCCGGGAGAGGCGGGGTATGAGCAGAACAACTGGGGCAACGCGATCAAGATGCACAGCTCTGAAATCGCAGGCTCATGCTCCGACGCCGCATATGAAACAAAGACGGCCTGCGTGTCCAATGGAGGCGCGTGGACCCCTCGAAAATGGGCGGGCAGCAACGGATGGGGCGTTGCGGGAGGCCGATACGGGGAGTTTGTCTGTGAAACGTGTCATACGTTTCATGCCACAAAGAATATATACCTTATAAAAGAAAACATTACAGCGCCGGGCGGGACACTTCCGGGCGGCACAGTTGATTTCAGATATCTCACGGGTGCCCAGGGGAACGCCCCATACGCAATGGGCGATGACTCCGAGGACCATACATCGTCAACAAGGGTCTGCGAGGTTTGCCACACCGCCACGAACTATCACAGGTATGACACAAGCTCCCAGTCGGACAACGGCCATAACAACGCTTCCAATTGCAAGGCCTGCCATTCTCACATGACCGGTTTCGTTGTCGCGTGCAATACGTGTCATGGGGCATCGGGACCAAGCGGCGCGCCTCTGATATCCGGCGATCTCGTTACCGGCGTGAATGCCACGGGATCACTTTATGCCGGGAAGCATCAAAGACATGTCGCAGACCTTGGTTTTACATGCGAAACATGTCATACCGGCTATATTATGCCTGATAGCGCCGGGCATGCGATAGATATCGGTTTCACTGTTTTTTCAGCCGGCGGCGGCAGTTATGACGGACAGACAACAGTGAATTATGCCGGCAGCGAGGCAAACACTACGGTCACCAACAGCGGCTCGATGCGGTGCGGCAATATGTACTGCCACAGTAATGGGACCTCAGTTTCAAGCGGGACCATACAGGCCTACACTTCAGACAGTTGGGGATCAGGCGTTTTGACCTGTGCATCATGCCACGGGACCCCCCCCGGTTATACGAATGCCTCTCCCAAGGCCAACAGCCATCCAAGACACAACTACATGACATGCGAAAAATGCCATTGGAACACGACCAATACCGGAAACGCCATATCCGATTACTCCAAACACGTCAACAACTCATACGAAATAGGCAACAGCGCGGGGACATTGACTTACATTTTCAGCCCGTCCGGGGGCTCGTGCAGCGGCGCTTTCGGCTGTCACGGCAACGCCACATGGGGCACTACCATGCCGGCGCAGGATTATTCAAATTGCGTATCATGCCATAAGACGGCCAGGGGGAACAGAAGGCAGATAGTCGACTCAAACGGGGACGGTTCGGGTACGGGCGGAGATTTCAAAAAGACTTCTCATCACCACAACCCCGCAAGCGGAACGATCGCCGGCTCCGATTGCGCCGTCTGCCATGATACATCTCAGCACCCGGGCGGAAGCGTAAAGCTGAAAAACGTTGATACAGGTGAAGTATATATTTATAATCCTTCCGATCCTTCGAGTGTTGAAAACCATTGCCTGAGCTGTCATGACACAGATGGCGCTAACGGCAATTTAAGCCCCTTCTCAGACGGAAAGACACTCGGCGTCGCGCCATACAAGATGAGCAGGGATATACAAACTAACTGGACAAAGACCTATGGCCACAAGCAGCAGGGGCTCACCTGCCTTGGAAACGGGAATCCCGGCACGGGCTGCCATTCCAATGGTCATGGTTCCGACTATAAAGGATTGCTTGCAAAAAATTTAACACTGCCTTTAACGCAGGCAGGGCAAGGGGCGCCTTATAGAACGGATGATGAGGGCGCATACGAACTCTGCTTCAACTGTCATTCCAACTACCCGCGAGTGACAAAGGAGGCCGTCCTCGGCGTCAAAGCCGGCAGCAATTACGACTGGGACCACTGGTGGGGTGTAATGCCGCCCTATTATACCGCTTCTACCCGGACAAACTTTAAGGACAGGTATGACGCCTCCGGCAAGCCCTACGATGATCAGGAAGGCTGGAGGGGTCCGGGCGAGTATTACAACCTGCATTTCTGGCACATTCAGGATGGAGCGGGAAACGGATGGAAATACAGGGACAGTATAAACTCCAATGTGCATTGCCTGACGTGTCATAATGTTCACGGCTCAAATACACAGTGGGGATGGGTCTATGATGAGATGCAGTATAATCATTATGACGGGCAAAGCGGAGACAAATACGGCAAAATGGGGTTGCAGAACCTGAACCTTCTGAATAGCTATCCCGTAAGCTGCGCGTATAATTGCCATCCTGCGACCGGCGTTTTGAATAACTGGTTTGAACCTGCCGGTGAATGACCCTGATACTGTCGGCTTGCGACGACTTCAGAATTCCCCTTCCCTCTTGCCGACAACCGGGACAGTGAAATAAAAAGTCGACCCTTTGCCCGGCTCCGACTCCACCCATATGCGCCCGCCGTGGCGCTCCGCGATTTTCTTGCAGATCGCCAGACCCATCCCCGTGCCCTCGAATTTTTCTCCATGGGCGCGATGGAATATTTCAAAGATTTTCTCTGTCTGTTCCGGAGGAATGCCGACGCCGTTGTCTCTGACCGAGAAGACCCATTCGCTCCCCCTGAGCTCGGCGGAAACGTGTATGAGCGGGGGCGCATCGCCTCGGAACCTGACGGCGTTTCCGATCAGATTCTGGAATAACTGGACAATCTGAATGGAGTCGGCCTTCACTTCAGGAAGGGCGTCGCGGGTTATTACGGCGCCGCTGTCTTCAATGGCGACTTTAAGGTTTGCGACCGCTACGTTCAGCGCCTCGGAACAATCGGTCGGCTCAAAGGGGGTTCCCCTGGTCCCCACCCTCGAATAAGTCAGCAGGTCGCTGATAAGCCTTTCCATACGGAGCGTGCTCTTTATCGCGTCCGATATAAAGAGGTCCGCCTCTGCGTCCAGCTTTCCCCTGTACCGCCGCTGAAAGAGCCTGAGATTGCTTCCTATCGCCAGAAGCGGGGACTTGAGGTCATGAGAGGCCAGATAGGCGAAGTGTTCAAGCTCCGTGTTGGAGCGCTTTAATTCTCCCATCACCTGAGAAAGTTTCTTTGACATATCGTTGAAGCTCTCCGCCAGTTCCTGCATCTCATCTCTTGCCTTAAGGGAAACTTTCACTTTCATGTCTCCGCCGCCTATGCGCTTCGACGCCTGAGTCAGACCCGAGAGGGAATCAGTTACTGAAAGATAGTTTCCGGCAAAAAGATAGAAGGCGATCAGGAAAGAAAAGGCCGCGGACAATTCAATCAGATTTCTCTTTCGCGTCAGGCCGGCTATGCGTTTCTCCAGGGCAATATTCAGGGCGGATGTAACGGCCTCGTGCAATTTCAGGATTGCGTCTCCTCCCCTGGAAAAGGCCGCGAAGTATTCGGAGGGGCTGATATTTATTCCACTCTCATTGATGACTCTGCTGTCGAGCATATTCAGCGCGTCATAGACCATGAGATCCGACTCTCTGAGGCGGTCTCCCGTCAGGGCAATCATGTCAGGGGCTTCCTGAAAGACCTTCTGCATGTTGCTGTTGACCTTCTCCACCGCCGCCCGGCACAGGCCGGACAATATGATCAGACGCGCCCTTGTCTCAGGCGAAATCTCCCGCGACACAATGACGGCCGCTCCGATTCCCCTGATCTGACCGGTATATTCGGCGGCCTGTGGAAGTTTGGTGACGGCAGTGTCCATAAGATAATAGCTCTCGATGGTCGGGGCCAGGGTCAGGTTGGAGATGTCCGCCAGGCGGACCATCAGCGAGAGGACGGAATCAATAAACGACGTATGTCCGGCAAAGCTGTCTTTCGCCGACAGATCGAATGCCCTATTGCCGAGGGCCCTCCAGTTTTCCGATATTGTCTTCCATTCATCCGTTATCGGGATCTCGGATGAATATTTTCTGTCGAGTTCAAATACGGCTTTAATATCATTATCTATGTGTGACTGTTTTTCCAGCATCTTTGCCCTGAATAAGGCGTCTCCGTTGAGGAAAGCGCTGGACATTCCCCGGTGCTGCTGGACATCCCGCACAAATTTCATTACAGCCTCGATGTACGCCGCGCCGAGCTTTTCCCGCCCGGCGAATTGAATATCCGTGTTTATTTCCGTCAGAAGAAGGTACATGAACGACATGACGGGAAGCGAGATCACCAGCGCGATAACAGTCATCTTCCTCCTGAACCGGAGACGGTCCATTAATATAACGGCTGGTTTGAAAAATATTCTCATATTGAATGAATTACCTTTAAATTCATTATATCAGAATATCTTGTGCCCCTCAGTTATAAGGTGTATTGTGCGCCGGAAAGACACCCACCCCTGCCCCTCCCAGGAGGGGACTCAGTCGATCCCCTCTTGAGAGGGGCGCAGGGGTGTGTAAAACCAGTGACTGAACGGCCGCAAAATCCCTTCGTTTCATTTGACAAGTAGCCGGAACACTCCTTATAATGTAAAGTTACATTTTTCCGGAAGGCTTTATGAAAATACATGTTCCCGATATCCCCGAGGAGGGTCTGCTGCATGAAGCGGACCTGCCGGTAATAATAAACGATCATGCGGTACCGGATATCGCCCATGTTATTCTGAATATTACGAGGTTCGGCAGGAGGGTCCTGATTGAGGGCGCGGTAAAAATCATGGTGACCGCCAAATGCAGCCGCTGCCTGAAGGACGCTTCATTGCCGATGGACCTTACATTCAGGGAGGAATATCTTCCCGCCGGAGAAACCGGAAAGGTAAAGGAACAGGAATTAACAAACGGGGAGTTAGACATCGGTTTTTATAAAAATGATGAACTTAATGTTACGGAGCTTGTGAGGGAACAGGTCCTTCTTGCGGCCCCCATGAAACCGCTCTGCAAAGACGAGTGCCGGGGATTGTGCGCGTTTTGCGGAAAAGATTTGAATGAGGGCCCATGCGGATGCCGGAAGGAAGAGACCGACCCGAGACTTGCCCCGCTTGCAAAATTCAGGGAACTGCTGAAAGACCGAAAGGAGTAAGAAAATGCCGAATCCAACGTCACGACATTCGAGATCCAGAAGGGACAAGAGGCGCGCGAACTGGAAAATCCAGTTGCCCGGCGTGTCCGTATGTCCGGAGTGTCAGGAACCGAAGCTTCCGCACAGAGTATGCATGAGCTGCGGAAGTTATAACGGAAAGAAGATACTTGAAGTAATTGAAAAAGAACCGGTATGAGGATAGCTCTCGATGCTATGGGCGGTGATTACGCCCCTGCAACGACTGTAGAAGGCGCGATAGAGGCGCTTCTGGAAAGTAGTGAACTCTCGGTAATTCTCGTAGGTGATGAAGCGGAAATTCATTCCGAGCTGAAAAAAAGGAATTACGGAGGGGTGCAGATAAGCATCAAACACGCCTCGCAGACCGTTGAGATGGATGAATCTCCCCTTACCGCTTTGCGGCGAAAGAAAGATTCATCACTGAGAGTGGCCGTCGACCTCGTAAAATCCGATCATGCCGACGCCATGGTGAGCGCGGGCAATTCAGGCGTAGTCATGGCTACGGCGCTCCATGTGCTCGGGAAAATCAGGGGGATTGAAAGGCCTGCGATAGCCGCGGTAATGCCCACTCTCAAAGGCCGCTTTGTCCTCATTGACGCCGGGGCCAATGTAGACTGCAAGCCAGTCCATCTCTATCAGTTCGCGATTATGGGAGAGGCCTACGCGCGGTATATATTCAACATCGAAAGCCCTAAAATAGGCCTCCTCGGCATAGGCGAGGAAGATGCAAAAGGAAATGAGCTTACAAGAGAGACTTTTAAGCTGCTGAGAAATTCAAAGGTCAATTTCAGCGGCAATGTCGAGGGCAAGGACATATTCGCGGGGGAGGCCGATGTCGTAGTATGCGACGGCTTTGTAGGCAATATCGCCCTTAAAATAAGCGAAGGGCTTGCCGAGGCGATCGCCAAGATGCTGAAGCGGGAGATATCCGAAAGCACGGCGGGACGGATCGGGTATCTTTTTTTCAAGGACGCCCTCAAAAACTTCAAAAGGAAGACCGACTATTCGGAGTACGGCGGGGCGCCCCTGTTAGGCATAAGCAAACCGTGCATCATCAGCCACGGGAGATCGACCTCCAAGGCCATAAAAAATGCGATCAAGCTCGCGGCCAATTTCCATATAAAAGGTATTTCGGACATCATATCAAAGGAATTTAAAGAGGGCGTTTCAGGGAGGGAAACCGTTGCGATTCAGGAGTAGGATAACAGGCACGGGTTCATACGTTCCCGAACAGGTCCTCACTAATTTCGACCTTGAAAAAAGGGTCGATACCACGGATGAATGGATCACCGAGAGGACGGGGATAAAAGAGCGGAGGATCGCCGGGGAAGAAACCACGTCCGACCTCTGCCTTGAGGCCTCGAAGAGGGCGCTGCAGGCAGCGGGTGTAAAACCGGGGGAGGTGGATTTAATCATTGTGGCTACGATGAGCGGCGACATGCCGATGCCCTCGACCGCGTCGATATTGCATAAGAAACTCTGCGCCAAAAATTCAGGGGCCTTTGATGTCAACGCGGCCTGCAGCGGATTTCTCTATGGTCTTTCGGTCGCCGACAATTTTATCAGGAGCGGCGCCATGAAAAGAATACTGCTTGTCGGGGCCGAAGTCATGTCAAGGTTCGTTGACTGGCAGGACCGCTCGACCTGTGTGCTGTTCGGAGACGGCGCGGGGGCGGTGGTGCTTGAGCGTACAAGGGGACAGAGGGGGATACTTTCGACCCATCTTTATTCCGACGGCAATATGTGGGACTATATCTGTCTTCCCGGCGGAGGGGCCTCGCATCCGCCGACGGCCAAGACCGTAAAAGACAAAATGCATGTCGTCAAAATGAAAGGCAATGAGACCTTCAAGGTAGCCGTCAGGACCCTTGAAAAACTTGTTACAGACACGCTGAAAGAGAATAATATAAGGCCTTCAGAGCTGGCAATGATTATCCCGCACCAGGCCAATTTGAGAATAATAAAAGCGACCGCCGAGAGGCTGCACATGCCCATGAGCAAGGTCGCCGTCAATGTAGACAGATATGGAAATACCTCGAGCGCCTCGATCCCGATAGCCCTTGATGAAGTCGTCCGGGAAGAAAGGATAAAGAAGGATGACTATGTCCTTCTGGAGGCCTTCGGCGCGGGACTGACATGGGCCTCGGCGCTGATAAAATGGTGATTGAGAATTTCAAATTTGAAATTTGAAATTTCAAATTGTTACGGAGGTTGTTATGGACTATTTTCTTACTGAAGACCAGCAGATGATCAAAGACCTTGCCCGGGAGATAACCGAGGAAAAGGTGCTGCCGGTCAGAGCGGAGCTGGATGAAAAAGAGGAGTTCCCGTGGGAAATTATGAAGACGCTTGCCCAGTCGGATTTCTTCGGGCTTTACATACCCGAGGAATACGGCGGGATGGGCAAGGGTGGATTTGAGCTGTCGCTCGTAATAGAAGAGCTGAGCAGGGGATGTCTCGGCGTTTCGACTACATATGCCGCCAACGCGCTTGGAACATATCCGGTCCTCCTCTACGGTTCGGAGGAGCAAAAGAAAAAATATCTTCCCGACATCGCCTCGGGTAAGAGACTTGTCGCCTTCGGCCTGACAGAGGCAAACGCGGGAAGCGACGCGGCCGGGGTCCGGACGACCGCGAAACCGGATGGAAGCGAGTATGTCCTTAACGGGACGAAGCAGTGGATAACCAACGGAGGAGAAGCGGAGATTTACACCGTGATTGCAATGACGGACAAGAGCAAAGGGGCGAGGGGCGCCTCGGCCTTCATCGTGGAAAAAGGGACGCCGGGTTTCAGTTTCGGCAAGAAGGAGAACAAGTTAGGCATAAGGGCTTCGGCAACGAGGGAGCTGGTGTTTGAAAACTGCCGCATTCCGAAAGAGAACCTTATTTCAAAAGAGGGCATGGGTTTCATAGTTGCAATGAAGACCCTCGATAAATCAAGGACTGGCGTGGGGGCACAGGGGGTGGGAGTTGCTCAGGGGGCGTTTGAGGCCGCTGCCGGATACGCGAAGGAGAGACAGCAGTTCGGACAGCCTGTAATCAGTTTTCAGGCGATCCAGCATATGCTTGCGGACATGGCCACACAGATCGAGGCCGCGAGGGCGCTGGTCTATTCAGTGGCAAAATATATCGACAGCGCGGCAAAGGAAGTGTCAAAGGAGTCCGCAATGGCAAAACTGTTCGCCACCGATGTCGCGATGAAGGTAACTGTGGACGCCATTCAGGTCATGGGAGGCTCCGGCTATATGAGGGAGTATCCTGTTGAAAAGATGATGCGCGACGCAAAGATACTGCAGATATACGAAGGCACGAACCAGATACAGAGAAACATCATCGGTCAGGTGCTGATTAAAGAGACGGCCAAGAAGAGGTAGGGGCGAGGCGGCGCCTCGCCCTGTTTTGTGGGGTTGCGTTATTGACAATTGTATTAAGATTTAAGTACGCTATTCTGTTTGATTTGGGGAGTCGTCCAACGGCAGGACGGCAGACTCTGGATCTGCTTATAGGGGTTCGAATCCTCTCTCCCCAGCCATTTAAGAGTCAGGAGTCAAGAGTTAGGCGCGAAAATCTGAAGAGCAGTTTTTTTTCTTAACTCATAACTCTTGACTCTTAACTCTCAAAAAGGTCCCATCGTCTAGTGGCCTAGGACGTGGCCCTCTCAAGGCTGAAACACGGGTTCGAACCCCGTTGGGACCGTTTTATTTCAGGAGATACCGCAGGCCCGGCTTATGACTGCCTTTGAAGGCATGATTTGAAAGGCCCCTGGTCCGATGAATCGACTTCCCTGTAAATCAACCGGGAAATGTCCCTCAGGAACTCAGCCTGCTTTTCCAGATTGTTGCCGAGCGTCATGATCCCAAGGATGTAGGGGCGTGTGGGATGATACACTATGCCGAACTCGTGAAGTTGCCGCTCCCCGCCTCTCTGCACGGACTCCCCGAATTTCGAGGCCACTGCTACCCCCGCAGGCAGGCCCGCTGCGATCCCCTGGGAAAAATCCTGCTGACTCATCAGCGCGAGCGCCTTTTCAGACATTTCACGGTTAAGATAGGAGGCATTATAGAGAATGCGGAAAAAGCCCGAGTATCCGTGAACGCTGATGAAATTACTGCCGCCGATCACTGTATTGTTTACATCCATTCCATCAAGGACAGCCCCTATCTCTTCGTTGTTCAGCGCATTATACAGCAACGCCGTTGCATTGTTGTCGGAATAACTGATCATATACTGCAGGAGCTCTTCAACGGTATAGCTTCGACCTGGTGTAATTGTATAAGCCGGCCGGATTTGCTGCAGTGCGCTGATGTCTATTGTGCCGTCGTAACGCATTGTACGATTGAGCGCAAGCCGGTCTGTTTCGGCGCGCTTGAGCCAGGCGATCATCAGCGGCACCTTCATCATGCTGGCAGGGTTGAATTCCCGGTCTTCATTGATTCCAAACCACGGCCCGTCATGCAGGTCACGGTAATAGACCGAAACCTCCTGCACTTCTTTGCTCCGGTTATGAATAAGCGATTCGACCTTGTGCTTGAACGGGATCGGCTCCTGATTGATAACGACCCCCTCGGGCAGCTCCACGTCCAGCAGCGGACTGGTGAAATAAAATCCTTTCGCTGAAACACGCCGGGGTTTATAACAGAGCTTCAAACTCTGAGACCATATGTGCGAATACCAGCCGGCCACAAAAAGGAGACTTGCCACGGCAAGATATATCAGGAAGCGGAGGTATTTATGTTTAAACATATACAACGATTAATTTTAACATTGTCATCGGAACAAAAGAAACGCGACTTAAGGGCCGGCGGCGGTATTTCCGGACCGGCGTCACAAAAGACAAAGCCGGCACATTATGGATGGTCTATCATCAGAAGACGGCATTGGGTTTTTGTCCCTGTCAGCCGGAGGTCCTCTCTTTGCCGTCAGGAGAGACCGCAGGCCCGTCCCTTGAAATTGAAGAAGAACTTGAGGGCCTTTTTTACCTTTTCGGAAAAGATCTTTTCCGAAAAGTAATTTCCCACGACCCTCTTGTTGATCTCGGCGAGTGTCGGGTACGGATGCACCGCGCCGGCAAGCGTTGACAGCTTTACGCCTGCGTTCAGGACGGCCACCCACTCACTCAACAACTCTCCGGCCCGGGGCCCGAGTATCTGGATACCGATGGGGGTCCCCTTTTTATCAAGGAGCAGCTTGATCTTTCCGGCCTCTTCCCCTTCAGCAAGACCCCTGTCGTTGGCCCTGAACTCCTCTGTCCAGACCGAATATTCAATGCCCGCTTCTCTTGCGCGTTTTTCGTTCATGCCTATGCTCGCAAGCTCGGGGGCGGTATAGGTGCACCACGGCATAAATTTATAATCCGTTTTTCGGGGTAAATGAAGGACCGCGTTGCTGAGGACAACGCTCCCCTCGTATCCCGCCGCATGGGTGAACTGATATTCCCCTGTGACATCTCCAGCGGCATATATATGCGCATGATTGGTCCTCATCCGGTTATCGACCTTAATGCCTTTTTCATCAAAACGCAGAGATATCCCTTCCAGTCCGAGTCCTCCGGTATTTATCTTCCTCCCGAGCGCAATCAGCAGTCTTTCCGCCCTGAGGCCCGTTTCCCGCCCGTCTTTGCCTTTGATAATCAGTTCCCTCTCATGTCCCAGGTCTTTTGTCCTGACGACGGCCGTATTCAGGTGAAACGTTATCCCTTCTGTCTCAAGGAGATTCATGACCATATCAGCCATGTCCTTATCTTCCCTGCTCAGAATTTGCCCGCTCCGCTGTACGACGGTGACTTTCGTCCCGAGCCTTGCGAAGGCCTGCGCCATTTCAATCGCTACAGGACCGGCCCCCATGACTATCATGGATTTAGGAAGACTGTCGAACGAGTATAGGTCCCTGTTTGTAATATACGGTGTAGTCTCAATGCCTTCTACAGGCGGGACATCAGGCGAGGAACCGGAAGAAATGACCCATTTCTTTGCCGAGTAAGTTTCGCCGTTTATTCTGACGGCATGCTCGTCGACAAAGGCCGCATTCCCGAATTCAACTTTCACTCCGAGGCTGCAGAACCTCTCAACCGAATCATGTTTCTGAATAGCGCCGATGACGTACCGGATGCGTTTGGCTATGTCCGCAAAATCAACCGGCCTTATGTCCGCACCCGGCAGACCGTATCTCCAGGCATTTTTCATCATATGGTACACATGCGCCGACCTGATCAGCGTTTTACTCGGCACACAGCCGTAATGCAGACAGTCGCCGCCTAACGTCTTTTCTTTTTCAATAAGCAGCGTCTTTGCCCCGAACCGGCTTGCCCCGGCAGCGACCGTTAGACCTGCGGCCCCTCCTCCAAGAATTCCTATGTCAAAATCGTAAGTCGGCATGGTCCCTCCTTCACTCGACACCCCGGCCCCTTGACCCCCCGGACCTTTTCTTTGATTTAATAACCGCTATCAGTTTTTTTGCCGTTAAGGGAAAAACTCCCAGGAGCGCAAAAGAGACAATCAATCCCGGCGAAAGTATCCCATTCAGCGAATCTATCTTTGCCAGCTCCTTCCCGGCATTTACATATACGACCGTGCCGGCAAGCATGCCAAGCTGTGAGACCCAGTAGAAGGTTATGAGCCGCATTCCCGTAACTCCCATCGCGAGGTTAATGAGCCAGAACGGAAACAGCGGAATCATACGGAGCGTGAAGAGATAAAAGGCCCCTTCCTTTTCGATGCCCTCGTTGACCTTCGCTATCCTGTCCCCAAATTTCCCCTGTACCCAGTCGCGCAGCAGGAAACGCGAGACGGAACATGCCAGTGTGGCGCCTATGGTGCTCGCAAAAGACACAATTACCGTACCCGTGACGAGACCGAAGAGCGCGCCCGCGGCGATGGTCAGCGCTGCCGCGCCGGGCAGAGACAGCGCGGTGGAAAAGATATATATCGCCATATAGCCTGCGATGACGGTAAAGCGGCGTTCGGAATACAGCGACAGAAAATTCTGCTGCGATTCTTTGATATAGGCGAGAGTCAGGTACTGGCCGAGGTTGAATGCCTTGAAAGCGAGGATGACGACGGCTATGACAATGACAATGACTATTTTTTTTGAAATATTTATATTCAAATAATTGCCTTCTAACCCGGATTATTCATAAACTCCGGGAGGTATGATTCAAAAACATGTTGCCGCAATCCCCTGGCCGGAATCTTCGCGTGATGTAAAAAGTATTTTCAACAGTGAGGCCGAACTTTTCAAGCTCGCCCCTTTGCCGTATCCCGTTATGTCTGCAATAGGCCCCATCCTTTGCGGACCCGGGGACCGAAGTTTTATTTCTTCCATCTGAAGCCCCCGGGACACTTTTTAAATATACAAGTAGATTTTATCATTATTAACATTCTCATAATAGTCTGCATATCCTTATCGTCATTCCCGTCCCGATGCATCGGGATTAATCGGGCATGACGGACAAAGGCCTACAGTTGTGATTGCTATTTTGAGACTGTTAATAATTTAACCTAAAAACAGCAGTTCATTTACCACAGAGGCACAGAGACACTGAGAAAACAAGAGGTTATCGAATAATTTTGCTTCATCACTTAGGTGAATGATTCATATTGGCCTTTTCTCTTATTTTTTAACTCTGTGCCTCC
>JACRHD010000004.1 GCA_016234115.1 Nitrospirota bacterium
AAGATGGCTGATGAGCGGGATATTGAAGTGCCCAAAGGATGCGACTGGACAAGCCTTAAAGAACTATCGGGGACACGCCTGACTGATCATTATTCCGATATACTTCGCAAGCTTCGCGAGGCAAAAGGAATCCTGGGTGATATCTTTGCCCAGTCAATGCCGCGCTTCAACAATCCTGTGAACCTGAAACGGGTCATCAATATGATTGACGAGGAAGAATGGTCAGAGATGGATGTGGATGTGAAGGGCGCGGCCTTTGAAGGTCTGCTCGAAAGGGCAGCGAGTGAAGGAAAGAAGGGTGCGGGACAGTATTTCACCCCTCGCGTTTTGATCCAGTCCATTGTCCGGGTCATGAAACCCGACCCGCGCGATGTGCGTGATTTCACGATCTGCGATCCAGCCTGCGGCACAGGAGGTTTTCTGGTCTGTGCTTATTAATGGTTGATAGAGCAGACTAAAGGTGCATTCGACCGCAAAGATATCAAACGGATAAAGTCCGCGACCTATTACGGTCAGGATTTAGTGCCGCGTCCCAGAAGGCTTGCGCTCATGAATCTTTTCCTGCATGGGTTGGAGGCGAGGATTTATTTGGGCGATACGATTTATGAACCGAACAGAGGAGAGCTTTATAACTGTGTCCTGACCAATCCGCCCTTCGGCACCAAAGGCGCGAACCAAGCCCCTGAGCGGGACGACTTCACTATCGAGACGAGCAACAAACAGTTGAACTTTGTCCAGCATGTGATGAATATTCTCAAACCCGGCGGCAGGGCTGCAATTGTTCTGCCTGATAATTGTCTCTTTGAAAATAAGGCAGGCGAAGTTTTTGAAATCCTTATGCAGGACTGCAACCTTCACACCATCCTGCGCCTGCCGCGAGGCACGTTTACGCCTTACAGCCAGGGAGTGAAGGCAAATGTTATCTTTTTCCAGAAGGGTGCGAAGACCGAAGACGTCTGGATCTTCGATGCCCGCTCCAATGTGCCGGGCATTACGAAGAAGGACCGCCCGTTAAGTCCGAAGCATTTTGAGGAATTTGAAAAGTGTTACGGCAAAGACCCTAATGGTCAGAGCAAGCGGAAAGACTTAGGGGAGGAAGGCCGCTTCCGTAAGTTTCATGTCGATGAGATCAAAGAGCGAAACTTCAAGCTCGATATCACATGGCTCAAAGATGATTCTCTCGAAGACAGCGACGGACTGCCTGAACCGCAGGACTTGGCCAGTGAGGCGATTACAGAGCTTGAGGCTATGGTGGATGATCTGAGGGATATTATTCAGCTGATAGAAATAAATGGAGAGGAATGAAAATGCAAGATTCTTCGTTTCACTCAGAATGACATATCGGAGGGAAGTTGTCATTCTGAACGGAGTGAAGAATCTCGATGGATAGATTTACTGAATGAAACAATACTATGTCTACATAATGACAAACAGGTCGAAAACACTATATACGGGTGTCACTAACAATCTTGAGCGTCGTGTCTATGAGCATAAAAACAAGCTTGTTGCCGGCTTTACGAGTAAATACAATATTGACAGGCTTGTATATTTTGAGGCCACCCAAGATATCAATTCTGCGATAGCTCGTGAGAAACAGCTAAAAGGCTGGCTCAGAGCAAAGAAGGTTGCATTGATTGAGGCGAGCAATCCTGAATGGCAGGATTTATCCTCGGAGTGGCTTGAAAAGAAAAAGACAGATTCTTCGGCTTCGCCTCAGAATGACAGAAAAAGCGTAGCATGTTGTCCTGTGCCTTTTTTTTGTCATTCTGAATCCTTCGCCTGTCATTCTGAGCAAAGCGAAGAATTTTGCATTCAGGCTCAGGATAAACTCCGTGAAGAATCTGACTTCGAGGAGCCACGGAAATGAGCGCTGGGCTGCCGCAAGGGTGGGCATCAGTTCAAATCGCTGAGCTATGTGATGTTTTAAAGGAGAAGGGGCGCGTGGGTGTCGTACCCTATCTGGAAATTGGTAATGTCGACATAGCCTCTAAGAATTATACGTTTACCGAAAAACCCTCCGTCAAGGGCTGTAGAACGGCAAAACGGTACGATGTTCTGATTTCAAAGGTGCGCCCGACCAGAGGGGCAATAACTTGGATTCGGGAGGGAGAACTTCAAATATCTTCAGCGTTCACTGTCTTACGAAATAATGGCGCACTCGCTGAACAATACCTCTGGCTTTATCTCGCTTGGAATCAGGATTACTTCAATCATCTCGGAGAAAGCTGCACGGGCACGATGTATCCAACAACATCGGATAATGCAATAGTAGACTTTGAATTGCCGATTGCTCCACTCGCCGAGCAACGTCGCATTGTGGCGAAGCTCGAGAAACTGTTAGGCAAAATAAACGCCTGCGAGAAGCGGTTGGCTAAGATTCCGGTCATCCTCAAACGCTTCCGCCAATCCATCCTCGCCGCCGCTTGCTCTGGAAGATTGACAGCGGATTGGAGAGAGAAGAACACCCTCCCCCTCGCCCCCTCCCCTCAAGGGCGGGGGGAAGAATTGCCAGGCATACCCGAAACTTGGCGGTGGGTGAAACTGCCTGACACTGGAGAAATGAATCGCGGGAAGTCACGACATAGACCGAGGAATGCACCTTTCCTATTCGGAGGGTCGTATCCATTTATCCAGACTGGCGACATTTCTCAGTCGGGAGGCAGAATCACGTCTCACAAGCAAACCTACAGTGAGGCAGGGCTCGCTCAGAGTCGTCTTTGGCCGGATCGAACCATTTGCATAACTATCGCTGCGAACATAGCTGAGTCCGCCATCTTAACATATCCTGTGTGTTTCCCAGACAGTGTTGTTGGCATTATTACGACGACCGATGTGTGCGTTCCAGAATATGTAGAATATTTTATACGGGTGGCAAAAGCGGACCTTGCTACGTTTGCTCCTGCTACGGCACAGAAGAACATCAACATCGCAATCTTAAATGAACTCTCAGTGCCTATTCCTCCCCTTCCCGAACAGCAAGAAATCGTCCGCAGGGTGGAGGCGTTGTTTGCTCTGGCTGACCAGATAGAGGCCCGCTATACCAGGGCAAAAGCCTATGTAGACAAGCTCACCCAGTCCATCCTTGCCAAAGCCTTTCGCGGTGAACTTGTCCCTCAGGACCCGAATGATGAGCCTGCGTCAGAACTTCTTGAGAGGACAAAGGCAGAGAAGATGGAAATTTCAGGGAAGAAAGCCGGGCGGGTGATAAAAAGAAAATGAGAACAGATTTTTCTGTTATAATAACGTTAAATCATCTTGTTAGCGCAGGGGCATAATGATAGGGACGACCTTAGAAGAAACAATCGAGTCTGTTGAGGAAATCTATAAGGAATGTTCTAAAGCAAACTGGGACGGTTATGGCGCCAATCCTGTTTCAAGAGATTCTGTCTTTGAGGCCACGAAATTTCTTCATCTGATACCCTCTTCTTTCCCTATGCCTCAGGTTGTTGCTGAGCCATCAGGCGAAATAGGGCTGGAATGGAATAATAATCGAGGATATGTATTTGCAATCAGTTTTGGCAGTAAAAATATGATTGCCTACGCAGGGATATTCGGGAACAGCAAGACGCATGGCACGGAGTATTTCGGGGAAGCAATACCGCCGGTCATAATTGATAATTTGAGACGTCTTAATCAATAAGACGTAAGACAATGAGGGGACATGGAGCCGGAACAGGTACGACCTGAAGAGGTCTTAGCGCGATTTATTTTTCATAAAAACCATTTCAGTATTGAGCATAAAAGAGCTAAATATGCAGCCTTTCTTCCTGCGCCCAATGGTGAGACATCGGTATTTCGTGTTTCCGGATTGACGGATATTGTAATATGGCAAATCGGAGATAAGGACGTTGCGGTAAAGCGAAGAATGCCTATTTTGGGTCGTGCCGATATTTTGGCCTTTCATGTATTGAACAGATCATTAAGAATTAAGCCTGATGATACTCCTCCCCTGCACGCTAACATCACTGGATGGCCTAAAGAGAAATCGGAACAGAAATTAATTGCAATGGAACTGGCGAGGGATGCCCAGCTGTATTTGAAATGAAAAAGCTGCGAGATATACCTGAGTCCGACCGCCCCCGCGAAAAGCTACAGCAAAAGGGAGCCGAGTCTTTATCTGATAAAGAATTAATGGCAATCCTTTTGGGCAGTGGAACAAAAGGACATGACGTACTAACTGTTGCAGGCAGGATTCTAAAAATATTGGATGGCAGTAACGGAAATCTGTATATCGAAGAACTCCAGAAAATAGAAGGCGTTGGATTAGCTAAGGCTACGCTGATTGCTGCCGCCCTTGAGTTTGCCCGTCGAAGGATTCGTCCGGAAGGGTTGAAAATATCTTTTCCTGCCGACATACTTCCACTAATTCAGCATTATGCAGACCGAAAGCAAGAGCACTTTATCTGCATTTCAATCAACGGCGCCAACGAGGTAGTAAAAAGCCGTGTTGTCTCCGTCGGTCTTGTAAATAAAACTCAGGTACATCCAAGAGAAGTCTTCGCTGACCCGATTACCGACAGGGCATCAGCAATAATTGTGGCCCATAACCATCCCGTAGGAACTCTAACTCCAAGCAACGAAGATATTGAAATTACCAGGCAACTTAAGTCCGCAGGCGATACCCTCGGCATCAGACTTCTCGATCACATCGTCTTCAACCACAAAGGGTATTACAGTTTTCTGGAGAATGGAGAAATGTGAGCAGCGATGTATGCTGAACCTTCAATCTCTACTTTCCGCTCAATTCCTTCAACAGGCTTTTAATACTCTTCTTCAAAACCGGATGCACTTTATCCGGCGCTATCTCCGCAAGCGGCTTCAGCACAAATTCCCTCTCGCTGATTCCCGGGTGTGGGATTTCCAGTTCGCCGGTCTTCATTGTCAGATCATCGTAGAGCAAAATATCGAGATCAATAACCCTGGGGCCCCAGCGGGAAGTCGGCAACCTGCCAACCTCTTCCTCTATTTTTTTCAGCGCTCGCAACAGGTCTTCAGGTCCGAGGGACGTTTCAGCCTCAACCGCCATATTGATGAATTTCGGCTGTTCCTCAACTCCCCACGGCTCGGTCTCGAGCATGGATGAACGTTTTGTAATTCTTGTCCCATGTTCTGTCAGCAGCCTGATCGCCCTCTCGCAGTTGTCTTCCCTGTTGCCGAGATTGGAGCCGATGCCGAGGTAGACTGTATGCATAATCGGAGTTAAGAGTTAAGAGTCAAGAGTCAAGAGAAATGCTTCTCAATCAGATATTCTGACTTAACTCTTAACTCATAACTCTTGACTCTATTAAAGTACCTTACCTATCCTCTCCACCGCTTCCTTTATCCTCTTTGCGGAGGCTGTGAGGGCGAAGCGGATGTAGCCTTCACCGGGCGCGCCGAAGCCGTTGCCGGGTGTGCCGAGGACCCCCGCGTTATTAAGCAGATGGGCGACAAAGTCGGATGAAGTGAAGCCCTTCGGCACCCTTGCCCAGAGATAGAACGACGCCGCAGGTTTCCCTGCCTCCAGTCCTATTTTCTTTAACCCGGCGTACAGGACGTCCCGTCTTTCCTGATAAATGTCCCGTATTTTTTCAAGAACGGGCTCTTCGGTCCCGAGCGCCTCTATGCCGGCCTCCTGGATGGCCTGGAATATCCCGGAATCCAGGTTGGTCTTGATCTTTCCGAGCCCGAATATCGCCTTTGCGTTGCCTACGGCAAAACCGATCCGCCATCCCGTCATATTGTATGTTTTGGACAGGGAATGAAATTCAATCCCCACGTCCTTCGCTCCTGGAATCTGGAGAAAGCTCAACGGCTTTTTGCCGTCATAAAATATCTCCGAATACGCTGCGTCATGACATACGATGATGTTGTTATTTGCCGCGAACTCAATGACCTCTTTGTAAAAGGCCCTACCCGCAACAGCCGATGTCGGGTTATTCGGATAATTTATGAACATGAGCTTCGCTTTTTTCAGGGTAATTTTTGGTATGGCCTTAAGCTCGGGAAGATAATCGTTCCTTTCAAGCAGCGGCATGATATGGCTTTCACCTCCGGCAAACAGTGTCGCGACGGGATAAACAGGATATCCGGGGGACGGCACAAGCACTACGTCTCCGGGATTAATAAAGGCGAGCGGCATATGCCCGATGCCTTCTTTGGACCCGATAAGCGAAAGCACCTCCGTCTTCGGGTCTAATGTCACGTTAAACCTCCTTTTGTACCAGCCCGCGACCGCCTGCCTGAAAGACGGCATCCCCTCATACGAAGGGTAACGGTGATGCTGAGGATTTTCTACGGCCTTTTTCATCCTCCGGACAATATGTTTCGGGGTCGGGATATCGGGGTCGCCGATGCTCAAATCTATCACGTCAACGCCTTTGCCGACAGCTTCCTGCTTCATCCTGTCAATCGCGGCAAATAGATAAGGAGGCAGGTCCCTGACTCTCCTCGCAAGGTCCACAGATACGATCTTTTTCAAAATAAACCTCCTGATAATAATTATAGTGGTCAGTAAAGGTTGTATTATAAGGAGTTCTCTCTATTATTTCAAAAGCGCATAGCGCATAGCGCTTGTGTATTTCGGTAGTGCCTACCGAAATACACAACCCTGTGCCCTATGCCCTATGCTTTCTCTGCGGTTATGCCGAAAAGATATTCATGAGCGGCCGTCAGACCATACTCTTTGTAGACGACGAGCAGAATGTGCTTAATTCCCTCCGCCGGCTGCTGTATGATGAACCGTGGGACCTGCTCTTCGCGGAGAGCGGAGCGGCAGGGCTTGAGGTGCTCGAAAAAGAAGACGTGGACCTCGTGATCTCCGACATACGGATGCCGCTGATGGAAGGGGTGGAATTTCTCAAACAGGTAAAAGAGCGCCATCCCCGCGTCTTGCGTATTTTTCTGAGCGGGCATGCGGACAGGGGCGCGGTGGTCGAGGCGCTTGCCGAAGGATGCGCCCAACAGATACTGCCGAAGCCCTGGAAGGATGCGGAGCTTAAAGAGGTGATCAGGACGGCCCTTTTGCAGGCGAATGACCTTAAGAAAAAAAATACCGGTCTCCAGCAGATCATCAACGCCCTCTCATCCCTGCGGACCATGCCCCAGACTTATCTTGAATTAAAAAAATGCTTTTCACACATAAATACCGTATCGATTGAGAGCCTCGCGGAGATTATCGAACAGGACGCCTCCGTGTCGGCTGAAGTATTGCGCTGGGCCAATTCCGCGCTTTTCGGGCAGATGCGCAAGGTCGATACAGTCGAACGGGCGTTGATGGTCCTCGGCATCGACATCCTTGAAGGGCTGGTCCTCTCCCATTCCATCTACGGCTCGATTTCTTCGGTCGCGCGACCCGTCGGGGGGTTTGACCTGAAGGCCTTTCAGACCCATTCATTGGCATGCGGGATACTTTCAAAGCTGCTTGTCGGCGAGATGTCGCATGTGGACCCGAAGGATGCGGACAGGGCCTTTACAGCGGGGCTGCTCCATGACGTGGGGAAATTAGTGGAGGAGCGGTATCTTGCCGATGAATTCAGGAAGATCATCGATGCGGCGCGCCAGGGAAATACGCTCGTGATAGAGGCCGAGTATGAAGTCCTTTCAACGACCCACGATGAAATCGGCAATTACCTTGCGCAGTGGTGGAGCATGCCTTCTTTCCTGATAAATGCCATCCGGTGGCACCATAAGCCGAAGCTTTGTAAGGCTGATCAGATTATTGTCTCCGCTGTGCATGCGGCAAATGCGCTGGTGCAGAAATTTGAATTGGGCTCAAGCGGTAATTTCCGCCTCCCCAGTGCGGACGCTTCAATCCTGGAATTTTTCGAAATCAGGCAAGAGGACCTTCCCGAACTAAAAGAAAAAGTCGCTTATTACCTGTCGTAACGTTTAGTGACGAGTAACAAGTGACGAGTGACGGGTAACTAAAAAAACAGCTCCCGGTTACTCGTTACTGATGTGTTCACACATTAAACTTAAAATTAATTATGTCCCCGTCCTGCACAGGATAGGTCTTTCCCTCAAGCCGCATGAGTCCTTTCTCCTTGGCCTTGTGCATATCTTCTTCCGAGGACACAAAATCCTGATAGTGCACGACCTCCGCGCGGATAAAGCCCCGTTCTATATCGGAATGTATTTTGCCGGCGGCCTGCTGGGCATTTGTTCCCTTTTTGATTGTCCATGCCCTGACCTCATCCTTGCCGACAGTAAAGAACGGGACCAGTCCCAGCGCGTCATACGACACATGACAGAGCTTATGCATTGCCGGTTCATCGATCCCGAGATCGTCGAGGAAGGCCTTTGCCTCATCCGGAGAAAGCTGCGCGATCTCCATCTCAATCTTCCCGCAGAGGGCCACTACGGGAGGAACGGCGCTCTGTCCGGTCCCTTTAAAATATGACTCTATTTCATTCCTAAGGTTTCTCACCCTGTCGGAGTTGATGTCGTCCTCTCCGATATTGAGCACGATTATCTCGGGCATAGTTGAAAGGAACTGGTACGGGAGCATGAGCCGCTTTTCATCGTCATTGAAATCAAGGTTCCTCAGAGACACTTCTTCTTCAAGGGCGTTTTTGCATTTCAGAAGGAGGTGCCTGTCCGCTTCGTCCTGCTTTTTGCCCCTTCTGGCCTGCTCCTCTATTTTCTGGAGCCTCTTTTCGACAAGCTCAAGATCGCCCAGGATCAGCTCCGACTCAAACAACCTCACGTCCCTGACAGGGTCCACGCCTCCAAGCGGATGGGCTATCGATTCATCCTCAAAGGCGCGCGCCACGTGCACAATCGCGACCGCGTCTTTCAACAGGTTGAATACCTTTGTATTGTGAGATACGTCGCCCTTTGTGACGCCCGCGTAGTCCACGTATTCGACCGTCGCATGGGTGGTCTTCTTGGGCTGGAACACAGCGGTCAGCCTGTCGATGCGGGTATCGGGGATCTTGACGACGCCGATATGGGGTTCAAGCTCCGGGGTAATTACCGTCGGATATATGGTAGTGGGTATGTTTAACCCGGTAAGGGCATTGAAGACCGTTGTCTTGCCTGAATTTGAAAACCCTGTGATTGTCAGTTTCATAGATTAGAAATAAATCCACAGATTACACAGATTAACACAGATTTTTCTATATTTCTATTAATAATCTGTGCAATCTGTGGACGAGATTTTATTTTATCTCCTTAAATGTCTCATACGCCGCGCGGGCGGTTTTATTTATGTCCGCGCCTGAATGAGCGAGGGACATGAAGCCGGCCTCAAACTGTGAGGGCGCAAGGTTGACGCCGCGGTCGAGCATCCCGCTGAAATACTTTGCGAACACCGCCGTATCAGAGCTCTTCGCGTCGGTGAAGTTATAAATTTCCTTATCGGTGAAGTAGGTACAGAACATGGTCCCGGCCCTGTAGAACTTTGTCTTTATGCCTGCCCGCCTTGCCGCGTCTTTCAATGCCTCTTCCAGCGCAGCCGACTTGGCCATCAGTTGCTTATACGTCTCCGGCCTTGAAAGTATCCTGAGTGTCTCGATCCCCGCGGTCATTGCCAGAGGATTTCCCGAAAGCGTCCCGGCCTGATAAACCGGCCCTTCGGGAGAGACCATTTTCATGATATCGCTTCTGCCTCCATAGGCCCCGACAGGCAGGCCGCCGCCGATTACCTTTCCAAGACAGGTCATGTCGGGTTTTATCCTGAAGGCCTTCTGGGCCCCTCCGAAGGACACCCTGAAACCTGTCATGACCTCGTCAAAGATCAGGACTATATCATGTTTCGTCGTTAACTTCCTTATCCCTTCGAGATAGCCGGGACGCGGGAGGATGCAGCCGCTGTTGCCCACAACCGGTTCGATTATCACACAGGCGATGTGTTTGCCGTCTTTCTCGACAATCCTCTTAAATGCGGCCAGATCATTATAGGGAAGAGTGATTGTGTTTTTCGCATAATCCCTGGGGACCCCCGGACTGTCCGGCACGCCGAATGTGGCGGCGCCTGAACCCGCCTTCACCAGCAGTCCGTCCGCGTGACCGTGATAGCAGCCCTCGAATTTTATGACCTTGTCCCTTTTGGTAAAACCCCTTGCGACCCTGATGGCGCTCATGGTCGCCTCTGTCCCTGAGTTGACCATCCTCACGATCTCCATGGAGGGATATATCTTGCGGATCATGACGGCAAGCTCTGTCTCCAGCGGTGTCGGCGCGCCGTAGCTCGTGCCCCTTTCACATGCCTTTTGCAAGGCCTTTATAACAGCCGGATGGGAATGACCGAGGATCATAGGCCCCCATGAAAGGACGTAGTCTATATATCCGTTCCCGTCCACGTCGTAAATCTTCGGGCCTTTTGCCGACTGGATGAAAATCGGGTTGCCCCCGACGGCCCTGAACGCCCGCACAGGGCTGTTCACCCCGCCCGGTATAATACGTTTTGCTTTCTTAAACAAGGCCAGGGATTTAGTATGTTTTAATTTGGACATGGCTGACTCCTGTGTTATTAAATTTTCGCAAGGTTTATTTAACAACAATTCCGAAGGACTTGTCAAAAAAGGCTCATCGCGCAGGAGTGCGGGCTGATCCCAATAAAAACGCCGTCATTGCCGAGGTCTTTATCGGGAATTCAGCCGTTGCTTCGCTATTTCTCTCCAATGATCTTTCTGTAGTTGTTCATCTTCGGCGGGGCGCCTCTTTTTTCATCCGACAGCTTGCAGTCCCTGTAGTCGGGCTTGTCCTTGCGGTTAAGCGCGATGAGCGCCTTGACCGCGTCGATATTGACCTCATTTCCGAGGGCCATCGCAGTAAGCTCTTCCAGTGCCGACCTGTTGTCATACGGAGCGGGGCGATACGGCCTATGCGAAATCATGGCGTCATAAATATCACAGACGACGACAATCTCCGCGATCGGATTATCGAGGTGTATCCCGGATGGATATCCGGAGCCGTTCTTCATTTCATGATGGTCCCTGGCTACAAGGGCCGAGATATTATTGGTGTCTCCATAATAATAATTGAGCAATACATGTCCCGAGACCGGGTGCTGCTCCAGTATGTCAAGTTCACCACTGGTGAGAGGCGTGGCTTTTTGCAGTATTTTCGGGGGGACGCATATCTTGCCGACGTCATGAGAAGGGCTTGATACGGCTTCATACATGAGGTCGCGATAGTTGTCTATAAGATGTGTGGCAACCAGGGTAGAGAGTGTGAAGACCGTAAGGGTGTGGCGGTACGTATACATGTCATATGACTTAAGAAGATTCATTATCTCGAGGACCGGCTGGATGAGGTGGACTTTTTCCATGAGCCTCAGCAGATCGCGATATTCGTCGCCGAGAGAAAAAATCCATTGATACGGGGGGTGGCTGATACAATGGAGAAGGTCCCTCCCGATCGATTCATGGTGCATAAGAGAGAAGCTCTTATAGGGCCTTTTCTTATTTGACGCGATAATTTCCCTGAGCACGGCGTCCGTCATCTCGGTCCCTGCCGGGGCCAGTATCTGTTTATCGTGCGTGACGATATCGGCTTTGAGTTTATACGGTTTCATGGCTCTTGACGTTGTTTGGCCTGAATTCACAGTTTAAGAATAATGTGGGTCAGCTCCTTTCTACAGGAAATGATAATACAAGCAGCCTGAAACATCAATATAAATTTTTAATTTTGCTCTCAAAGCTGCTAAAATAGCGCATGCCCCGTCCCAAAATCCTTTATCAATGCCAGGGCTGCGGATACGCCAGCCCGAAATGGCTCGGGAAGTGCCCTGACTGCGGGGGGTGGAACAGCTTCGTAGAAGAAGAGCGCGTTACGAAACTGAAGAGCCAGAAGACGGCGCAACCCGTTGTCCTTTCGGAGATTGCGCCTTCAACCGGCACGAGGTTTTCCACGGGCATCAGGGAGTTGGACAGGACCCTCGGCGGCGGGGTCGTAATGGGGTCGGTTGTCCTGATCGGCGGAGACCCCGGCATTGGAAAGTCCACGATCATTCTCCAGGCCCTCAGGGGACTTGCGGAGCTGGGCAAGGTCCTCTACGTCTCCGGCGAAGAATCGCCTGAACAGGTAAAGTTAAGGGCTGAAAGACTTCAGATATCATCCGACAAAATCATTCTCCTTCCGGAGACCTCCCTTGAAGGCATCATCTCGGTGGCCCGGGAGATCGATCCGCAGGTCATAGTAATAGATTCGATACAGACCATATTCTCCCTTGAGCTTCCTTCCGCTCCGGGCTCTGTCGGGCAGATAAGGGAATGCGCGACAAAGCTCATGTTCCATGCAAAAAAACACGGTGTTCCTCTATTCATCATCGGGCATGTCACAAAGGAAGGCGCCATAGCCGGGCCCAAGGTGCTCGAACATATTGTGGACACGGTCCTCTATTTCGAGGGAGACAAAGGCAACCCGTTCAGGATCCTGCGCGCGGTCAAGAACAGGTTCGGCTCCACTAATGAAATAGGGGTATTTGAAATGCAGGAATCCGGACTAATGGAAGTAGACAACCCGTCGCAGCTTTTCCTGTCGGAGAGGCCGCTTAATGTGCCGGGCTCCGTAGTTACCGTGAGCATTGAAGGGACCAGGCCGCTCCTGGTCGAGATCCAGGCGCTCGTGACCGCGTCGAATTTCGGGGTCCCGAGAAGGACCGCCCTCGGCGTCGATTACAACAGGATAAACCTCCTGATAGCTGTCCTGGACAAGCGCCTCGGCATGCAGCTTGGCGGGATGGACATCTTTGTGAATGTCGTGGGCGGCCTGAAAATCGAAGAGCCCGCAATCGACATGGGAATAATAGCGGCCATAGCCTCCTCTTTTAAAAATAATACCATTGAGGCCACGACCTTCACCTTCGGAGAAATAGGGCTGTCAGGCGAGGTCAGGGGCATCAGCCAGGCCGAGACAAGGATAAAAGAAGCGGTGAAGCTCGGTTTTACAAAAGGCATTGTCCCTGTAAACAATGTGCAGACACTTGAGGGACATGACATGGAAATCATAGGTGTCAAAAATGTCGAAGAGGCCGTTGAGATATTATTTTATTAGGGTCAAGGGTCCGGGGTCCGGGGTCAAGGGGGAAATTACTAATCCCTGTCGTTTAATTGCTGCTGTCTGCTTACTGCTTACTGCTTACTGCTTTACAGCTTGCGCCCCCAAAGTCATCAGCCCTCCGCCGCCCAGGTATGAAGAAGAACTTTCACTCGACGATATCGTCACAAGGGCCGGTAAAGATATTCAGGTATTAAAGGCGGTTGCGGACATTAGAATTGAAAAAAACGGCGAGCTCATTGAGCAGGTCAATGCCTCTGTGCTGCTTCAACGGCCGGACCGCGTGCATATGAAGATATATAAGTTCGGCATGCTGACAGGCGACTTTGTCATGCGGGACGGGGAGCTGCACGGCCTGGAAGGCTGGACAGATACAAAACTCGGCCGGCTGGCAGGGGAAATTTTCCATGCCGTATTCTGGTGGGACAACCTTGAAGGGGCGTCCATGTATTCGACGAAGGATGCGTATATCATAACGACCTTGAATCAGGTGATCCATCTGGACAAGGCCACTCTTTTGCCTGTAATGCAGGACATAAACTCCTCAGGCCATACCGTTCACGTAACATACTCCGGACCCCGGAACTACGAGGGATTCTGGTATCCGTCTAACCTGACGGTCTCCACGGATAATTTCGGATTCGGCGTGAAGATAGAGAGATTAATAAAAAATCCTCCACTGAGTGAAGCTGATTTCAGGGTACGGTAGTAGCAGGCGGCGATCAGGATGTTAACGGGCGCACAAAGGGAAGACCGGCTCAGAACAATAAGCGATCAGCAATCAGCTTTCAGCAGTCAGCTTAAAAAACAGACCGCCTTGGCTGATCGCTGAGAGCTGATTGCTGATTTATTTCCTGTATAATTATCACATGCCTTATGTCATATGGATTACGGGACTGCCGGGCAGCGGCAAGAGCACGGTTGCGTCGGCCTTAAAGGACAAAATCCCCCATGCGGAAATTCTCAGGATGGACGATTTGCGCAGGGTCGTCACGCCTGAACCCACCTATTCGGAGGAGGAAAGAGAGCATCTTTACAGGTCCCTTGTTTATATGGCAAAGACCCTTTATGAGCTCGGGCACACTGTCATCATAGACGCCACCGGGAACAGGAAATCCTGGAGGGAACTGGCAAGGAATTTAGTGCCGGACTTTTTTGAAATTCATCTCAAATGCCCCCTTGAAGTGTGCATGGAACGTGAAAGCTCCAGGACCGATACGCACGGAGCGCCGAAAGATATATATAAAAAGGGAAAAGCGGGCGCGCCTGTGCCGGGGATGCAGGTCCCCTACGAGGAAACGGAGAGGCCGGAGCTGGTAATCGATACTGAAAAGAAAAGTGTCGCGGATGCGGTTGGGAGAATTATGGGACTGACGGAGGCGCGCAAAGGAAAGCCGTAATTCAGTAGCAAGTAGTTAGTAGTTAAGGGATACACTTCAAGAAGTTTTTCCCCCTTAACTACTAACTACTTGCTACTAACTACTATGTAATTATGCTAAACTTTCGTTAAATGAAGGCAAGGGTTTTGGTCGTCGATGACGAAAAGGACATCCTCGAGCTCGTCACATATAACCTGAAAAAGGAAGGCTTTCAGACGGAGACTTCCGCAAACGGGGAAGAGGCCCTCCGCATGGTCCGCAAGGGGCGTTACGACCTTATTGTCCTTGACCTGATGCTTCCGGGCATTCAGGGCATGGAGCTGTGCAGGATCCTGAAATCTTCGGAAAATACATCTTCCATCCCCGTCATCATGCTCACCGCAAAGACAGAAGAGTTGGACAAGGTGCTCGGACTGGAGATGGGGGCAGACGATTACATAACCAAGCCCTTCAGCCCAAGGGAATTCATCGCCCGCGTCAGGGCCGTTTTAAGGCGCACTCAGGAAAGGCCGTCGGCCGCAAAGGTAATAATCGGGGACCTCGAAATCAACCCCGACACCTATCAGGTGGCAAAACAGGGGAAGGTCATCAGGCTGAGCGCGACCGAGTTCAAACTGCTCCATTACCTTGCGCAGAGGAAGGGGAAGATCTTCAGCAGGGACATGCTCCTTGACGCCGTATGGAAGGATGAGGCCTTTGTCGAGCCGAGGACAGTAGACGTCCATATAAGGCGGCTCAGGACGCAGATAGAAGACGACCCGGCGAATCCCGCGTATGTCAAGACAAAGCGGGGCATAGGGTATTATGTCGATGTGGATGTGACATCATGAAACGGAGGATCTTCAGACGGCTGTTTATATTCTATGCGCTGGTCCTTCTTTTTTCCGTTATTCTTATCGACCTTTATATTACGCGCGTAGTCCGCGGCAATTATATAGACAGGCTGACGGACAGCCTCTCGGTCCAGGCGGGGCTTATCGCGGAGAGCGCCGTTTTCGACCCCTCAACGACTCTCGATGATTACTGCAAGCGGATGAAGGAGAAAACAGGGACCCGCGTTACGATAATTGGTCCCGCAGGCAAAGTCCTGGGCGACTCCGACGGGACGTCCGACGGGATGGAAAATCATCTGAACAGGCCGGAGATACAGGAGGCGCTCATTGAAGACACGGGCTGGGCCATAAGGTACAGCGACTCAGTCAGGTATGAACTGCTTTACAGGGCTTTGAAGGTCATGAAGGGTGACACCCTGCAGGGTTTCGTGAGGCTTGCTGTTCCACTTGAAGAAATAGATTCCGGCGTCAGCACGCTTAGACTCAGGATAATCGTTGTTGTCATTATTTTCTTTCTGTCCGCCGGGATACTGCTGATCTGGCATACCGAGCGGATAAGAAATTATGTCCTCCAGATAATCGATTTTTCGCGGTCGCTGGCACAGGGCAGGCTCGACAGCAGGCTTTTCCTGAGGGGCGCGGGGGAGTTCAGCGAACTTGCGCAGAACCTCGACGATATGGCCGAAAAACTGAAAATAAACCTGGACAAGCGGGAAGAAGAGAAAAACCGCCTCGATACAGTGCTGAAAAACATCCCCGACGCCTTACTCCTCATTAACGTTAACGGAGTTATCGAACAGGCCAACAGGGCCGCGTCAGAGCTTTTCGGCAGCGGCGATTTATCCGGCCAGCCGTTTATCAAGGTGGTACGTAATCCCGCCTTCTTCACCCTGATCGATGAAGTCAGGCAGACCCTCGCGCCGGGTTTCTCCGAGCTTGTGTTTGACTATCCCGAGGAGAGACACCTGTCCGTCAAGGTCTCCCCGCTGCACTATAAAGGCAGCAGACTTTCGGGCTTTGTGGCGGTCTTTCATGACATCACCCAGATGAAGAAGCTCGAACAGATGAGAAAAGACTTCATGGCCAATGTATCTCACGAGATAAAAACTCCCGTGACCGCGATAAAGGGCTTTGCCGAAACGCTGCTTGACGGGGCGATCTATGATAAAGATAACGCGCTGAAATTTTTAGCCACTATAAAAAACCAGAGCGAGCGCCTCAACAGGATTGTGGAAGACCTGCTGACCATATCGAAGATCGAGCTTGGCGTAATCAGGATCGAGAAGACGGAGGTGGATATTTCCGCTGTTATCGACAGCGCGATGAACGCCCTCGTTGTGCAGGCCGCGGGGAAGGACATCATTCTTAAAAAAGCGATTGACGGGGAAAAAATAACCATACGGGCCGACAGGGACAAGCTTGAACAGGTCCTTCTCAACCTGATCGACAATGCCATAAAGTTCACCGACGGCGGGAGCATAGCGGTCGGCGTATCACGGGACGGGCAGGGGCAATACCTTTTCGTAAGAGACACAGGGGCAGGCATTCCGAAGAAGTATATAGCGAGGCTCGGGGAGAGGTTTTTCAGGGTCGATCCGTCGCGCTCGCGCGAATTGGGCGGCACCGGGCTCGGACTCGCCATTGTAAAGCACCTCGTAAAGGCGCACGGCTTTGAAATGAAGATAGAGAGCGAGGAGGGACGCGGGACGGAAGTAAGGGTCTATTTTTGACGCGACTTTCCTTCATTTGACATCATATGCCCTTTTTTTATAATCTAACAGGCGCATGAGATTATTCCCCAAAGAAATAGATTTCTTCGAGATCTTCGACACGGCCTCTGTCAACCTTACCAAGGCCGCGTCCATCCTTGTAGCGCTCATGGAGAATTTCACCGATATCGACAGAAAGGCAAAAGAGATTTACGAAGTAGAGCAGGAAGGCGATATCCTGACCCATGATATCATGAAGAAACTCAACAAGACGTTTATCACTCCGATAGACAGGGAGGATTTGCATGCCCTCGCGTCAAGTCTTGATGATGTCCTGGACCTTATCTGGGGCGCCGCGGACAGGATGTCGGTGTTTAAACTGAAGGAATCGACTCCCGAAGCAACGGTGATGGCGAAGAACCTCCTGATGACCGCGGAAGTAATTCACAAGGCAATACACATGCTCAAGGAAAAAAACTATTCCCACATGCAGGAATATTGCATAGAAATCAACAGGCTTGAAAACAGGATGGACCGGGATTTCAGGGACGCCCTGGCCAAGCTGTTTGACGATTATAAAAACGACCCCGTTCTTATTATCAAATGGAAAGAGATATACGAGCATCTTGAAGACGCATCCGATAAATGCGAAGATGTTGCAAACGTCCTTGAAGCCATAGTCCTCAAACATGCATGATACTTTTTATCTACTTGTTTGCGTAATAATCCTCGCGACTGTTTTTGATTTCATAAACGGGTTTCATGATACGGCAAATGCCATTGCCACTTCGGTATCGACCCGCGTCCTTTCTCCGCGTACGGCGGTAATAATGGCGGCGGGCCTCAATCTGGTAGGGGCCCTGTCCGGAACGGCCGTTGCGAAGACCGTCGGCTCCGGCCTTGTGGAGGCCGCGTCGATCACCCAGGTGACCGTAATCTCAGCTCTCCTGTCTGCCATTATATGGGACCTGATAACCTGGTATTATGGCCTTCCCACGTCTTCAAGCCATGCAATCCTTTCAAGCCTTGTCGGCGCCGCAATCGCCTCTGTGGGACCTGATGTCATTATCAAAAAGGGCGTTTATAAGGTGCTTGCAGGACTGGTTATTTCCCCCCTGGTCGGACTGGCGCTGGGTTTCCTCCTGATGATGCTGCTAATAAAGATTTTTAAAAATTCCGCGCCCTCGACGGTTTCCGGCATTTTCAACAGGACGCAGATCGTGTCGGCGGCATACATGGCGTTCAGCCACGGCAGTAACGACGCGCAGAAGACGATGGGAATTATAACGATGGCGCTCGTCAGTTACTACAATCTTCCGGACTTTCACGTGCCGTACTGGGTAATCATTTTATGCGCGGTGACAATGGCCGCGGGAACAGCCATCGGAGGCTGGAGGATCATAAAGACCCTCGGCGTGCGGCTGGTGCACCTGAAACCCATTCACGGCTTTGCGGCAGAGGCATCAGCGGCAACGATAATAGAAATCGCATCGAGAATCGGGCTTCCCCTGTCAACAACACACATTATCTCATCGACCATTATGGGCGTCGGGTCATCCAAAAGACTCTCTGCTGTAAGATGGGGAGTAGGCGGGAACATCGTATTAGCATGGATATTTACACTGCCGGCATGCATCGTCCTTTCATGGGCCATCTGCAAGGCCATTATTTGGGTTTTGTAGAATACTTATAATAAACAGGGCCCGGTCGCCCGGGCCCATGTCTGTATCGTCTGTGATCGACCGATCATCAGCTAATCGTCTCTTTCTCTTATGAACCGCTCATTGAAGAACGGCCTTTCCTCGAAGCCGAAGAACTCCTCCTCCTCAATGAAGAGGTCATCGTTTAAGAAGAAAGGGCTGAAGAACGGTCTCTCTCTGACGACCACGATCGGCCTGAAATCGTCATTTACTACCTCACGCACGACGACCGGGCGCTTGTCGATGAAAAACCCGCTGCCGTCGGCAGCAACAACTCCGCTCATGATCAGGACCAGGCTGATCGTTAACATCACCAGGAGGGATACTTTCAAAAGGGTTTTCATATCCAACACTTCCTTCCAGGGTTATGACTTGACGTTCTGCCTTCCGGTATTACGTCATAACATACCTCAACCCTAACTATATTATATCGCCTATCCGGTTATCAGTCAAAAAAAGATGAGCCATCTAACGCCTTGAATTATAATTATAATATGATGGCATATCTGCCCTCTCCGCGCCGGTGATAAAATCATCGTTCAGATAATCCGTGAACTTGCTGATGTGACGCCCTCAGGGCATCAAAAGAAAATAGGGGCGGCTGCATGAGATTTCGCCGGACTGGTAGTAAACTGAAAATTAACATACCTGTAACGTTCCTGTAACACGGTGTTGTTATTATTTAGCCACATTGTTTTTCACAAACATGTCATGTTTCGGCTTATTGTAGAGATAGTTAATGAAGAAAGGAGGGAATGAGAGTTTAGAGTCGCTAATGAGTTCATAATAAGGCTCCATAGCTCGTCATTCCCGTGCCTAAAGCACCTACTGTCGGCAGTCAGTAAGCGGGAATCCAGGGAGCATTAGAAGAACTGGATGCCCGATTAAGAACCCCCGATTACGACCTTCGAGGGCAGGCTTCGGGCATGACGCCGATTTATGTGTCTTTACTTATGAGCTCCTTAGTTAAAGTTTGGGAGTTCAGAAATAAGAAAACAAAAAAGGAGATCAGAAATGATTAAAAAAATTGCCATGGGCGCAATAGCCCTGATGTTTTTATTAACGGCAGCAGCCGTGACGGTAACAGCCGCTGACAAGATAGTCAGGATCGACGGCTCCAGCACGGTCTATCCGATTACAGAGGCGGTGGCGGAGGAGTTTCAAAAGGCCAGGAGGGGCGAAGTCAAAGTCACGGTCGGCATCTCAGGCACGGGCGGGGGGTTTAAAAAGTTTTGTCGCGCTGAAACCGACATATCCGATGCCTCAAGACCCATACTGAAAAAGGAGATTGACGTGTGCAAGGAGCAGGGCATTGAATATATTGAGCTTCCGGTCGCGTATGACGGGCTCGCCGTAATTGTAAACCCGAAAAATACATGGGTAAAATCCTTGACGGTTGCCGATCTTAACAAGATGTGGGCGCCGGCTGCCCAGGGCGTCGTGACAAAATGGAAACAGGTAAGACCTGAATGGCCGGATGCTTCCTTAAAGCTGTTCGGGCCGGGAGTTGATTCAGGGACCTTCGACTATTTTACAGAGGCCGTCAACGGCAAATCAAAGGCTTCGCGGGGCGATTTCACCGCAAGCGAGGATGACAATGTCCTTGTTCAGGGAATATCCGGCGACAAAAATGCCCTCGGATACTTCGGCCTTGCGTACTACGAAGAAAATAAAGATAAGCTGAAGCTCGTTCCCATAGTGAATCCCGCGACAGGCAAGGAAGTCCTCCCGTCGGAAAAGACCGTCATGGACGGGTCGTATACGCCTCTTTCGAGGCCGTTGTTTATTTATGTCAATAAAAAATCAGTGGAAACAAAACCGGAGATTAAAGAATTTGTCGATTTTTATCTCAAGAGCGCGCCAAAGCTCACAGGGCAGGTAAGGTACGTTCCGCTTCCGTCAGTCGCGTACAAGCTTGCAGAGGAGAGGTTTGCGAAGAAGAAGACGGGCAGCATGTTCGGCGGCGAGGAAAAAGTTGGCATGAAGATCGAAGATCTGCTCAGGATGGAAGAAGGCAAGAAGTAGCGATCAGCAATCAGCGGTCAGCAGACAGCAAAAGGGGTCTTTTATAAGCTGACTGCTGAAAGCTGATTGCTGATCGCTGGATTAACGTTACCGTAACGCAATTGTAACATTCCTGTAACAATGCTCCTGCATAATTAAGGCACGATGAAGAAGGTAACGCCGCAAAAGGTCCGTGAGAGGGTGATAGAGGCGATACTGTTTTTGAGCGCCCTTTCTTCCATACTGATTACCGTCAGCATCGTCTTCATCCTCTGTTACGAATCCTGGGGTTTTTTTAAAGAAGTTTCGGTAATTGAGTTCCTTACTGAAAAGGACTGGATGCCCCTCTTTGCAAATCCCAAATTCGGGATACTTCCGCTTGTTATGGGCACACTGCTCACCACCGGCATAGCGCTTATAGTCGCCCTGCCGCTTGGGATACTGGTTGCGGTATACCTGAGTGAATATGCCCCGCATAAAATAAGGGAAATTATAAAGCCCGTTCTCGAACTCCTTGCCGCTGTGCCGACAGTCGTTTACGGATATTTCGCGCTCCTGTTTCTCACCCCGATACTTCAGAAATTCCTGCCGGATTTGTCCGGGTTCAACGCACTGAGTCCTGGTGTAATCATGGGTATCATGATAATCCCGTATGTAAGCTCGGTCAGCGAGGACGCTATGATCGCGGTGCCTATGCATATCCGGGAAGGCTCTTATGCAATGGGCGCGACAAAGCTCCAGACGGCCTTCAAGGTCGTTATTCCCTCTGCATTCTCAGGGATTGCGGCGGCCTTCATCATAGGCATATCACGAGCTATAGGAGAGACGATGGTCGTCTCGATAGCCGCAGGAGGAATGCCGAACCTGACTTTAAACCCGCTTGAGTCGGTCCAGACGCTCACCGCGTACATAGTGCAGGTAAGCCTTGGAGACGTGCCGCACGGGACTGTTGAATACAGAACAATATTCGCAGCCGGGATGACGCTTTTTTTGATGACTCTCGGTTTTAATATAGTGGGGTTCTGGCTGAGAAAAAGGATTCGGGAAGTGTACTGAAAATTCAAAATGTAAAATTCAAAATTCAAAATTAAGGAAAGATATTTATTGAAAATTTCTTCCACAATTTTGATTTTTGATTTTTAATCTTGCTTTTATGGAAGACATCAAAAAACGCATAGCGCATATCAAGTTCTGGAACGGGTTGTTCCAGGTTGTGGGACTGCTTTCGACATTTGTCGGCCTGGTCCTGCTGTTTACGCTGATGGCAGACCTGTTTACCGACGGCGCGCCGCGCCTCAGCTATAAGTTTTTTACATCGTTTCCATCGAGGTTTGCTGAAGAGGCGGGGATACTATCTGCGTGGGTCGGAAGCTGCCTTGTACTTCTTGTCACCGCGTGCGCCGCCATTCCACTCGGGGTCGCGGCGGGCATTTATCTTGAAGAATATGCGTCCAAAAACCGCCTTACGGACCTTATAGAAATCAACATAGCAAACCTTGCAGGGGTCCCTTCCATCGTCTACGGGCTTTTAGCGCTGGGACTATTCGTGTACTTCTTTGAATTCGGGGAGAGCATACTCACCGGAGGACTGGCCCTTGCGTTGCTGATACTGCCGATGGTTATCATGGCGACGAGGGAGTCGATACGCGCGATACCGAATTCCATAAGAGAGGCGTCGTACGCGATGGGAGCTACCAAGTGGCAGACGGTGAAGTGGCATGTGCTTCCGTATTCAACAGGCGGGGTACTTACGGGAATAATAATCGGGCTCTCAAGGGCGATAGGCGAGACAGCGCCGATTATTACGGTCGGGGCCCTGACCTTTATCGCTTTTTTGCCCACTCCTCCTGTATCATCAGACTTTCCTTTTATTTCTTTTAAATGGCTGTTCGATCCGTTTACGGTCATGCCCATACAGATGTTCAACTGGGTCTCGCGGCCGCAGAAGGAATTTCAACTCAACGCCGCGGCGGCCGGGATAGTCCTCATGGGTATGACGCTGCTGATGAACGGTGTTGCGATTTATATAAGGTATAAATTCAGGAAGAAGATAAAATGGTGAGAAAGACAGGGGCAAGGGTCAAGGGAAAGGCAAAATGAGCGCGGTTACATCGAAAGATCTTAAAGCGGAAGCGAAGGGCCTGAATTTCTTCTACGGCTCTGTTCATGCCCTGAAGAATATCAGTCTTCCAATTGAAAGAAGAAAGGTGACGGCGCTGATAGGTCCCTCGGGCTGCGGAAAGACCACGTTCCTGCGGTGCTTCAACCGTATGCACGACCTTTATCCTCACAACAGGTACGAGGGCGAGATTCTGCTGTATCCGGACAACGTCAACATCATTTCGCCGGAGATCGATCCCATAGAAGTGAGGATGCAGATAAGCATGGTCTTTCAGAAACCCAACCCGTTTCCCAAGACCATATATGAAAATGTAGCGTACGGCCTCAGGGTCAGGGGGACCAGGAAGAAGCAGGTAATCGACGAGAGGGTGGAAAAATCATTGCGCGGCGCCGCGTTGTGGGAAGAGGTGAAAGACAGGCTCCACAACCTGGCGTTCGACCTGTCGGGCGGCCAGCAGCAGAGGCTTTGCATAGCAAGGGCGCTGGCGACCGACCCGAGGATACTCCTCTTTGACGAACCGACTTCAGCTCTGGACCCGATAGCGACTTCGAAAATCGAAGAGCTGATAATAGAGCTAAAAAATGAAGTAACAATTATAATAGTGACGCATAATATGCAGCAGGCGGCGAGGGTGTCCGATTACACGTCCTTCATGTATATAGGTGAGATCATTGAATATGACAGGACCGATAAGATATTCACAGCCCCTTCCAGCAAGCTTACTGAAGATTACATAACAGGGAGGTTCGGATAATGCCTGTAAGGAGCGTGGAACTGGAGCACCTGAAGGAAATGATCCTGAAAATGGCTATGACTGTTGAGGCTGCGATAAAAGATTCGGTGCGCTCCCTCGTTGAAAGGGATTCCGAACTGGCCAGGCGGGTAATTGATGAAGACCGCAAGATCAATACCTTCGACGTACAGATAGACGAGGAGTGCGTGCGGCTTCTGGCCCTCAAACAGCCGATGGGGAAAGACCTGAGATTCATCACTACCGCCATGAAGATCACTACTGATCTGGAGAGGATTGCCGACAACGCAGTCAATATAGCCGAGAGGGCGCTGGAGCTGAATGAAGAGCCCCTCCTGAAACCTTATATCGATATACCGAAAATGAGCAGGATCGCGCAGGGCATGGTGCGCGACACCATAGACGCCTTTATCAATGAGGACAAGCAGCTTGCCAAGGACGTCATCATGCGGGATGATGAAGTCGACGATCTGAATGAGACCGTGATAAAGGAGCTGATGTTCATCATGACCCAGGACCCCTCGACCGTCTCAAGGGCGGTCAAGATAAGTTATATATCAAAATACCTCGAGAGGATCGCCGACCATTCAACCAATATAGCGGAGACCGTTATCTACATGGTGGAGGGAAAGATAATCCGCCATATGCTGCCGGACCAGATATAGAAAACAGGGTCAAGGGGCCAGGGTCCGGGGTCACGTTTTGTGTTTCGGGAGTCCCTCCCGAAACCGGTCCGGCTCAAGAGACGAGAATGATAGGGCGTATTGACAGCAGGATTGATTTCGGGAAGGATTCCCGAAATACAGAAACACCATATTTACATTTTTGCTTCTGCGCACTTCTTGTCTTTATCCTTATTTGTACGGGCGGGGTCACCCCGCCCCTACCTCTTGTTGTTTCATAAGAATAAACCCCGCTAATACTAAAATTATTATTATTAAGTAGACAATAAATCGGTTTTGGTATAAAAAAATAGTGAGAGGATGTTGACAGTAATTTAAAAGGTTAACCCACCTAAATAAGAGCCCAACCTTTTAAACTTCATCCATGTCCCCTAAAAAAGGTCAGCATCCTCTTTTTTTTATTCCTTTAGCCACAAATTTTCACGAATTGACCCGAATAAAAAATTGTAACGTGTCATCGGTAAGGGGTTTATCTTAGAAAAAGCAGTTAACCACAGAGGCACAGAGGCACCGAGTTAAAAAATAAGAGAAAAGGCCAATATGAATCATTCACCTAAGTGATGAAGCAAAATTATTCGATAACCTCTTGTTTTCTCAGTGTCTCTGTGCCTCTGTGGTAAATGAACTGCTGTTTTTAGGTTTATTCATTGTAACCGCTCAGTGGATAATGCTGCATGCTCGACCTCATAGAACTGTCATGCCCGAAGTTCCCCCGACTAAGGCCTTCGAGGGCAGGCTTAATCGGGCATCCATGGACCAGTAGAAGGGTGGATTTCCGCTTAATGACTGCGGGAATGACAGGCTTCGATAGATATTACTGATATTACTGCACCCACATAACTGAGCGGTTCCTATTCATTCGAGTTTATTCGTGTAATTCGTGGCTGATTGCCTCACGGTCTTCCGATTGAATAATAAGTGAAGCCCATTTTCCTCAGCCTTTCCGGTTCATATATGTTCCTGAGGTCAAAGAAGAACTCTCCCCTAGCGAGCTTTTTTATCCGGTTGAAATCCAGGTTTCTGAACTGGTTCCATTCCGTGACGATCACAACGGCGTCCGCGCCCTTGGCGGCGTCATAGACGTCTTTGCAGTAGGTGACTTTCGGCATGACCTTCTTTGCGTCGTCCATCGCAACGGGGTCATAGGCCCTTACCTTTGCCCCGCCTTTGAGGAGCCTGTTAATGATAAAGAGGGCCGGCGATTCTCTCATATCATTGGTGTTGGGTTTGAATGAAAGGCCGAGAACGCAGACGGTCTTTCCTTTTGCCTTTACAAGCGCTTTTATTATCTTGTCCGCTGCCCGCTCTTTCTGATAATCGTTGGTCTTCACCGTTGCCTCGATAAGCCCCATATGGACCTGGTTTTCTCTGCCTATTTGTAAAAGGGCCATGGTATCTTTAGGAAAGCATGAGCCGCCGTACCCGGGCCCGGCGTGGAGGAATTTGGGGCCTATCCTGCGGTCCAGCCCCATGGCCTTTGCAACTACCTGCACATCGGCCCCTACGGTCTCGCATAGTGTGGCGATCTCGTTAATAAAAGAAATTTTAACGGCAAGAAAGGCGTTCGACGCATATTTTATCAACTCGGCGGTCTTTATATCGGTAATGACAATGGGCGTCTCAATGAGATAAAGGGGCCTGTAAAGGTCCTTCATGATGGCGACCGCCTGGTCGCTCGATGCCCCGATAACAACCCTGTTGGGCCTCATAAAATCCTCAATCCCGGCGCCTTCGCGCAGAAATTCCGGATTGGAGACAACGTCGAAATCGACGCTCTCTTTTAAATTTTTAGCTATGATACTGCGGATCTTCTCCCCTGTCCCAACAGGTACGGTGCTCTTGGTCACGATCACCTTGTAGCTGTTGATATGCCTTGCGATTTCTCTTGCAACGCCTTCAACATATTTCATGTCCGCTGAGCCGTCTCCGCGCGGGGGCGTGCCCACGGCTATAAAGATCACCAGGGCGGTGTCTACGGCATCGGCAATATTGCTCGTAAAGTCCATCCTGCCGGCCTTGAGGTTCCTCTGCAGGAGCTCTTCAAGCCCGGGTTCGTAAAAAGGTACGACGCCTTTCTTCAGAAGCTCTATTTTGTTCTCATCGTTGTCGACGCAAGTTACGTGTATCCCGAATTCCGCAAAACACGCCCCTGTAATCAGTCCGACATACCCGCTGCCTATTACGGCAATATTCATACTTACCCCCTTAATTAGAGTTAAGAGTCAAGAGTTAAGAGTTAGGCGCAAGGCCTTAATCTTCAATCGGATATTCAGACTTAACTCTTAACTCCTGACTCTTTTTTTTCCGTGACTCTGTGGTTGTTTCTTCAGTTCGTCCTTATTGAAGCTAAAATGAATTTTAAAACAATTCCCCGGAAAATATAAACGCCGTCAAATATCCCCTTCGGCCAGCTCCGCCGTGAAGTGGCCGATCTTGACCTTGCTCTTTAACAGGACAGGGAGTCTTTTATCATCGTCTGTGGTCCAGATAAATATATCTCCGGTCCTCCGGAAAAGACCCTCTGACTGCAAAAGAGGTTTTACCAGTATCGTATTGAATTCCCTGTTCCGGACGCGGATATTTTCTTTTTTCAATACCTGGACCTCCGTATGCCATACTCTTTTATGGTCGATGATATCTATGTACTCGGAGCTTCCCGGCTGTAAAGGCCTTTTAGTCAATGCATACAGCGCCGACAGATAATCGTACGCAGGCGTCTCAAGATGCAATTCTTTTTTTTCATTATCAAGTATATTGTGGAAAGCGATCTTCTGCGGACTGTTTCCGGTCAACGGTTCAAAATATATCGCGAGGTCCCTCTTGCGGCGGCCCTCCCGCGTCTTCAGTATAAAGCTCCTCGGGTACCCGTCGGGATGCATGTCGCTTTGTGCGAAGTCATCGACTTCATAGAAAAGGGAAAGCCACGGAGCGGACGTCGCGTGTGTCTTGATCGTAATGCCGCTGCCGGCAGTCTGAACGTCCAGGACCGCCGTGCCCGCCCTGATGCCGGACCAGTAGATATAATAAACAAATCTTTTATGCGCGTCTTGCGCCGATGCGAGGGAGACGCAAAGCAGAACACAGGACACAGAACACAGAACACAGACAGCAGAAAAAAAGAGACGTGGAAATTGTTTCTGTGCCCTGAGCTCCGAGCTCTGTTGTCTGTATTTTGTGTTCTGTGCCCTATCTGTCATAAATACTCACTCAGCGCCTCAAATACCGTCTCAACCTTTATACCCTTCATACATACGAGCTCCCTGCATCTCGTCTTTCTGCACGGGCTGCATGGGGGAGCGGTCCTTATGACTTTCATATTCCCGCTCCTTTGCCATCCGTACGGACCGGTCTTTGCCGGATCGGTAGGGCCGAAAAGGGCGATGACGGGTCTATTGAGGGCGGCCGCAATATGCATAGGTCCGGAATCGTTGCTCACAACTGCCCTGGCGCCTTCGATGAGGGCGACAAGCTCTTTCAATGTAGTCTTGCCGCAGAGGTTGAGAGGAGTAACCCCCCCGTCCCCCCTTAACTTAATGGGGGAGAAATGGGGGTCATTTGTATGCTGTATTCTGTTTATTATTCCCTCCGCTAATTCCCTGTCTCCTTTTGAGCCGGCGAGAACACCCGGAAGCCCGATCTTGTTCAGGAGTGAAGCAAAGTTTTCAGCGGGCCATCGCTTGGTGTCCCACCTCGCCGAGGGAAACAGCACGACGTATCCGGGGAGATTGCCCGTGAGGCGAGTGATTTTTTCACGCGCCTTCGCGTCGGCAAAAAGAGGGAATTCAGCCTTTTTGTTTTTTGCGCCGAGGGCCAAGGCGATTTCGAGGCATTTGTCAACGGCGTGGACAGCGGCGCCGTCAGAAATTTTTTTGTCATAAAAATAACGGCTCCCTTCCCGCGCGCTCTCGAAACCGACTTTCGAGGACGCCGGAGTAAAGAAGGCGATAAGCCCGCTTCTGAGAAGCCCCTGCAGGTCCACGACAAGGTCATATCGCCTCGACTTGAGCGCTTTTCTCAGGTCTGTAATCTCCGATAATGTCTTGGGAAGCTTTCTGATATCTTTCCAGGAGTCTTTGTCAAAGGGGATGAGCTCATGAATGAGCGGATGGCCTTCGAGAACGCCTCTGAGGTTCCTGCTGATCACCCAGTCCACCTGCGCGTCCGGGAAGGAATCCTTTATCGCCTTAAGGAACGGGAGGGCATGTATAACGTCACCCAGAGAGCTGGGTTTTATGATGAGTATTTTCATCTGTGTCAATCTCTGCAGGTCCGCGGCTGAATTTCGTTTCTTATTTAGTTCCCCATCCCCTGCATTTTACCCGACAGCACGACGATCCTCTGCTTCACTTCAGCCCTGGTTTTGTCATCAAGAGAGGGGCCGGCGTAAGCTGTCCTGTAAATTTTCAGCGCCTCGACGGCATCACCCCGTTTTTCGTATACACGAGCGAGGCCGACGAGGCCCGATGCGCTCCCTGATCCGGCGAGCTTCGAGAAATAGCCGGTCGCCTTCGGATAGTCCGTCAGTTTTTCATAGAGAAGGGCCAGGTTGAACAGGGCGTCATGGCTGTTGGAATCGATTCTCAGGGCGCGATTGAAATATTTCTCCGCGTCAGGGACATTGCCGGACATTGCCGAGGCGATCCCGAGATTTATCAGGGCGGGGACATAATTACCGTTTGCCTGCAGCGCCATTGTGGAATATGTGACGGCCTCCTCAGTCAGGCCCATTTTCAGATAAAGGTACGCCATATTGTTCATGGCGGTGAAGTTGTTCCTGTCCAGTTCGAGGACTTTTTGGTAATTGCCCAACGCCCCGCGATAGTCGCCTTTCATCTCTGATTCTCTTGCCTTGTATAAATATGTGTCCCGCGCCGACTCATCCGCCGGTCCCGCCTTTAAGGCAGGGCTTTCCTTAACAATAACCTGTTCGAGCGCCGGAAGGATATCGCCTCCCTTTACGGACCTCTTGCGCTGGGCCGACGGCAGTGAAGACGCGGAGGCCTTATCTTTTTTCTCTGAAGGTCCTGCCTTGGCCTCTTTTTCCAAAGCAGGAGCAGGGGGCGGCTGGGTTTCAGTTGCCGCAACACGGGGGTTATCTTTGTCCGGTTTACGCGCCTCCTCGACCTGTGCCTGTTCAGCGGCCCCGGTCCTTTTCTGCCGGGGCATACCGATATCGCCGTCCGGTTTTTCAGAGAGACTCTTTGACAAGTAGACAAGATAGACGCCTGCCAGCACGGCAACGATCAACAAAGACGACAGCAATATGATCCGTCTCATTCCGGCTGATTTCTTCGCGGAGGCTTGAACGATGTTTTTCAGATTAGGCGGGACATCTCTTGCTGTCTGTGGCTGTTTTACCTTTGCAAGCAGATCAGCAAGAAAGCTCATGAAATTTCTTTCACCCTTACATTTATCATCACGTAATTATATCAAATATGGATTTTTAACACACCGGGCGGGACGGGAATTTGCAAAGGGCAAAGCGCAGAGGGTAAACGGCAAAGCGCAGAGGGCATAGGGCAAAGACTGAGGTAACTCAAAGGCGCGCTATGCTCTATGCTCTATGCTCTATGCTCTGTGCTCTATGCTCTATGCTCTGTGCTCTATGCTCTGTGCCCCATGCTCTATGCTCTGTGCTCTATGCTCTGTGCTCTATGCTCTATGCTCTGTGCCCTATGCTCTGTGCTCTATGCTCTGTGCCCCATGCTCTATGCTCTTTGCCCTTCTTCCCGGTTAGACAAATCGACCCCCTTGATGGTATGTTAAATTTCATGAAGGCCGGCTTTTATCAATTCAGCCCCATGTTCGGCAAAAAAGAGGAAAATGTGCGGAAGGTCCTGGACGCTGTAAAGGACACGGATGCCGAGCTCCTTGTGCTTCCGGAATTCTTTGCTACGGGTTATCAGTTTGTTTCATGCAAGGAGGTGGAGGAGCTTTCCGAATCCGTGCCGTCCGGGTACACGACGCGCGCGCTGGCTGAGTTTTCCAGGGAAAGGGGACCGCACATTGTCGCGGGTCTTCCGGAGAGATGCGGCAATAAATTTTACAATTCCGCAGTCCTGATCGGGCCGGAAGGGTTTATCGGGGTCTACCGCAAGACCCATCTCTTTTTTGAAGAAAATATCTGCTTCTCTCCGGGCGATACCGGCTTCAGGGTCTGGGACACGGCCATAGGGCGCATCGGGGTCATGATATGCTTCGACTGGTTTTTTCCCGAGGCCATGAGGGCGCTTGCCCTTTCAGGCGCGGATATCGTTGCTCACCCTTCTAACCTTGTATTGCCGTACTGTCCCGACTCCATGCCGGTAAGATGCCTGGAGAACAAGGTGTTTTCCGTGACCGCCAACAGGACCGGGACCGAAAACAGAAAAGAGGGACAGTCGTTACGTTTCATAGGTAAAAGCGAAATCGTCTCGCCCAAAGGAGAAATCCTGGCGCGCGCCCCGGAAGATGAAGAGGCCTTAATGGTCGCGGAAATCGACCCGAAAGACGCGAGGGACAAAAAGTTGAATCCTTTTAACGACATGTTCGCGGACCGGAGGCCGGAAATGTACCGGGCGCTGCATGAGACGCCGTCTGAAAAGTAATTAAAATCGGGGCATTCCGGGCAAGCGGCCTATTGTTTACAAAATTCATACAACTGTATAAAAAAAGTATCCGCTTCATGAAAAATATTTGCTTGCATTTTCAGAATCTAATGTTATAATATTTCGCAATGCCGGAAGTGTTGGATACGCAGATATCTGAGGATGGACTTCAGGCGCAGAACAACGCGGTAGGCGAAGCCGGTTCTGCGGCGCCGGATAGTTTTCATTTCAAGCACGCGGTATTTGAAGGCCCTCTCGATCTCCTTCTCCATCTGATCAGAGAGAACAAAGTCGACATCTACGATATCCCGATAGCAGAGATAACCCGCCAGTACATCTCATACGTTGAGCTTATGAAGGACCTCAACCTTGAAATCGCCGGTGAGTTCCTTGTAATGGCGGCGACCCTTATCCACATAAAATCCAGAATGCTTCTCCCACCCGATGAAGAAGAAAAGAAGGAGCCCGCCGAAGACCCGAGGTCCGAGCTTGTTCAGAGGCTCCTTGAATATCAGTCCTACAGGGAGTCGTCTGTTTTCCTGAGGGAGCGGGAAGGGGCCTGGAAAAATATCTTCAGAAGGAGCGCGCCTGACGAGGACAATCTTGAATTTGAGGCCGAGCCCCTGCTCTTTGAGGCGGATGTCTTCGACCTTATCACGGCCTTCAGAAAGCTCCTGGAAAAGGCGCCTGCGCACGTACTTGAAATTACGAGAGAGACCCTGACCGTGGCCGAGCGGATCAATTTTATTATGGAGCGGCTCGACAAAGAAGACGGTATGCGCTTTGAAAACCTCTTTGAAGAAGGCCTGACAAGGGTGACCCTTATAGTTACATTTCTCGCCCTTCTTGAGCTTGTAAGGCTCGGGCTGATAAAGACCTATCAGGAAAAGGCGTTCGGGACCATATGGATTATCAATCCTCAGAAACAGGCGGACGCTACGGCTGATGAGGCAGTTCAGGAAATATTATCTTAACCGGGCTGCTCCCCGCTTTTGGATCGCTTCTATGGCCTCAATAACAGTTTCCCTTACCAGTCCGTTTTCATCATTTATCGCCCCGGTGAGAAAAGGCAGCGCATCCACGTGTCCTATGATCCCCAACAGGTAGGCCGCGTCGCCGCGGATGGTCGGGTTGGTGTGATTTAAGACCTTTGCAACACCCGGAAGCGCGCTCAGAATATTGTCGGGGGCGTCTGTCAGAAGGGTCTCTACAAGGGCCACTGTGCCGATCCTCACCCTGCTGCGTTCATCTTCAAGCATCTCTCCTACTAACGAAAATAATTTTTCATCGTGTTTGAACATGTCGATGATGTTATCAAGAAAACCATTCTCCATGTGATCGGTCAGCAGTTTTATCATATAAGAGGCAGCCACTGATTTGCGCGGATATCAAAAAAGTTACGAGTAACAAGTGACGAGTTACTGTTTCCGAATTACCCGTCACTTGTTACCTGTTACTTGTCACGGTCACTCTACAATGATCTTCCCTTTTCCCTTAATCACTTCTCCGATGATCCGGTACGGCACATTCTCTTTCTTTGCGGCCCGTTCAAACTTCTTTATGCCCGCTGCAGGAACGGCAATGAGCAGGCCGCCCGAGGTCTGTGGGTCCGACATGACCAATTGCGCGCCCAGTGGGAAGCCCTCGGGGAATATAACGTCTTTTCTGCAAAAGTCGAGATTTCTCTGCGCCCCCTTTGGGACCGCGCCGGCTTCGGCAAGTTTCCCGACGCCGTCCATCACAGGCACTTTGTCGTAATGGACAATAAGGTCGACCTTTGAGCTTCTTGCGATATTCAATCCGTGACCCAGCAGGCCGAACCCCGTGACATCCGTCGCGGACCGTGATCCCGACAGGACTGCGGCCCTGGAAGCCGCACTGTTAAGCCGTGTCATGGAAGAGATGGCCGTCTTCAGGGGATTTCCTGTCACTTTTCCCTTTTTTGCCGCGGACGTGATAATACCCGTACCGAGCGGTTTTGTCAGGACAAGGATGTCACCGGGAGACGCCCCGGCCACTCTTAAAATATGCTCCTTTGCCACCACTCCTGTTACCGAGAGCCCGAACTTGAACTCCTTGTCTTCAATGCTGTGCCCTCCGACCAGACACGCGCCGGCTTCCGTAAGCTTATCAACACACCCTTTTAATAATTCTTTAATAACAGGGGGCCCGAAATCACAGGACGAGAAACCGAGGACCGCAAGCGCCGAAAGGGGCGTTCCTCCCATGGCATACACGTCACTCACCGAATTGGCGGCGGCAATAGCGCCGAAAGTATACGGGTCGTCCACAATGGGCGTGATCAGGTCTATGGTCTCGACAAGGAGGCAGTCCCTGAACCGCACGACGCCCGCGTCATCGCCGGGGCCGACGACGATCCTCCGGTGTCCGCATTTAGGCAGGTCTGTCAGGATTTCGGAAAGGTCCGCCGGACCTAATTTTGCAGCTCAGCCGCCCGCCGTCACTTTTTCAGTAAGCCGTACAGGTTTCATTGTAGATAATGATACTGAAAAGATTTTGCCTTGTCAAAATTATTCATTAATACCGCCGCAGGCCGGCCGCCGGATCAGGCGCAGGCATTTGACAAGGGCGTCAGTATTCATGTATTGTCGAGATACCGGCTCGTGCCTTCATTCCGGCTTCCGTTCTCCGTAGTTCTACGCAGGATGAATGTGCAGAACCGGTTTTTTCATCCCGGCTAATCAGCTTGGGCTGAAAAGAGTAATCCGGACCGGTCCCCGCTGGCCGGGGACGTGAGCGGGAAATCCACCGAATTCCCACTTCAAAAAAAGGCAATAAATAAGGGAGGCGACTATGGCTATGCGTTCCGGGATGTACAGCAGCAACAAACGGAAGAAAGAATTGATGCGGCAGAAAAAGCAGGAAGAAAAGAGACAGAGACGGCAAAGCAAGGGCTCTTCCCAGGAACCCGAAGCAACGGCCCCGGTGGATGCCGCACCCGGACCGACCGCTGAGGAGTCCGGGCCGGGGACCGAGCAGGTTTCAAATGAATAACGATTTTATATTAGAAAGACGGCAGTATGCCTGTTAATTGCCCGCGAGGCGGTGTAATGGTAAAACACTCTATGAACGGTACAAGACGTTCGGACATAAAACCCGGACTGCGCGTGTCAATCGTGCTGAAAAAAGACCAGCGGACCGGGAAGCTGACAGAAGGAATTGTAAAAGATATTTTGACCAAATCACCTGCACATCCGCATGGAATCAAGGTCCGCATGGAAAGCGGAGAAGTAGGGCGTGTAAAAGTCCTTTAGCCCTGAGTCAAGAAGGGTCTTCCCTCAGCTCGTGCCCTTTTGCGCCAAGAGAAATTTATGAGAAAACCATTACGAAATAAGACAACTGTCTCACCGTACATCACGCCTGAAGGACAAAGACAATTAAGCGCGGAATTGTCATATCTCTGGAAGACGAAGCGTCCCGTGGTCACCCGGGCCGTTGCAGATGCTGCGGCCATGGGAGACCGTTCTGAAAACGCCGAGTATATCTACGGCAAGAAACAGTTAAGGGAGATCGATGCCCGCATGAGGTTTCTCCAGAAGCGCCTGGATGAGCTGGTCGTAGTGGACAGGACACCCGAGGACAAGTCAAAGGTGTTCTTCGGCGCATGGATCGAGATCGAGGATGACGACGGCGACGTATTCAAGTATCGCATTGTCGGCCCGGATGAAATCGATCCCGGCAAGAATTTCATAAGTATTGATTCACCTATGGCAAAGGCATTGTTAAGCAGGTCCGAGGGCGACGAAGTCATGGTGAGCAGGCCGAACGGGACGTCTGTATTTGTCGTTATATCCATCCGCTATTAAGGCGAAGACATTTCATTAGAAAATCCCTCCTCACCTCCCTTTGCCAAAGGGAGGGAGAATACCCCTCTTTGGTAAAGAGGGGATGGGGAGATTTTTTAAATAAATTCCTATTCAATAATAAGAAGGGTCAGCCCGCAGTCCGGGCACTCGACCGCATCTGAACTTACAGGGGAACTGCATGCCGGACATTGCCCCCGGCCCATCATCTCTCTTGAAGCCTTCAGCTCCGGATGGAGCAACGCGCAGTGTTCCTCTATTCGCTCACTGGCCTTTTCCGCATCCTCCGACGACACCAGTAGCCGGTACGTACTTCCACAGCATCCTTTTTTGCACCCGGCATCTGTAGTGACGGCACAGGAGATATTGGAGCCGATAAGGACGTTGTAAAGTTCATCCATCCATGTCAAACTGCCCTCTCGAACAACGACCGTGTCCTCCGGGATCTCATCCATGCACCGCTGCTTTTCTTCCTGTATCTTTTTGTTTTCCTCAGGCGTCAGAAGGACCGCGCCGCAGTCCGCGCACCGCCCGATATGAGGGAAATACTCCGTTTTACAATCAGGGCATATTTTTATCTGTGTCATGGTTTCATTATAATGATAACCGACCTCGTTTGCCAGCATGCTATCCGCCTTGCACGCTTTCGCGCTCAGGAATCAGTAGAAAAAGCGTATGGTTTGTCATACACAGGCAAAGTCTCTTGATACTTTGATGAAAAGGATTAAAGAGGCGGTTCTGCTTTGTCTTGAAGTGCAGGGAGAAAAGCGCACTAAAACGCATCTTGTAGGCGTTCAGAAGATCGCAGTATGAGCAAATTTCCATCGCTGTCCGGAAAGAAATTGTTTCCTTAATTCTATTATTTATTTGTTTTCTCGCTGGTTAGTAAGTTCAAGTAGTCAACAACGTCCCTTATTTTCTCAGGCAAGGGGAAAACACAAGAATAAAATTCTCTTTCCGGAACCATTCAGTGTAACGGGGAAACCCACCCCTGCACCCCTCCCGAGAGTGGAAGAAAGATTTTTTGATGAACGAGTTTAATTACAAAATCCCCCTTCATCCCCCTTTTTCAAAGGGGGAATATAGCTTATTGACTGCTTCCTCTCTTGAATCTTTGACGGCTCAAGACCACAAGCAGTGTCTTAAAATAAATTATACTATCCATATGAACAGGAACCTGAAAATATTTTTAGCGAGCGGGGTCCCTTTCGGTATATTTGCCGCAATATTGTTTTCATCTTTTTACGGAACCGATGCCGGTCTTCCGGGCGGGCTGATTTCCGGGTTGGTCTTCGGGTTTCTTATGTTTATCATCCTCGGTTTTCTTCACAGCCGGGCGGTAAAAAGAATTGCGGGAGAAAAATCCGGGGAGGCAATGGGGACCTGTCATGTCCGGGACATAAAGTTGCCGCTCCCCTATGACAGGACATTTGACCTTTGCATCGATTCTCTAAAGCTGATCAGAAGGTGCAGGGTCCAAGAGGAAGACCGTTCTCAGGGCAGGATTACAGCGAGATCGTCTATTAACTGGAAGACATGGGGAGACACGATCTCTTTTGACATAACCGGGATAAATAGTGAGAACACTGCTGTAAAAGTTACAAGCAGACCGACTGTACGGACAACTATTGTGGATTACGGCAAGAACCTGGAGAATGTGAAAAGAATAATATCTTTTCTAAAAAATCATTGAGTGTTCTTCTTTTGAATCTCTAATGGGTCAGGGCCGAACCTGTTCGGGCCGGGGGTCCCGGGGAAGAAGCCGTTTCGGACCAGCGACCATATCGGGCCGACGAAGGGGACGAAATTCAGCAGCAACCATAGAGCGGTTTTGTCCTGATCGTGCCAGCGCTTGGCCTGGACAGCCAGGCTGGGCCATAAGATCCAGAGCATGAACATCAACTGCGGCCTGGTGAATTCATACAGGTTACTGGAAATCCCGGTGAATGAAGTCAGAATCAGCGCTCCAAGGAACGCAACAAGATAAAAAAACCAGAACTGCTTTCTGCTGACCCGTCCTTTAAATGAAAATAAAAACCATACAGCCTTCATTACGTTGTTCTTTTCAGCGGAAGTGTCATGGTTCATATTATATCCTTACTGTTTACAAAATTATCAGAGATCCTGACTCAATACCTGAATTCCGAACTCTTTGAGGCATTCGGTAAGGGCGCAGAGAGGGAGCCCCATTACGTTGAAAAAATCCCCTTCGATCTTTTTGATAAAGACAGCCCCAAGCCCCTGGACCGCGTAGGCGCCCGCCTTGTCCAGAGGTTCCTTTGATCCGACATATGTGATTATCTCTTCATTGCTCAACTTCCTGAAATACACCTTCGTCTCCACTGACCTCGATACTGTTTTACCATCAGAGGAATCCAAAATGGTAAAGCCGGTGATTACCGAATGCGCCTTTCCATTCAGCATACTCAGCATCTGCCCTGCTTCTTTATCAGTGCGGGGTTTGCCCAGCAGCATCTCTTTGAAGACGATAAACGTGTCCGCAGCGATGATTATCGCGTTGCTGTATTTATGCGCGACGGCTTCCGCCTTTTTGCGCGAAAGGAACCTTGCGAGCTCGCGGGGTTTTAGCGGCAGCGCGAGGTCCTCGTCATAATCACTCGCGTAGACAGTGAACGGAAGACCTGTCATGCTGAGGATGTCCTTTCTCCGGGGAGACGCTGATGCAAGCACTATTTTTCTCACGGTGAGATTTATTGTAATTAAAATAATGATAAAATCAAAGGCGGTTATGCAAACTGGTAATTATGATCTCGCGATAATAGGGGCCGGGCCCGCCGGCATGATGGCCACGGTGCGCGCGTCCGAATGCGGCGCGCGCGTTGTCCTCCTTGAAAAAAATCATGTTCCCGGCGTGAAGCTGCTGATGACCGGAAAAGAACGGTGCAACATCACGAACGCTGAAACGGACGTTCAGAAATTTGCGGCGCGTTTCGGGAAGAACGGGAAATTCCTCCTCAGCGTCCTCAGTCGTTTCGGGGTGCGGGAGACCATAGATTTTTTCCACAGGAATAAATTGAAGACAAGGGTTGAGAGCGACGGACGTGTATTTCCCGAAAGCGACAGGGCCAGGGACGTACAGGCGCTTTTCCTGAGGCTAATGAGAGAAAATAACGTCGCCTTGCTCACAGACAGCAGAATAAACAATATAACCCGTCGCGAAGATACCATAGAAAAGATCATCCTCGATACCGGCGAGGTCAGTGCAAATAATTATTTGATCAGCACCGGGGGGCTTTCTTATCCCGGCACAGGCTCTTCCGGCGACGGGTACAATTGGGCCAAACAGATGGGACATACCATCGTGAAACCCGGACCCGCGCTGACGCCGCTGATTATAAAAGAGAGATGGGTAAAGGCGCTGGAGGGCGTAAGTTTGAAAGACGTCCGGATTTCTGTCTATCAGGGCAATAAGAAGAGGGAAGACGGGATGGGGGAAGCCCTGTTTACCGGCGTCGGCCTGAGCGGGCCGTTGGTCCTGAACATGAGCAAGGCAATAGGGAAGTTGCTTGCCGGCGGGCAAACGGATTTGTTCATCGATTTCTGTCCTGAAACGGACTTTCAGATGCTGGATGAAACACTTCTCAGGGACTTAAAAGAACATGGCAACAGGACGATAAAGAATATACTCTCAGGGCTGGTCCCCCCAAAACTTGTCCCGCTGGTACTTGAACTGTCAGAGACGGACGCGGACAAAAAAGGCAACTCCATTACGAAAGATGAACGCAAAAAACTGCGGTCGCTGCTGAAACAATTCCCCCTGACAATTGAAGGCCTGTCTGGATTCGACAAAGCGATAATCACAACCGGGGGGATAGCCTTGAAAGAGATCGACCCCAAAACAATGCGGTCCCGGATAATGAAGAATCTGTATTTCGCCGGAGAGATACTGGACCTCGACGGGCCTACGGGGGGATATAACCTGCAGGTCTGCTGGAGCACGGGGTATGTAGCTGGAGAGAGCGCGGCGCACAAAGGGAGGGATGGCGACCGAGAATGAGACGAGAGCCCCATGCCCTGCCTGTCTTTGAATTGATGAAAGCCCGGCATGCTCCGCATTATGGTATACTTCAAGATTGTATTGCAGGGGCGTGTTTTAACCCCGCCCTAAGGAAAGAAAGGATTTAAGACAAGATGAGCAATGAACCGAATAAAGTCATTTACTCCATGATCGGGGTAAGCAAATTTTACGACAAAAAGCCGGTCCTGAAGGATATCTATCTCTCCTATTTCTACGGGGCCAAGATCGGCGTCATCGGCCTCAACGGGTCTGGAAAGAGCTCCCTCCTCCGCATCCTTGCCGGAAGGGACAAAGAGTTCAACGGAGAGACGGTCCTGTCCCCAGGGCATACCGTAGGCTTTCTTGAGCAGGAGCCGCTGCTGGATAACAGTAAGACCGTGAGGCAGATTGTCGAAGAGGGCGCGCAGGAGATTGTCGATGCCATGAATGAGTACAACCTCATCAATGAAAAATTCGCCGGGCCCATGTCTGATGATGAAATGAGCAAACTTATTGAACGCCAGGGCAAGGTACAGGAGAAATTGGACGCGATGAACGCGTGGGACCTGGATTCTCGCCTGGAGATGGCGATGGACGCCCTGCGATGCCCGCCGGGAGACACGCCGGTCAAGGTGCTTTCAGGAGGTGAACGGCGTCGCGTGGCATTGTGCAGGCTGCTCCTTCAGAAGCCGGACATTCTTCTTCTGGACGAGCCCACAAACCACCTCGACGCGGAGACCGTCGCATGGCTGGAGCACCATTTGCAAAGTTATCCCGGCACCATCATCGCCGTTACTCATGACCGGTATTTCCTCGATAATGTCGCGGGCTGGATCCTGGAATTGGACAGGGGGCAGGGGATCCCGTGGAAAGGCAATTACTCTTCGTGGCTTGAACAGAAGAAAGACCGCCTTCAGAAGGAGGAGAAGTCCGAGAGTGAGAGGCAGAAGACCCTTCAGCGCGAGCTCGAGTGGATAAGGATGTCTCCCAAGGGACGCCACGCAAAATCAAAGGCGCGCATCAGTTCCTATGAGGCGCTGCTGAGTCAGGATGTCGAGAAAAACTCGAAAGAGCTTGAAATATACATTCCACCCGGACCCCGCCTCGGCAACGTCGTAATCGAGGCCGATAATGTGAGCAAGGCATACGGCGACAATATCCTCATGGAAGGGATGACCTTCTCGCTTCCTCCCGGCGGAATTATAGGGATCATCGGTCCTAACGGCGCCGGCAAGACCACGCTCTTCAGGATGATCACCGGTCAGGTGCAGCCTGATTCGGGCAGCTTTAAAACAGGAGAGACCGTTAAGCTTGCGTATGTAGACCAGAGCCGGGACGACCTCGACCCGGACAAGTCCATATGGGAGATAATCTCCGACGGCTTGGATGTGGTCCAGCTCGGAAAGAGGCAGGTCAACTCACGCGCCTATGTCGCGCGGTTCAATTTCTCCGGCAGCGACCAGCAGAAAAAGGTCTCGATGCTCTCCGGGGGCGAGAGAAACCGCGTGCATCTTGCGCGTATGCTGAAGGAAGAGGCCAATGTCCTGCTGCTGGATGAACCTACGAACGACCTCGACGTAAACACCATGCGCGCCCTGGAAGAGGCGCTGGAGAATTTCGCAGGCTGCGCAGTGATCATCAGCCATGACCGGTGGTTCCTCGACCGTATCGCCACGCATATCCTCGCCTTTGAAGGAGACAGCAAGGTGGTCTGGTTCGACGGAAATTATTCGGAATATGAAGCGGACAGAAAGGCGCGTTTGGGAGCGGAAGCGGAACAGCCGCACCGTATCAAATACAGGCATTTGACACGGGGATAAGGATTATGTGTTGCCCGACCCGTCCACGGAAAATCAGGCCTTCGCGATCATATTAAACAAAAGCCCGGCGGCGCCGAGCGAGCCTGCGTCCTTCGCGGCGGCGCTCTTGAGGATTTTCACATTCGAAGAGAACGGTTTGAGACCGCATTTGAAGGCCTCTTTTGTCAGTTCCTCAATAAACAGGTCCCACGCCCCGATTAGTCCGCCGCCTATGATTACGGCGTCAATTCGGAACAGATTTATAAGGTTTGCTATGCCCAGCCCCAGATACTGTCCCACCTCTCTGAAAACCTCCCTGCTCAGACTGTCGCCGTCAAAGGCCCGCTGAAAAACAAGCTCGGGAGTTATCCTGTAATAATTGCCTTCACAGCATTCAATCAATGAGCTTTTCGCTCCATTCTGTATAGACGTTGAGACCCTGTCCACGATGGCCCTGCCGGAGGCGTATGATTCAAGGCAACCGTGATTTCCGCACGGACAAAAGCGTCCTTTGGGTTCTATAATCATGTGACCGATTTCAAACGGCCCTTCATATAATGCGCCCTTATAGATGTGCCCTCCTCCAAGACCCGTGCCGAGGGTCAGGGCAATAAAATTGTCTAAATCCTCTCCTGCGCCGCGCCATTTTTCTCCATATGCATAGGCGGCCGCGTCATTTTCAACTATTACGGGAAGAGAAAACTCCTTTTCAAAAAGCTCCCGGACCGGCAGGCCGTCAGCAGAAGAAATATTAGGGGACTTTATAATCTTTCCCCTGTCCCTGTCTATGAAACCCGCAACTCCGATGCCTATGCCGGCAATATTTGCCGGGCCGGCCAGTGCCCCCGCAATCTTTTCATGGTTTATGAAATCCCTCAGGGTCTCGACCAGTAAGTCTCCGATCTTCCCGGAATTTCCTGAAATGCCGGGGGTCGCGCATTGCATGCCGGCGAGTATATTCCCTGTCTCATCGACAAGGATAATTCTTGTGTTTGTGCCGCCTATGTCTATTCCGATAGCAATCTTCATTCAGGTTATTAACTCCAATAATTAATGACCACAGAGGAAACAAATCAGGACAGTTGCAGGGCGACCCTTCAGGGTTGCTTCGCGATGTCTTCCGTGGAAATAAAAAATAGAATACACAAAATATTATCACAATTCAAACGCCGTGTAAATAATCCCGGGCCTTCAAGGCCTGCGGAAAATCGACCTGAAGTTCGGGGCAATTATTAATTTCGAGCAGGGATAAAATCGTTTACAGTCAGGATACTGTAGACCGGATAGCCTAATGCTTCTATATTCTGCCTGCCGTTCTGTTCACATCGGTCCAGGAGAACGATGACCGCGTCTATAATAAGACCGTAATCACTGGCGGCATTTATGGCCTTTATCGTCGAATTGCCCGTTGTCACCACGTCGTCGATGATAATGACATGATCTCCTGCCATGACATCGCCTTCCACCGGAAGTTTAAGGCCGTGCTGTTTGGGCTCTTTCCTTATTACCATGGCATTGATATGCTCTTTGGCCGTATACGACTGCATGGCTACGGCGTAGGCGATAGGGTCCGCTCCGAGGGTCAGGCCTCCGATGGCAGCCGGATGTAAGCCGAGTTCCCTGATTTTCTCATATATAATTTTACCCACGATATACATGCCGTCAGGGGACTGGGTCGTCTTCTTCAGGTTAAAATAGAAATTGCTGACCGCCCCGGAAGACAGTTTGAATTTCGGCTCAGGACTATATTGAAAGGAGCGCTCCCGGATTATCTGAATGAGTTGTTCTCTAAGGTTGTTCATCGGAAGGGAATATAACAGATAGGTGAATATTTTTCAATCGGTCGAAAGCAGAATGATATATAATAACCCGGACATACGGGAACAAAAAATTGAACCGCAAAGGCGCAAAGGACGCAAAGTGCTTTTTGATTTAATACAAAAAATACATCCTTTCTTTGCGCTCTTCACGCCTTAGCGGTAAAAAAGCTTTTTTCATTTTTTCATGAACGGGAGGGAATATGAAATACCAGACGGGACGGGCCGGCAGGATAATCGTGGCAAAATTTGAAGATCATGAGGACGTGCTGTGCAACCTTGCGGGTCTGGCGAAGACCGAAAATATCAGGGCCGGGATTTTCTATCTCGTCGGAGGAATGAGGGAAGGCCGGATCGTTGTCGGCCCCGAAACAGATGATCTCCCGCCAAAACCGGTCTGGAAGACACTCGGGGAAAGCCATGAAGTCGTCGGGCTCGGAACAATTTTCTGGCATGACGATGAACCCAGGATACACTTTCACGGCGCCTTCGGCAAAAAGGACAAGGTCTCGGTAGGATGCCTCAGGGAAAAATCGGAGGTCTTTCTTGTCCTGGAGGCCGTCATCATCGAAATGGAAGGGATTACCGCGCGGAGAGAACTCGATCCCGTGTCGGGAATGGTGTTGCTGAAACTGTAGGGGCGATTCGGTGAATCGCCCTGTTGGGGGCGACCCGCCGGGTCGCCCCTACTTGACCGGTATTTTCAATTTCTTTATCTTGCTTCGCAGGGTATTGCGGTTTATGCCTAAAAGCCTTGCCGCCCTGATCTGGTTGCCGCCCGTCTCCTTCATCACCATAACTATGAGCGATTTTTCAACTTCCGGTATGACCATGTCGTACAGGTTGAATTTTTCAAGCCGTTTAATATTCTGCATGAAGCCCTTCAGCCGGGTCTCGATAAATTTACCGACTGATTTAGGCTGCCTCTGTTTGAGGTCGAAATCTTCAGGCAGAAGCACAGGTCCTTCCGAAAGGATGCATGCCTTTTTGACGGCATGCTCAAGCTCTTTTTCATCGCCGGGCCAATCATATGTCACGAGGTATTCCTCGGCTTCCTCCGAGATTTTTTTACTCCCTGTGCCGAGGTGTTCGTCGGACAGCCTGATAAAATGATTCGCGAGCGAAAGGATCGCCTCCTTGCGGTCCTTAAGGGGAAAGTTCTCGCCGAAGGACGCAGGAAGAGGCAATGAAAAAGAAGACTGGTTTTCCATGTTGTATGAGTTTTGAATAGACATTTGACGAATAGTTTAAATCAGAAATCAAGTTATCGCGCCTGTTGCTTCAGGGCCGACAGAGAATAGCTTAAACCAGCTTTTCCATATTGTCAATTATAATATTATCAATTAACCTCGTGTCCCCGATCCTGACCGCGAGGCATATTGCCGCCGGTGTCTTAATCTCCCGAATTTCCGCGAGATTTTCAGCGTCGACGACCTCGACATATTCCACGCCGACTAAGGGCTCGCCCTCTATTAATCCCATCATCCCGCTTTTGACGCGTCGCGCGTCGCTTATCCGGCCTGAAACCACGAGGTCTTTCCCGAGCATCAGGGACCTGAACAATATTGCAGCGGCCTTCCTTTGTTCTTTAGTCAAATACGCATTCCTTGAGCTCATCGCCAGGCCGTCCGTCTCCCTGACCGTCGGACAGACATTGACGTCAATGTCAAAGTTAAGTTCTCTTACCAGCTTCCTGATGACCGCCGTCTGCTGAAAATCCTTTTGCCCGAAATAAGCCCTGTGCGGCATTACTATATTGAAAAGTTTCGACACCACCGTCGCAACGCCGTTGAAATGACCGGGTCTCGACGCCCCGCAGAGTATTTCCCCGATATGTCCGATCTGAATGGAAGTGGAAAAGCCTTCCGGATACATCTCCCCGGCGTCAGGAAAAAATACTGCGTCCACTTTCAGCGGCGACAGTTTGTCTAAATCGCCGTCGAGGTCCCTTGGATATTTATTGAAGTCTTCTTGAGGTCCGAACTGTGTCGGGTTTACGAATATGCTGACTGCCGTAAAGACGTTTTCATCTTTAGAACGCCGCAAAAGACTCAGATGCCCCTCATGCAGCGCCCCCATTGTCGGCACAAAGCCGATGCTTTTCCCTTCAGACCTCAGCCTTGTGCTTAACGCCTGCATTTCTTTTATGGCTCGGATGGTCTGCATGATATTAAGGGTTCCGGGTTCAAGGGGTCAAGGGGTCGAGGGGTGAGGGGACAGGTAACGCTCCCTCTCGAACCCTTAAACCCTTGAACCCGGAACCCTGATCTTATTACGGCATACTGACGGCTATCTCGTAGCTTCCCACGGACGTCTTGTCAGCCAGGCCCTTTTTCCAGAGGAGGTCAATGACTTTTGCTTTTGATGTCTTGGGGACCATCAGGACCAATTTGGCGCCGAGGCCGGAGAGCTTCTTCCATTCGTCCGCCTTTTCGGGGGTGATACTACCCTCCGTCTCCACCTCCATAATAGCAAGGACCAGTCCGTGATTGCCGAGGATCAGGTCAGGATAATACCCGTTAAATTCGTTTTTCTTTTCCGGTTCGGAGTTTGCCCTGACATCATTGTAATCCCGGGAGAGCCTGTCTTTCAGATAAGAAACCATCCAGTCGTGAATCAGTTTTTCGTTCGGCATAGCTGATTATCGGCCACGAATTTTCACGAATTGTCTCGAATAATAATATATCTTATTCTTTCGTGTTTATTAGTGTTCATTCGTGGCTAAAGCTCCATCTTGTACGTAAGATTCGCAATAAAATCCGGCGAGCCGGATACGTTCAGGTCTTCTGTCAGGGACAGATCAAAACTGTTGCCGCCTTTATGATACCTTCCGCCGAAAGTAATCATAACGGCCTCCCCGTCAACGGCTTCCACGCCGGTCTCGGGGAAGAAGGATGACTGGCCCATGACCTGGACCAGCAGGCCAAACCCCTTCCCCGCGTCGGCCTCGATTGCGCCGCCTCCGTATATGAAATTTCTTAAATCTATCGTTTCATGTCCCTTCACGTCTCCGGGAAATACCGCGCCGAAACTCCAGTAGCTCATAAGCCGGTCCGTAATTCTCATGTCGAGCAGGACCGCTGCCCCGGCGTCCAGGCTGCCGTTGCCGTACCCCTCTTTGGCGTTGCCGACGGGGACTTCCACGTCCCCCTTTACACTCAGAGCAAGCCCGTTGAGGGATATCAGGGACTTTTTCAGGGCAAGCCTGACATCGCCGAGCTTCGTGTCGCTGTGTCCTTTGACAAGCAGGACGCCGTCTTTTTTTATTTCATAGAGAAACTCATTGTTCGGTCTCCGGCTTCTTCCATAATCGGCAAACCCGAATGTACTGTGATAGGACTCGAGAAAACCGTCCATGAACCCTTCGCCGATAACGAGGACAGGGACATCCAGGTCAAACTCAATGAAATCCCTCAAGATCCTCCTGTATGTGAAATTCAGACTGGTAATCTCCATGTCGAGGTTGACGTCCCAGTCGGCCGAGCTATCGACAGTATAGGTGCTTGAGTGCGACAGGCTCAACGACGCGGAGTTTTCCATTTCCGCCTTTTCGAGGTAAGGCTGATTCGCGTGAAGGAATATCGGATAGAGGTTCCTTGCCTGAAAGGGGCCTTCAAAGGAAAAGGCAGCGGTAAAGGGACACGCAAGAAACAGAAAAAAAAACAGGATGGCCCTCGGAGCAGTTTTCATAACGCGCTCTTGCCCGTTCTCTCCTTGTTTTCCATCAGGGCCTGGATCGGCTTCAACCCGTAAGGGCTGCCTTTTTCTATAGCGGTCAGCACCGTCCCGCCGCCAGTGAAGAAATAGTATCTCGTGCTGTCAAGAATTGACAGGTAAAGGCCCGGGCACAGGTTCTTGAATTCCTGAAGCGTGTCCCCGCCGCCGTACATCTTCAACGCCATGGAGTTCCTGTCTATAGTCTCGTCCAGCGCCTTCGAGCCCTCGGTGAAGTGCGGGGTATATCCCATTACCGCATTCACAAAGATAGTGCTTGCGCCGAGAATTGTTTCCTCTACTTCCCCGTCCGTGAAGGACCTCGGGTCTATGTCCAGGATATATCCCCTTCGGTCATTCTTTCTGAAGTCATTGATCGAGACGGTCCTGTATTTGCCCTCTATCCTGCCTTCCATGGTGTCCGATTCGACGATATAGGGAAGTTCGAGGATTTTCTTCTTTTGCCTGTCTATCGCAACGAGGTCTTTCGCGGCCCTGATGTCTTCCTCGGCAATCCCTTCGATGGAGATGTCATATTTGGCGCAGAGGTAGCCGTTGTACAGCACACCGCCTAAGATGAGATGGTCCGCTTTTTCATAAATTGCATAAAGGGGCCCTATCTTGGTATCGTATTTCGATCCCGCGATGACCGCAAGAAACGGCCGGTCGGGATTCATTACATTGTTCAGGTTCTCTATCTCCTGCTGCATCAGGAAGCCGGCATACGAAGGGATGAATTTAGTAATGTCGTATGTGGAGACATGGGGCTGCCATGAGCCGAAGGCGTCATTCACATAAACGTCCGCAAGGTCCGAAAGCTGCACTGCAAAGTTGTCCCTGAAAAATCCTTCCCCTTCCTCGCCGCGGAACCATCTTGCGTTAGGCAGATAAATTCCCCCTATCTTCCTTTCTTTCAGGTCCTTCACCGCCCTGGTCACATCATCGCATAGCCCGGCAATGCCCAGGTCCTGGTCGATCTTGCATGCCGGGACATGAAAAGTGGTGTGAAGTTTGCGCTGCAGATATTCAACAATGGGCTCTACGGAATCGCCGGGATTGCAGGTGATCTTTCCGGTCTTTTTGTCTCTGGGCCTCCCGACGTGGGTCATCAGTATCGGGCGCCCTCCCCGGTCAACAATATAATACAGCGTGCCGAGGGTCTTATCGATCCTGAAAGGGTCCTTGATCGAGCCTTTTTTTACAACATTATGATCAAACCTGACAAGGACGACTTTCCCGTTCAGATTGGCCTCCTGAATAAGAGGCAGCCTTTTATCCAAGGTCGAGGACATGCAACATTTTAGCAAAAGAACAAGAAATTGGAAAGAATTTTTTGAAAACTTTTCAGCCGCGCTTCTCCAGCCACTCCGCCGGATCGACAGGCCTTCCGTTGTGCCTGATTTCAAAATACAGGGCCGGTGTATTCAGAAGTTTCGACCTGGTTATTTTTCCTAAATCCGTCCCCTGGATCAGCAGGTCGTTTTTCCTCAGCGGAATGTCGGAGAGGTTCCCGTATAAGGTATTGTAGCCGTTGCCGTGGTCTATAATGAGGAGCATGCCGTAATTTTCAAAAGGGCTCGCAAATATCACCCTGCCTCCGGCTACCGCAAGCGGCGCGGCATCGGGCCCCGCCTCGATCTCTATGCCGTTTTTAAAGGTACTGATATTGAAGATTGTATCTTTGTACTCGCCGTACGGAACAAGCACTTTCCCCCGGACCGGCCACGGCAGATGCCCTTTGGCCGATACAAACCCGCTGCCGGTAATAGCCTCGGGTATTTTCTTCTTTTCTGCGCCCGCGACCACTCCCTGGATTTTTTTTGATGATGCCTCCAGTTCCCTTATTTTCTTCTCGTACGCCACCTGTTTGTCCCTGACCCCGGCCAACAATTCGCCTTTCTTTGAGAGGTCGGCCTGTAACACCTTTTTCTTTTCCCGCGCCTCTTCTTTACCCGCTTCCAGCTCTGCGATAAGGGCCTCCATGCTGCGCTGCCTTGAGTTTATCTCCTGGATATCGTTGACATATTTTTGTATCACTCTGTTTTCATAGTTGGAAATGAGACTCATATACTTGCTCTTTCTTGACAGGTCCTGATAATCCGTTGCCGAGGCGAGGACAAAGGCATTGTCGCCATGTTGCTGTTTATAAAGAAAATTGATGTATTCCTTCAGATGCTGTTTTTGACTGTCCAGCTCACCCTTAAGCATCTCGATCTCGGATGCAATATCCCCGATTTCCGCTTGTGTACGGGACATCCGCTTCTCATAATCCCTGAGGTCCTTCTCCCGGCTGCCGATGGTCTCATTTATTTTTTCCATGCTTGCGCGTATGGCTTTTTCTTCTTCTTTCGATTCGCCGACGCTGTCCCAGGCCTTTCGGATCTTTTGCTTGATCTCATATAGCTTGTTTATCTTTTCAGCAGAGGCGTCACGGGAAATCAGAGGAGCGGGCGCCAGAGACAACAGCAGTATAAATAGCGCCGCGGGCCTGACGATGAGGCGCCTTCGCATTTTAATACCTTATCTTTCCGATGGCCATAAAGCTCCCTGCAAGGCTCATCGCTGCGCCTGCCGCGGGGATGATCAAATACACGTACAGGGGCAGAGATGACACGATGAACCTGATCGCAGGAAGAAATTCGACCATTTTATACATGGTGAATGAATAGAGGCCGAAGATCGCAAGAGAACTGAGCGCGCCGCCCATGGTCCCTATAAAAAGACCTTCCATTAAAAAAGGCAGCCTTATGAAGCTTCTTGACGCGCCCAACAATTTCAACGTTTCTATCTCTTCTTTTCTTCTGTGGAGAAAAATCCTGATGGTGCTGTACGTGATGAATGTAACGGCGATAAATATAGCGGTCCCGAAGATAATTGAAACTATCTTCATCGCATTTACGATGGTATTAAGGGACGCCAGCCATTTTTCGCCGTACTGCACCTCCTGGACCCCGGGCCACTGTCCTATCTGCGCTGCCTTCTGTTTTACGACCGACGGGACCAGAGAATTACTTTTAAGCCTGAACTCAAAGGAAGAAGGAAGTGGGTTTTCATTGAAGACGTCGAGTATTAAGGCATTTGGGCCCAGTGTCTTTTTTATTTCCTCGAAGGCCCGGTCCTTTGATACGAAATTAACATTTTCAATGTCCGCATCCTCCGAAAAACGCTTCTTCAGGATAAACTCGTCTTCTTTGCTCGCGTCTTCATTGAGATATACGACCACGCCGAAGTTTTTGGCCCAGCGCTGGAGGGCCGAATTCACATTTGTATTTATCATGATAAAGGCGCTGAGTATTGTCAGGCCGGTGCTGACAGTCAGGACCGTGAGCAGGTTGATCCATTTTTCATGGATGATGCTCTTAAAGGCGGTCTTGACGGAGTATCGCAGGACTTCAAGCCATATATTATTGGATGAGTTTACTGTCTTCAACCCATGTACTCCTTTTCTATATAATGGTCGTTCAGGTAAATTACCCTGTACCCTGAGCCCTGAAAAAGTGTCTCGTCATGAGTGGCGACAAGCACGGTGGTGCCTTTGCCGTTTATCTTGCTGAAGAGCTCCATAATGGCCTTCGCGTTGTCCACATCAAGGTCGCCGGTCGGCTCATCGGCCAACAGGACAAGGGGCTTTGATACCATCGCCCTCGCGATCACGACCCTTTGCTGCTCGCCTCCTGAAAGAAACTGGGGGAACAGATTTGCCTTGTCCATCAGTTTGACTTCCTCAAGGACCTCGTTTACATAATGTCTTATTTTCCCGGGGTTCATGCCGTGTATGCTCAGCGCGAGGGCCACATTGTCAAAGACCGTTCTGTTGGGCAGCAGTTTGAAATCCTGAAAGATGATGCCAATGTTCCGCCTTAATTCGGGGATACCGCGCTGGCTTAATCTGCTTACTTCCCAGTCGGCGACGGTAATATGCCCGGCGTCAGGACGCTCAGAACAGTAAATAAGTTTCAGCAAGGTCGTCTTTCCGGCGCCGCTCGGGCCCGTGATAAAAAGCAGGTCCCCCTTCTTGATGTTTATTGAAATAGAGTCCAGAACGGCCTTCTTCCCGAACCTTTTTGTAACATCGGCGAAAACGATCATATCTTCCTCGTTCTTATTTTAATGCGGGCAGTTATTACCGGATGTAATGCAGGTCACAGAAAAACCGGAATTGCGGCGACGCGGCTCGAATATCTGCATTAATAAGGAGCCAAAGTGAGGAGTAGGGGCGGGTTTCAAACCCGCCCCTGCAAACTTATAGCTACCCGAGGTCCAGGTCGAGGTTTTTTGCAACAAGCTCGACAGTGTCCCTGTCAATCGGTTTTTGCTTTATGAAGAAGCCTTCAAGGATGGCATTATCACAAATGGTGTTTATCAAGCGGGGATTGCCCCCTGAATATTTGTGGATATGCGTAACGGCTTCAGGGGTGAATATCTCGTCTTCACAGCCGGCCACCTTAAGCCTGTGCTGAATGTATTGCCGCGAAACATTCAGATCGAACCCGTCCAATTTGAATTTTATGGCGATTCTCTGTTTCAGCGGCTCGTCGAGGGCAAGGGCGTCGTCAAGGTCGGACAGCCCGAACAACAGCAGCGTCAGAAGCTTTCCCTGTGCCACTTCCATATTGAGCAGTCCGCGGAATTCCTCCATTATCTCCCGGTCCTGAAGCATCTGGGCCTCATCTATCAGGACAGCGGTCTTCAGGCCGGCTTCATGTATTTCTATCAGCCTCCTGTATAACTGGCCGAGGATGTCGAGTTTGTTCTCGGCCACATTTTCAATGCCTAACTGGATGGCGATTTTTCTCAGCAGCCAGTCCGCCGAAACAGATGAATGAAGCACTACAAGCAGAGCGGCCTCATATCTGTCTTCATCCAGCTCATCGAGGATCCTCCGGGCGAGGGTCGTCTTGCCGGTGCCGATCCCTCCTACCACGACCGCTAATCCCTTCATGGAATCAACGGCATATTTAAGCCGTATAAGCGCGTCGGTATGCCGCGTATCGCTGAAAAAATACCTGTTGTCGTTTGAATTGGAAAAGGCCTGCTCTTTTAAGTTATAAAATTTCAGATGCTCCATTTTAATACAAATTAGTATACAATGATTAAAGAAATTTTGACCCGGACGATGAATGACCGGGTTGTGCGGCAGAATGAGTGTCAGAGTACAGAAAAGCTAAATATACGATATCCGGTTTTTTCTGGTCTTCTGTGTCCCTTCAGACTTCATCATAAGGTCCCGCAGGACCTCGAGCTTATGAGAAACGTCCCTGTAGTCCCGGTCCCATGCCCTGATCCCGGAATATATCTCAAGGGCCTTGCCGTAATCATTGTTCTGCATGTGCGCCCCGGCCAGCTCATACTCAATATCATGTCGCCGTTCGTCACTGCCGGACATTGATTCAAGCAGAGTGTTCAACTCCCCGATTGCATGGACGAAGGCGCCTTTTTCCATGTAGCACATTGCGATCATCCTGGAGCATAACAGGGCCTTTCCGGGATCCTTTGCCACAACGCGAAATTCCCTGATGGCGTCATCCAGCAGCCCTTTCTGCCTGTATTCAATCCCTGAATTGTACCGCGCTTCATAATCCTCTTCGTCGATGTCCGTATATTGTATCTCTTCCGCCGGGGAGTTGTCGGTGGATTGGACTGCTTCTTCCGCAGCAGGGGCCTCAAATGTGGGCGGCCCTGTTTCCAAAGCGGACATCAGTGAATCAAGCTTGTCCTGGATGTTTATGACGCCGGGACTTTCAACAGGTTTTAAACCTAATAATGTTTCAAGCTCCTCAATTTTACCCGCAATTGCAATATCATCAGGCCTCAGCTCCGCTAATTCCCTGTAAAGCCCAAGCGCATTCCTGTGCGCCTCCTGCCCTTCAAAAAGCATTGCCAGATCATTCAACTCACGTTCCAGAGACTCGTTATCGGCTTTGCCGCGGTAAAAAGTAATGAGTCTTTGCCTGACAGGGACCGGAAATGATTCCCTGAACTGGTCGAGCAATTCATACGCATCATCCCAGTTTTGGTCCTGCAGCAGATCATCGATGCAGGGCAGCAATATTTCCCATGCCTTTTCGGGCTGCCCCTCGCTGATATAAACATTGCCTAACATTTTTTTTAAAAAAATGTCGGCCGGCGCTGCCAAAATCAGACCGGAAAGGGTATTTCCGGCGTCATCCGCCTTGCCTGCCCTGACGGCAAGCTGAACGTATCTTGAAAGGATGTCATTGTCGTTTTGCGAATAATTCAGCGCCTTTTGCTCAAACTCCAGAGCCTGCTCGAGGTTATTTTGCCTTTCAGCCAGCTTGCTGAGTCCGATAAATGAAGCGACATTCTGCGGATCAATGCCGAGGGCTTTGGAAAAGAATTCAACCGACACGTCAAGTTCATCTCTTTCGAGATAGTGCCCTGCTATTGCGGCATAATCATTTGCCGCCTTTTCGGGAAGCCCTCTGCTGAGCCATAAATCAGCTATCCTCGTTCTGATGCTGATGTCGGAAGGGGTAAGCCGAAGTATTTTATTGTAGATATCAATTGCCTTGTCAGGATTTCCGTCCCTGGATAATTTTTCAGCCGCCTTAATATAATACGTAGCCGCGTTGCCGGCAAAGTCTTTTTCCGCGTAAAGGTCGGCTAAAGCCACAAGGGCGCCGACATCGGAAGGAATTATATTCAGGATCTTTTTATAGATCGCCACCGCCTTCTGGTGAAAGCCGTCGGTCTTGAACCTGCCGGCCGCCAATGTGAATACTTCGATTGCTTCCGTTTGAAGCCCTTTTTTAAGATACAGATCGCCGAGGGTGTTGTAGCTGTTGGCGTCCTCGCGAATGGCGAGAATGCTCTTCCATGCGGAGATGGCCTTGTCGTAGTCGCCTTTTAGGGTAAAGTGCTGCGCGGATTCCTGAAGTGCGGCGAGGCCGCCTTTCGATTTTTCATTCACATCCATACAGGTTTTATATTAAAAACTTGCAGATGCAAAGTCAATTACAAAGATCACTCAAAATCCACCACCTAACCACAGAGGGCACAGAGAAGAGATTTATTTATCCGCAGATTACACAGATTTCACAGATTGAAAAAATATTTCTAAATACATCTGTGTTAATCAGTGTAATCTGTGGATTAATATTTATTTTTTTCCTCTGTGGTCTCTGTGGCTTGTCTTTTGATGGTGAATCAAGGTCACTCAATCCCGTATTCTTTCCATCTCGAGGCGACGCGTTTCTTTATCTCTTCGGACATGACTATTTCATTGGGCCATACGCGGGCGAAACCCTCCGACGGCCACTTCTTTGTCGCGTCGATCCCCATCTTTCCGCCATAAGCCGGGATGTCGGATGCATGTTCAAGCGCATCAAGCGGTCCCTCGACGATAACGGTGTCCCTTTTCGGGTCCACATTGTTTCCCATCCTCCAGACTACTTCGCTGAGGTCCTGAACATTGACCCACTTATCAACGATTACGATCGCCTTCGTGAAACTCATCTGACCCATTCCCCAGAGCGCGTACATCACTTTCCTCGCATGCCCCGGATACCGCTTGTCGATGGAAATAACGGCGAGGTTATGAAAAACGCCTTCAAGAGGAAGATTCATATCGACGATTTCCGGAAGCTGTTTCTTCAGCAGCGGAAGAAAGATGCGCTCTGTCGCCTTGCCTATGAAACAATCTTCCATAGGCGGTTTTCCGACAATGGTTGCGGGATAGACGGCGTCTTTTCTGTGGGTGACGCAGGTAATATGGAAAACAGGGTACTCGTCGGCAAGTGAATAGTAGCCGGTATGGTCCCCGAACGGGCCTTCAATCCTTCTCTCTCCGGGGTCGCAGTAACCCTCAAGAACTATCTCGGAATTTGCAGGGACTTCAAGGTCCACAGTCTCGCATTTGACGAGTTCCACCGCCGAGTTTCTCAAAAAGCCTGCAAAGAGCATCTCGTCGACCCCTTCGGGAAGAGGGGCGGTCGCGGAGTACATTACCGAAGGGTCGGAGCCTATTGCCACGGCGACTTCAAGCCTTTTGCCCTGCTGTTCCGCTTTTCTGTAATGCCGGGCCCCGTCTTTATGCACATGCCAGTGCATCCCGGTGGTCCTGGAATCATACACATGCATGCGGTACATCCCGCAGTTTCGCTCTCCTTTTTCAGGGTCTTTCGTGAAGACCATCGGCAGTGTGATGAATTTCCCCCCGTCTTCGGGCCATGTCTTCAGGATAGGGAATATATCGAGGGACGGATTGTCCTTATTGATGACTTCCTTGCACGGGCCGGTCTTTACGATTTTTGGGAAGAAGTCCGAGAGTTTTTTGAGTTTCGGCAGCGCCTTGAGTTTTTCAAGGAAGTTGGTCGGGATGTCAGGTTCAAGAAATTCAAGAAAACGGACCCCTATTTCGTCGAGGCTTTCCACATCCATCGCTAGACGCATCCTCTCATAAGAGCCAAAGGCATTTACAAGTACGGGGAACTTCGAGCCTGCCGGGTTTTCAAAAAGAAGCGCCGGACCGCCTGCCTTCACGACCCTGTCGTTGATCTCCGCTATCTCGAGGTCAGGGTCTACTGCGGCGCGAATCCTCTTCAGCAATCCCCTTTTTTCAAGGAGGCTAATAAACTCTCGTAAATCTCTGTAAGCCATTGCAGAATATGATAACAGTAACAAGTGACAAGTGACAAGTAACGGTATCCATCCAGTTACAAGTTAAAACACACCCCTGCACCCCTCTCAAGAGGGGACTAAAGACAAGGTCCCCTCCTGGGAGGGGTGGGGGGTGGGTTTCTTTCCTGTACAAAGATACACCCTATAACTGAATGGGTATCAAGTAACGAGCAGTTTTCTTGAATTAACGGTTACTCGTTACTCATCACTTGTTACTGGATTACAGTTCCCGGCGGCCTTCGAGGGATTTTGAGAGGGTCACCTCGTCGGCGAATTCAATATCGCCGCCGATGGGGAGCCCGTATGCGATACGGGAGATTTTTGTTCCAAGGGGCTTCAACGCCCCGGCCAGATATTGCGCGGTGGTTTCCCCTTTAGTATTAGGATTTGTGGCAATGATTACTTCTGAAATGCCGCCCTCCCTCACCCTGTTGATCAGCTCATTGATTTTGAGCCGCTCCGGAGTTATGCCGTCAATCGGGGACAGGGCGCCGAGAAGGACATGATAAAGTCCGTTGTAGCTTTTTGTATTCTCAATGACAATAACATTGCTCGGCTCCTCGACAACACAGATTATACTCCTGTCCCTCCGGGGATTTGTACAGATCGGGCACAATTCAGACTCGGTGATGTTGAAGCATTGCCGGCAAAAACCGGCCTTCTTTTTTATCTCGATAATGGCATTGGCAATCGAGACCGCCTCCTGCTCCGGCATGCCCATAATAAAAAAAGAAAGGCGCTGGGCCGTCTTCCTGCCGATGCCCGGAAGCCTCGTAAGCTCGTTTATCAGATTTTCTACAACACCGCTGTTCATAGTTAAGAAATAATCCGCAGATTACACAGATTTCGCAGCTTCTGAAAAAAAAGAGATATTATTTAATCTGTGAAATCTGTGGATAAGAATTCTTTGACTGTTAGCCGAACATATTCCCCAGGCCCGGCAGGTTCATCCCCCCGGTCAGCCTGCTCATATCCTCTGAAACCATTTGCTGCGCCCTGCGAAGGGCCTCGTTCACGGCCGCGGCAACCAGGTCCTGGAGCATTTCAACATCATCGGGGTTGACGACGTCGCGCTCGATCTTTATTGAGACGATCTCCAATGCGCCGTTTGCAGTGACGACAACCATGCCCCCGCCGGATGACGCCTCGACGGTCTTCTTCTTTGATTCATCCTGTATCCTTCCCATTTCCTGCTGCATTTTCTGGGCCTGCTTCATCAGGTCGCCAAGCATTTTCTTTGACATATGTCCCTCCATTCGAGATTAGAGTTAAGAGTCAAGAGGTAAGAGTCAAGAACATCCTTATACATAACTCTTAACTCATAACTCTTGACTCTTCTATTCCTTGTCATCCTCCCCGAGCGACTTCACGTTGACCACGGAACTGTTGAAAATCCTCATGGCATCCTGCACGAGGGGTTCGGCAAAGACCTGCTGCTTTATTTTATCGATGTCCTTCTTTGTCTCTTTTTGAGGAAGCGCCTGTATCTTCAGTTTGATTTTGTGACCGCTCAACCTATTCAGCAGAGGTTCAATGACCGAAGAGTTCTTTTTTATCGAATCGGCAAGCACAGACATCCCGCCGTTGAAGCCTATGGTCAACTCCGCTGTCGTAAGGCCGACAAGTTTCGCCTCCGAAAGTTTGCATGCAAGCAGATGGTCCTCGGCATCAAGATGCTCAAGGAGTCTCTGCCACAGACCTTCCTTATCGGCGACGGCAGTTTTGATATCGGAATCAGCGGTTGCCGGTTTTGCTTTATTTTCCGCCGGCGGTTTATCAGGAATTTCGGCCCTCGACGGGGTCCCTGCGGATTCACGGACATAATCCTGCCCCGGTCCCGCGTCCAACTTCTTCAGGACCTGTTCAATGGAAGTCATTCCTTTTACAAAAGACGTCCTGAGGAGGCCGAGCTCTAAGACGTATCTCGGGTTTACCGCGTTCCTTACGTCGCTCTCGATCCGGAGGAACTCGGTCAGAAGCAGGGTAAGCTCTTCAATGCCGACATCAGACGAAAAGTCGCGCAGCCGCTTCACTTCCTCCTCCGTAAACTCAAGAAGGTCCCCCGCATTCCCTGTGATTTTTGCAATCGTAACGTTTCTGAAATGTTCAACAAGCTCTTTCGCTATCTGGCGAAGGTCATTGCCCCGGTCCGTCAGTTCCTTGATTATGGAAAGTGTCTGCGGTATGTCACCCCTGAGAATGGTTTCGGAAAGGTTAAAAATGATTTCACTCTCGGGAAGGCCCAGAAGGGTATGGAGCTCCGTTTCCGTTATCTCGTCGCTGAAGGAGTAAGCCTGGTCCAGAAGCGTAAGTGCGTCCCGCATGCTGCCGTCCGCAGCCCTTGCTATCATATCCAGCGCTTTTTCCCTGATAGTGATGCCTTCCGCTTCTGTAATCTTCCGGAGCTGCTCCTTTATCCTGCTTTTGGCGACCCTGCGGAATGAATGATGCTGGCATCTGGAGAGGATAGTGGCGGGCACTTTTTTGGGTTCCGTTGTTGCAAATATAAAAACCACATGGGGCGGCGGTTCCTCCAGCGTCTTCAGGAGCGCATTGAAGGCGGACGTGCTCAACATATGCACTTCGTCGATTATATATATCTTGTATCTTCCGCCCGCCGGGGCGTATTTGACCGTTTCCCTTAACTCCCTTACCGCCTCCACGCTGTTATTGGAGGCTCCGTCTATCTCTAATACGTCGACGGAATGTCCCTCTGTTATTGCCTTGCAGTTCCGGCAGTCGCCGCACGGTTCGCTGCCGGTCCTCTGCTCGCAGTTCAGCGCCTTTGCAAGGATGCGCGCAGATGATGTCTTCCCAACGCCCCTCGGTCCGGAAAAAAGGTAGGCGTGCGCTATCTTTCCGCTTGACAGGGCGTTCTTTAAAGTCGAGACCACGGCCTCTTGCCCGATAAGGTCATCAAAGCCCTGGGGCCGCCATTTTCTTGCAAGTACAACGTAACTCATAAATAAGTAGTTAGTAGATAGTAGTTAGCAGTTAAGGGTAAGGATTAGTAGATTTCTCTTTTTATTCATTCCCTAACTACTAACTGCTTACTACTAATCCCTGTCTTTTAAAAGCCGGGTCTTCAGGTAATCCTGCGGCACCCAGGATAACTGCTTACCGTTGCTCCCTTCCGGACCTGGCGGAGTTCACAGCATACTGTTGCACAGGGCCCAAAGACCCGACCATTCTTAACAAGTCAGAAGTGAGAAGCAGGAAGTAAGAAGTCCGATATATCGGCTTTTGACAGCTTGTGTCGTCAACTTCTCACTTCTCATTTCTTACTTCTCACTTGTCTAATGGCGGAGAGGGAGGGAGTCGAACCCTCGAGACGGTATTAGCGTCTACACGATTTCCAGTCGTGCTCCTTCGGCCTCTCGGACACCTCTCCTTTGCAAAGTTTAGAGTTAAGAGTATAGAGTTTAGTAGAATACTTTGATGTGTTGACACTAAACTCCAAACTCTGAACTCCATACTCTATTCATTGCGACTTTGTCCTGCGAAGAAAAGGCCGTATGCAGACGCAGACGATTTTGGAGTTAGTTTAACATTTTTTTCCGCGGTTGTGTACCGCGTCTTTCACGTCCCCTTGCATAGGGAATAGAGCATAGAGCAAAGACACCAGAATCCACCACCTAACCACAGAGGTTACAGAGAAAAGATTTATTTATCCGCAGATTACACAGATTTCACAGATTGAAAAATTATTTCTAAATACATCTGTGTTAATCAGTGTAATCTGTGGATAAATATTTATTTCTTTCCTCTGTGGTCTCTGTGGTTTTTCTTTTGATGGTGAATCCGGGGACACAGGGTTTATTGACAAGAACCTTCAAATCTGTGAACAGGGGCTCCTGATTTTTACCCTCTGCCCTATGCTCTTTGCCCTGTGCTCCCGGACAATATTGACTTGCGGGAGACTGTAAGTTATCCTCTTTGTCATGGAAGAAAAGGTCGTTGCCACCAACAGAAAGGCCTATCATGATTATCACATCGGGGAGACTTATGAAGCCGGAATATCGCTCCTCGGCACGGAGGTAAAGTCCCTGCGTGAAGGCAAGGCCAACCTGAAAGACAGTTACGCAATTGTTAAGAATAATGAGATGTTCCTTCTTAACTGCCACATAAGTCCGTACAGTCACGGAAACATTTTTAACCACGATCCGCTCCGGACAAGGAAACTTCTTCTGCACAGGAAAGAGATAAACAAGCTCTTTGAGCACATGACACAAAAAGGTTTTACGCTTGTCCCTCTGAAGATATATTTTAAGGATGGAAAGGCCAAAGTCCAGATAGGCCTTGCCAAGGGAAAGAGACAATACGAAAAAAGAGAGGCGGTAAAGGAAAAAGACGCAAGGCGTGAGATTGAGAGACATTTAAAAAGGAAGTAGCCATTCACATATTGCCGCCTGAATCAGGTATAATACATTACCTGTTTGAAGGACCCTTTTTTCTTCAGACAAGCTCAGGAGGAATACAATGATCACTTATCAGGAATTAAAAGATAAATCAGGCGAAATTCTGTCAAGGATCGATACCCTCCGGAGGTATCTTTGATGTACCCTCTCAATTACACCGTCTCGAAGCCCTCCAGGATGAGCTCTTAAACGAGAACCTCTGGGAAAACCCCTCAAAGGCCCAGGAGCTGCTGAGGGAAAAGTCGGCTGTAGAAAATTCTCTCCAGCTTTTTCACTCATTAGAGAAAAAATATGAAGACATCCATATACTGCTCGAACTTTCGGGAGAAGACGGGGGCGAGGGTTTTCTTAAGGACGCTGAAAAAGGGTTAGACGACCTGATGTCGGAAATCGACGAGGCGGAATTGAAAAGCATCCTTTCCCAGGTCGAAGACAGACACGATGCCATTATGACCATACATCCCGGCGCAGGCGGGACCGAAAGCCAGGATTGGGCCCAGATGCTGATGAGGATGTATATAAGATGGGCCGAGCGGAAAGGGTTTAAAGTTGAAATAGTCGATCTGCTATCGGGTGAAGAGGCCGGGATAAAGAGCGTTACCCTGACCATCAACGGCCCGTATGCGTTTGGATACCTCAAAGGAGAGGCGGGTGTTCACCGTCTTGTGAGGATATCTCCGTTTGACGCGAACAAAAGAAGACACACGTCCTTCGCCGCCGTTCTTGTTTATCCTGAGATAAGCGAAGACATTGAAATAGATATTAAAGAAGACGATCTGAAAATAGACACGTTCAGGGCTTCCGGGGCCGGGGGGCAGCACGTCAACAAGACCTCCTCGGCAGTAAGGCTGACTCACATTCCGTCTGGCATTATCGTCAGTTGTCAGAATGAGCGCTCCCAGCATAAAAACAAGGCAACGGCCTTGAAGATCATCAAGGCGCGTTTGTATGCGATGAAGAAAAAAGAACAGGATGAAAAACTCGAAGAGTTCAAAGGCGAGAAAAAAGACATCGCCTGGGGCAGTCAGATACGGTCATACACCCTCCAGCCGTACCAGCTCATCAAAGACCACAGGACAGGGTACGAAACGGGAAACGTCAATGCCGTGCTGGACGGCGGTATAGATAATTTCATAAAAGAGTTCCTGCTTGTTAAAAAGACGGGCGTAAAGACAGTGACGGGCAACAAGTAACAAGTGACGAGCAGCTTTTAAAGTGACCTGTCACTTGTTACTCGTTACTTGTCACAATACAGTGGCCTTCTCAACCACAAGGGTCACCCACTTGTCATCAACTACTTTCTCCCTGAGCGCCAGTCCAGCCCTCTGCGCTGACTCTATTACCTCATCCTCCTGTCCCGCAAGCATCCCTGACAGGATGGCCGTGCCTCCCGGATTAAGGCGGGATACGATATCCTGTGCGATTTGTATTAATGTCCCGGCCAGGAGGTTTGCGCTGATTACGTCGAAAGTACCAGCGACATCCATGATCTCTCCCTTTTTTATGACAATATTTTTCAGATCGTTCAGCCCGACATTAAACAGGGAAGCCTCGACGGACAGAGGATCATTATCTATTGCGGTTACCGGCGAAAATCCTAACCGCGCCGCGGCAATGGCAAGTATTCCCGTCCCGGTCCCGATATCGAGGAAACTCTCTCCCGCAGAATTATCAGATATTCTCTCTATGAGAGTCAGACACATCCTGGTCGACTCATGGTGCCCCGTGCCGAACACCTGCCCGGGGTCGATGATGACGGCAATGCGGTCCGTGTCCGCTTTCACCCATGAGGGAACGATGGTGAGTTTATTCCCGACTTCGATCGGGTTGAAGTTCTTTTTCCAGGATTCATTCCAGTCTGTTTCGGGAAGAAGGACATAATCAAAAGAAAATGCCGGGCTGAGGCCGGCGTCAGTCAGGACCTTCCTGAATTCATCAAGCTCGGCGCACAATTCCGGCATGATCACTCCGTCGTCAAAATAGGCGATTATACTGCCGTCCCGTTCATAGACACCCGGCGATCCCATCTCCGCAAGTTTGTTCATAACTGCGTCGCGCGATTCGTCCGGCATGCTGACTGTAAATTCATAATAGCTGGGCGACATAGTCCTTCCCTGATGAATTGCCAAATTCTGCCTGTTATTTTAAGATGTATTTTACCTTATGGACATCACAGAAATCATAAGAACGCGCCGGAGCATAAGAAAGTTCACGGACCTGCCGGTCTCTGATGAGATTATTGATAAAATAATAGAGGCCGGGACATGGGCGCCGTCAGGGATGAACAATCAGCCGTGGAAATTCGCCGTCATAAAAGATGATGAATTGAAGGCGCAAATCTCAGAGCTTACCCATTATTCAAAAATAATCCGGAGGGCGAATGTCTTGATCGCCGTATTCCTCGACCATTCTCTCAGTTACGACAGGACGAAGGATTGTCAGGCTGTAGGCGCATGCCTGCAGAACATGCTTCTGACAATTCATTCACTTGGACTCGGCGCTGTATGGTTGGGTGAGATATTGAAAAATAAAGACAGGATCAGAGACCTGATCGACGGACCTCAGGACATTGAGCTCATGGCAGTAATAGCCCTCGGCCATCCTGATGAAAAGGGCGGGAAAGGCAGTAGAAAGGGTTTAGGGCAGACCATCATCTTCAGGCGATGAAGGCCTGCCGGGGCATATATTACCTCAGGTTCCTTAATAATTCTTTATACGTTGAAGGCGGGTCTATGATTTCCATTCCCACACTGTTGGTAAAGCCGTGAGGGGGCGTCATGTACGACCACTTTACTTTGCAGTGCAGGACATGGGCATCTCCGGTGGAGTTCTGAAACCTCAGTTCAAGCATTGTGTCGGGGCATAAATCCGAAGGGTTTTTCTGGGGAGCGGTCACGACATAGACGCCATTATCCGAAAGGTTCTCAATTGTGCCTGCAACCCGTTTGTCCCTGCAGACCAGTTCAGCCGGGAAGCTTACTATTACCCTCTGATGCTGCCTCGCTTCCATAGGATATTGTACTACATCCTGTTTTTATTTCGTCAAGGAAAAAATCAGGAGTTATTCCCCCTTTAAAAAGGGGGATGAAGGGGGATTTTGAAATAAGAGGCATTCATTATAAAATCTCCTGCTTAAGGCGCCTACTGTTGGTCTTTTCCAAAGAGGGGAACTGAATTGCTACGCTTGTATATTTGAATATGATTCACCTTTTTATGAACAACCTTTATAATTAACCATGTTCGCTGTAAGCCCTGAAAAAGAAAACAAGCTGAGGGCCAAACTCGACGCCCTCGGCATTTATGAAAAAGACCTTGAGGAGACTTTTGTCCGTTCTCAGGGCAGGGGCGGGCAGAATGTCAACAAGACTTCTACCTGCGTTTATCTTAAACATATTCCGACGGGCGTCGAGGTGAAATGTCAGAAGGCCCGTACGCAAGGCCTGAACCGATATTATGCAAGGGTGTTTCTTTTTGAAAAAATAGACCGCTTGATAAAGGGGAAAGAAAGCGAAGAAGAGCAGCGCATTGCAAAAATTCGGCGGCAGAAGCGTAAACGCTCCGTGCGTGCAAAGGAGAAAATGCTGGCCGGGAAGAGAATGCAGTCCGTTAAGAAATCAGCGCGTTCCTCCCGGATTTCTTTTGATGAAGTTTGACAAGAAGTAACCCGCTCAGTTATGTGGAGTATTCCCCCTTTGAAAAAGGGGGAGGAAGGGGGATTTTGAAATAAAAGGCATCCATCAAAAAATCTCCCCTCGCCCATCTTTTCCAAAGAGGGGATTTGTCCCCCAGTAACTAAGCGGTTACGACATGAAGTAATTTTTTTGCATATTTTCCTCTTCTTTTGATAATATTTACGCCACGGCATCTGTCATCGGAAATTGATGACAAATAGGACAAATCGTCAGGTCGGTAGTTTTTAGCGCAGGACTTTTTTCTATTGACTTAGAGGCGGTTATGCTTGATATTGAAATACCCGGTTTCGGCTCTGTCAAACTTCAGCATCTTGTTACAGATTTTACGGGGACCTTATCATTTGATGGAAGACTTGTCCCGGGCGTCATGGAGCGTCTTCTCCGCATATCGGAATTCCTCAACATACATGTCCTGACGTCCGATACCTTCGGCACGGCCGCGTCCGAGTTGAAGGACATCCCCTGTATTGCTTATGTCCTTGAAGGAGACTATCATGATATACAGAAAGAGGAATATGTCGAAAAACTCGGCGCCGGCTCCGTGGTTGCATTCGGCAACGGCAATAATGACAGAAAGATGTTAAGGGCCGCGCGTATCGGCATTGCCGTAGCAGGCGGTGAAGGCTGCGCAGTCGATATCCTCATGGCCGGAGACGTGCACGTCAAAAGCATTCTCGATGGTCTTGAGCTCCTTCTTAATCCAAAACGCCTTAAAGCGACATTGCGGTTTTAATCAGTATGAGATCAATCTGAAAAGGAGAAAGCCTTGGACTTTTTAGAAGTCTTTTTCCCGGTTTCCGGAGTTAAGATCTCCCTGCTTGTTCCTCCGCTTGTGGCGCTTTGCATATCCTTTTTTACTTCCATGGGTGGGGTGTCCGGGGCCTTCCTGCTTCTGCCCTTTCAGATGAGCGTCCTTAAATACACAAGTCCCTCTGTAAGCGCAACCAACTTCGTATTCAATATAGTCGCGATACCAAGCGGCGTATACCGTTACATAAAAGAAGGCCGCATGGCATGGCCCCTGACGTGGATTGTCATTGTGGGGACATTGCCGGGAGTATTCATAGGTTATTACATCCGCGTATCGTATCTCCCTGACCCGAGGACGTTCAAGCTCTTTGTCGGTTGTGTCTTGTTATATATCGGAAGCCGGCTTTTTTATGAAGTCACCGGCAGGGCAGCCGCGGGGAAGTCAAAGATGAAGGCGCTGGAGGACAAATTCAAACAGCGGGCCGAAGAGCTTAAAAGGCAGCAAAATGCCCGGGTTGCCTCAGGCATACCGAAAGAGGCGGTCGTTAAAACAATATCCTTTTCCCTCGCCAAAGTGGAATACGAATTCTGGGGAGAAAGGTTTTCATTCAGTACCCCTGCAATGTTTGTGCTGGCCTTTATCGTCGGAGTTATCGGCGGCACCTACGGGATCGGCGGCGGGGCCATCATCGCGCCCTTTTGCGTGGCTGTTTTTCACCTGCCCGTATACACGGTCGCGGGGGCGGCGCTTATGGGGACATTTCTTACCTCAATTGCGGGTGTGACCTTTTACAGCATCATGCCTGTCAGAAACGGGTTTGCGACTTCACCGGACTGGCTGCTGGGTCTGCTGTTCGGGGCGGGCGGTTTTGCCGGAATGTATCTTGGCGCAAGGTTTCAGAAATTCGTTCCCCAGAAGTTCATAAAGGTGTCTCTCGGACTTATGATCTTATTCCTGGCTGTCAGATACATCTACCAGTATTTTTAGATTCACGGTCAGCCTTCTTGACACTCTCTTTCTCAATGATGTTAAATAATTGCTTGGTTCACTTTTCTTGAGAATAAGTTGACCCTGATCAAGACTGCATGCGGATGAAAGAAAATATTATATAATTGATTTACTGTTAATCACTGATGGAAAATTATGGCAAAAGATTATAAAGACACCCTGAACCTTCCAGGTACTTCGTTTCCCATGAAGGCCAACCTTGCCCAGAAAGAGATTGAAATGCTCGCCTTCTGGCAAGACAATGAGACTTACCGGGAGATGCAGAAGAAGGACCGGAATAAAAGTTATATCCTGCACGACGGTCCGCCATATGCAAACGGCAATATTCACCTGGGCCATTCCCTGAACAAGGTCCTCAAGGACATGATTGTCAAGTACAGATCCATGAAAGGGTTCTATGCGCCTTATGTTCCCGGCTGGGATTGTCACGGACTGCCGATAGAACATCAGGTAGACAAGAACCTGGGGCCTAAGAAAGATGGAACTTCAATAACCGAAAAAAGGAGGCTCTGCAGGGAGTATGCCTCCAAGTATGTCGATATTCAGAGGGAGGAATTCAAACGCCTCGGCGTATTCGGCGATTGGACAGACCCTTACATTACCATGGCCTTCTCTTACGAGGCCTCCATTGTGAGAGAGCTTTTCAGGTTTGTTCAAAACGGTTCTGTTTATAAAGGGAAAAAACCGGTCCACTGGTGTCCGACCTGTGTAACGGCGCTTGCCGAGGCTGAAGTGGAGTATGCTGATAAAGAGTCTCCTTCAATTTATGTCAAATTCAGGGTCGTAGATCCCTTAGGAAAATTTACGCCTGATCCCGTTCTCGGGACATTTTTGGTAATCTGGACGACCACGCCCTGGACACTGCCCGCAAACCTGGCGCTGGCCTTGCACCCGGAATTAATTTATCGTCTTGTCAAAACGCCTGCCGGCGAGTTGATACTCGCCCGGGATTTGATCAAAGACTGCATGGACAAGTTCGGCTACAACGAAAATGATTACACTGTTACCGACGGAGCTTGGACCGGAGCCGAGCTTGAAGGAATAGCGTGCAGGCATCCCTGGATTGAGCGGGAAGTCAGGACCATTACCGGAGAGCACGTTACTCTGGAGCAGGGCACAGGTGTAGTTCATACGGCGCCTGGTCATGGAGAAGAAGACTTTGAAATGGGATTGAAATACGGCCTGGATGTATACGCGCCTGTTAATTCAAAAGGTTGTTTTACGGAAGAAGTCGAGGGCTTTTCAGGTCTTCATGTATTCAAGGCAAACCCTGAAATAATTAATAAAATCAAATTGGTTGGCGCATTATTGGGCTCACCCCAAAATATTACGAACTCATATCCGCACTGCTGGAGATGCAAGAGGCCGGTCATCTTCAGGGCCACCGAACAATGGTTCATCTCTATGGAAAAAAATGACCTGAGACAGCGCGCCCTTGAGGAAATTAATAAGACGGAATGGATACCGTCATGGGGAAGGGACAGAATTTACGGCATGGTCAGTAACAGACCTGACTGGTGTATTTCCAGGCAGCGGGCCTGGGGCGTACCCATAGCATTGTTCAGGTGTAAGAAGTGCAGGGAATTTGTTACAGATAAAACCGTTATGGACAAGATAGAGATGGAATTCAGAACAAACGGGGCCGACATATGGTTTGAAAAGAATGAGGCAGAGCTGCTTCCTGAAAATTATGAATGTCCCAAGTGCGGCTTTCGGGAATTCAGCAAGGAAACTGATATCCTCGACGTCTGGTTTGATTCCGGAGTCAGCCATGCAGCGGTCATGGAGGCTGATCAAAGGCTGACGAGTCCGGCTGATCTCTACCTTGAAGGCAGCGATCAGCATAGGGGATGGTTTCAGAGCTCTCTTCTTTCTTCTGTGGGCACAAGGGGTGTGGCCCCTTATAAAGGAGTATTGACTCATGGCTTTGTTGTGGATGGTCAGGGAAAGAAGATGTCGAAATCCCTCGGCAATGTAATTTCGCCCCAGGAAATTACAAAAAAACACGGGGCTGAAATACTCAGGCTCTGGACGTCTTCGGCCGATTACCGGGAAGATATGAGGATTTCAAATGAGATCATTGCCCGCCTTGTAGAGGCCTACAGAAAAATCAGAAATACATGCAGGTTCCTGCTTGGAAATATAAATGATCTCGATCCGTCGGAAGCTGAGCCGGCTAATTTAAAGAAGGAAGATCTTCTTGAAATAGACAGATTGGCCCTGAGTCTGCTGCAGGGTTTGATCGATAAAGTAAACTCCGCTTATGCAACGTTCGCCTTTCACGAGGTCTATCATTCCATATACCGGTTCTGTATTACGGATATGAGCGCCTTTTATCTTGACATCCTCAAAGACCGCCTTTACACCTTCAGGGCCGATTCAAAGGAAAGACGGTCCGCACAGGTTGTATTGCGTAACATATTGATATCATTAACTAAACTGATAGCTCCCATCCTGTCTTTCACTGCTGAGGAGATATGGCTGCACATACCTGGGGGCAGGGGAAAAAGTGTATTCCTCTCTTCATTTCCCGAGGTTGACCCGCTTTGGATTGATAAGGAGCTCGAAAAGAAATGGGACATGTTGTCAAGAATCCGTAATGATGTAAACAAGGCATTAGAGATAAAGCGCCAGGAAAAACTTATCGGTAATGCCCTTGAGGCCAAGGTGACTTTATTTGCCGGAGAATCATTTTACAGCTTATTGAAAGAATACGATAATTTCTTGCCGACCCTTTTTATTGTTTCTTCCACTGAAGTCCTGAAGGATATGACTGAGCCTGAAAATACGTATCAAGGCGTCGAAGTCGAAGGCATATCCATTCAGGTGGAAAAAGCTGACGGCAGCAAATGCCAGAGGTGCTGGAACTGGGACCTAAGCGTGGGGACCTCTGAAAACCATCCTGAATTATGCAGGAAATGCCGGGAAGCAATATCAGCGTGAGAAGGAACATGCTCATATCTTTGATAGCGTTTCTGGTGATCCTTTCAGACTATTTTACAAAAAAGGCCATTGTCGCCAAGGTCATGCCGTTTGACCACATTAACGTCTTACCCTTTTTGAGGATAGTCCACGTTGAAAACAAAGGCGCTGCTTTCGGTCTTTTTGCCGGTCTTGGAAACATTTTTTTTATGACGGCATCCGTAATAGCGATAATAGTTGTCTTGTTCTATATTTTCAGGTTTGCCAGGGGACTGGAGGTTTACTCTCTTTCGCTGATATTCGGCGGTGCGATCGGCAACCTGCTGGACAGGATAAGATATGGTAAAGTTATTGATTTTATTGATATTTATGTAGGAGAATGGCACTGGCCTGCCTTTAACGTAGCTGATTCTGCCCTGACGGTCGGAATAATTCTGTTTATCGGGGCAAACCTGTTATCGGGAAAGGCGAGGAGATCCGGGTAATCATTATTATGAAAAGAAATCCTGAAGACACCACTACATCACAAGAGGAATTAAGCTCAAAATTAAAAAGATTCCTTAAAAAAAAGGCAGATACGCTCAGGCATGCACAACTCACCTGCCCCCTTTGCCGTGAAGTCCTGGAGGGGATTTCCGCATTTGGATCACACCTCAAAAAACACTGTACCTGATAAGCATATTGATCAGTCGGCGGCTGGTCCCAATGGCAGGTAACTCTTTGGATTTAATTCATAATTTGATATTTTGCCGTTTATAAAATGGTGGTAGCCGGCAGCGGCTATCATTGCGGCATTATCAGTGCACAGCCTTAATGAGGGGAGATAAACCTCAAGACCTTTTTCATTCGCCTTTTCTTTCATATTCTTTCTCAGGGCACTATTTGCGGACACCCCTCCTGACAAAACTATCCTTTTACTGCCGGTAGCTATGGCTGCTTCTATAGTCCTTTTCGTTATTATTTCTATGACGGTATTCTGAAAGCTTGCCGCAATATCTTCTTTCCTGGATGCCGGATATCTCTTTACATAGTTGACCACCGAGGTCTTCAATCCGCTAAAACTGAAATCAAAGCTGTCCTTCAGGAGCGCCTTTGGAAAAGAAATGGCCTCACTGTCCCCAGTCGAGGCAATCGCCTCGATAATTGGGCCGCCAGGGTATCCGAATCCAAGAAGCTTGGCTACCTTGTCATAAGCCTCGCCTGCTGCATCGTCTCTGGTCTTGCCGAGTTCACTATAAAGTCCGAAGCCATCCACTTTGTATATGCTCGTATGTCCACCAGACACAACGACTGCGAGAAAGGGAAATGCCGGCGTTGCTTCGAGAAATATCGAAAATATATGGCCCTCCAAGTGATTTACGGCGACAAAAGGGATGTCTTTGACAAATGCGAGGGACTTTGAAAAACATACACCAACGAGCAGTGAACCGATAAGTCCCGGACCGTAACTCACTGCAATGGCTGAAATATCTTTAAAATCCGTTCCCGCCCTGTTCATAGCCTCAGTAACAACAGGCAATATCATTTCTATATGCCGCCGCGAGGCAAGTTCGGGCACAATCCCGCCATACTTTTCATGTAATTCATTTTGATTAGAGACAACATTAGACATAATCCCGCAGCCATCCCTGACAACGGCAGCCGCTGTATCATCGCAAGATGTATCTAAGCCTAATATCAACATGGTAATTTCATGTCCCTTGAGTCAGCAGTATTATAACATCTTAGCATCATTAAACTCCGCGTTACCTGACCCGTATTATTCACAAGTATCTTATACGACCTTGATTCACCATCAAAAGACAAGCCCCAGAGACCACAGAGTTTTTTCTCCCGGATATCCAGAATCCAACACTAACCACAGAGGGCACGGAGAAAAGATTTATTTATCCGCAGATTTCACAGATTGAAAAAATATTTCTAAATGCATCTGTGTTAATCAGTATAATCTCTGGATTAATATGTATTTTTTCCTCTATGGTCTCTGTGGTTTGTCTCTTGATGGTGAATCAGGATATCAAGAGCCCTTGACCCCTTTTGAACAATGCTGGGACAGGTATGGCGAAATACATTTCGACATATCTGCAACACCGGCCAATGAATTGGTTGGCTTGAGCAATTCCTGTGTTCCACGTGGAACAATCTCTAATAATGACTTTCTCTCAGTAGTGTCCGACAGTTTTTAATGTAAAAGCATATAACTTATTGAAAGCATAACACAATAATGATATCAGCACCTGTCATCGACTTGAAATATTTTCAGCCAGACCGTCATCCTTCTTTGAACACACGGAAGGAGACGACAAATGTATTATGGCAAACTGATATTTTCACAAGTCATTGACTTTATGCCCATTCACACATTTCGCTGTTGCGTCGCTCGCTATCAAGGAGACCGCAATGTCCGAAGCTTCACATGCCTCGATCAGTATCTCTGCATGGCCTTTGCTCAACTGACATACCGGGAGAGCCTCCGCGATATC
>JACRHD010000047.1 GCA_016234115.1 Nitrospirota bacterium
AAGGCTGATGGAACGTTCACAGCCGGAAGCCTGAAACCGGGAACATACACGGTACACCTGAAGAAGTACCTGTACGACTTCGGTTCAGGAGTCGGCGTTCAGCATCAGGTAGCTGCGAAAACAGTCGGACCGAGCAGTTCCGGCAATAGCTACAACGCAGTAACTCCATAACCTTTGACCGGGTTATACAAAAGGCATCCCGATGATGAATCGGGGTGCCTTTTTTTCTGCTGTTTAACTCTACCAAAAGGGATTAAGGGGTGTGTATCCGGAGAGAGGTAAGCAGGAGCATGGCACTTTGATCAAAGCGTTTCAGCAAAAATCCTTAACCGTTCCATCTCATAATTCAACATCTCTATAAGAGGCAATATATTTTTTTTGCCGTCGAGTGTCTTACTCATGTTTTCCATATCCAGCGCCAAAGAGGCTATCTTATGGGCGCCGATGCTCCCGGCTGAACCTTTGATGCTGTGGCCGCAATTTTGCGCCGTATCCATATCTCCCGCACTAATTGCTTCGGCCAATTTTCCGGCCTGCCCGGTTGCATATTTCAGAAATTCGCGGACCATTTCCCTGAGAAATTCCATGTCATTGCCTGACCGTGACAGGGCTCTTTTCATGTCCAGAGGGGACAGGGAGGATGTCTGCGTCTTTCCTGGAAGGCCGACAGCCTGCTTCGCATTGCTGAGCGTCATCCATTTGTCGATGAGCGCAAAAAGCCCGGCCGGGTCGACCGGCTTAGGGATATAGTCATCCATACCGGCCCTTATGCACTGGTCCCGGTCCCCTTTCATTGCGTGGGCCGTCATCGCTATGATAGCAGAATGCCTGCTGTTCCCTTCCTCTTTTCGAATGAGCCTCGTGGCATCGAATCCGTCCATAACGGGCAACTGTATGTCCATGAGGATAATGTCATAGTGATTTCGCGCGACTTTCTCGACGGCAAGACGACCGTTTTCCGCAATCTCCACCATGCACCCGGCCTTCCTCAGCATTGTCGCAGCCATCTTCCGGTTAATGGGATTGTCCTCAACAAGGAGGACGGAGACATCCTGGAATCTTCTTCTTTCCTCCACACGCCGGGCCGCAGGGACTTTCTCTTTAATGCCCGGAAAAGCGTCCTCGATGCCGCCTTTCCGTTTCCTGAACTTTGCCGAGAAACGGAAGGTGCTGCCTTTGCCCGGTTCGCTCTCAACGCTGATCTGCCCGCCCATCATTTCAACCAGCTCCCTGGATATGGACAAACCGAGTCCCGTGCCGCCGTATATGCGGGCCGTAGAGCCGTCGGCCTGGATGAATTTTTCGAATATCACTTCCTTCTTGTCTTCTGGTATGCCTATGCCGGTGTCGGCTACGGAGAAAACTATCACGGCGGCGTCATCGGTCTCTTCCTTCAGCCCCACGCTGACGATAATCTCTCCTTCGTGAGTAAATTTGAGGGCGTTGCCGCAGAGGTTCAGCAACACCTGCCGCAGCCTGTCGGGATCTCCCCTGAGCGAGGTGGGGACATTGTGCCCGATTACATAAGCAAACTCCACGCCTTTTTCGGACACCTGGAGTGCGAGCATATCTACAACATCTTCAATCGTGGACCTGAGGTCGAAGTCTATACTGTTGAGTGATAATTTCCCGACCTCTATCTTTGAAAAGTCGAGGATATCGTTAATGATAGACAGCAATGCATACGCGCTTTTTTGGACCGCCGTGAGAAAGTCACGCTGCTCCCCGTCAAGCTCCGTATCCAGCGCCAATGCCGTCATACCTATGATCACGTTGATCGGCGTCCGTATCTCGTGGCTCATGTTGGCTAAGAATTCCGATTTGGCCCTGTTAGCTTCCTCAGCGGCGCGCCTCGCCGTCTCTAATTCAGCGGTGCGCCTGGCGACCTTGTTCTCCAGCCGTAACCGGTAGGTTTCGAGCTCAAGGTCGCGCGCCTGTATCTGGGACAGCATTTCGTTTAACCCTTCGGCAAGCGACCCGATTTCATCACCGCTGCTGACCGGCGCCCTTACGGAAAAATCGCCCTTCTCCGCTTTCTTCATGATGTCCGCGATCTCATTTACTGGTTTGGTAACAGTGCGCGAGGCGAAGAGGGACAACATGAAGCCGAGGACGATGGTAACGGTGACGATAAGGGTAAATAAAACCAGGTCCTGGGTGATTTCCTCGCGGTATCTTGCGGTCGAAATGCCGATTTCGACCTTTCCGATATCCGTATTGTTGTGGACAATGCCCATTGTATAGACTTCTATTCCCGAATGATCGATATTCTCCGATCGGGCGCCGGAATGGGTGACCGGCCTGTTGTTCCTGTCAAGGATAACGGCATAGACGACCTCCCTGTCTGCGAGGACCTCCTTGATATAATCTTCCAGCGACCAGTAATCATAAGTTATGATGTGAACAGCGCTTATCTTGGCCAGGAGCCTGGTTATGGTATTGCCTTTTTCATCGAGCCTCTTCAGGGAATCGCCGTGTATCTCTACTATCATGTGGCTTCCGAGCACAAAGCAAACGGCGATAAGCGGTATGAATATGCCTAATAGTATCTTTGTGGCGAACCTGCTGTTTTTAATCGCGGCAAACATAATTGGTTCCTGAAACGCTGCTGCTTCCCCCCGGCCCCTGGACCCTGGCCCCCGGACCCCGGATTTATGCTGTTAATCGGAGTAGACCCTGAGCCTGCCGAGAATTTTCTCGGTCCTGTAATTGCTTTCCGGCGGGTCGACGCCCAGCTCTTTCATTATCTTTCGTGAAAGATCGGACAGAAAAACCTCCCGTGCAAGCTTTTTCTCGTCCGATGTTGCCGGCAGAAGGGAGTATTTCTTCATCATCTCGATAACGACCCTCGCCGAGCTCTGGAAAGGGAAAGGGTAAAAGTCCGACCTCCCCGGGGTAAAGGCGTTCAGCAATACCGTCCTCGGCACTCTATCGTACATATAATCGGGGACGCTCCTGAGCAAGTCGACCATTTCTTCCCTGTTTGCGGCGTCGTTGGCTATAAGCCCGCCCCTGATGAAACACCTCGTCACATCGGCAGCCAATTCCATATTATCTTCGAAGAACCTTCGTCGTGTCACCAGGCCGCAGCATGGGTGATTGGGCCAGATATATTTGCTCAGCATAAATACCTCGCCGATTCCATATTGCTCGGCGATGGCATTCTTGGGTTCCGGCAGGACAAAACTGTCGATCTCCTTCATCCTCATCGAGTCTATGATCTTGTCCATCGGCAGCGTCTTGAACCTGACGTCCTTTTCGTAATCGAGCCCCTGCATCTCCAGGAACATCATATTGATCAGATAGTTGACCGAAAGCTTACTGTGGTTGGCTAAGGTCTTGCCTTTAAAATCGGATGGATCTTTGATGCCGGAATCCTTTCTTACCATGAGGGCGGAGCCGTTGGTGCCGCCTATTGCGGTGAGCGCCAGCGGGGTCTTTTCAGTAAAAGGATTCGAACCTGTATGGACGGCAAAGACGAGCGGGGTTATCATCTGGCCGAAATCCAGCTTGCCCCTGATAAGGTCTTTTGCGATTGAATGCTGTCCCTCATAGTTGATGAGTGTTACGTCCATCTTCGTCTCATCAAAGATTCCTTTCAGTCTGGTGTAGAGAAATGATGCGGCGCAATGAGAAGGGGCAAATATGCCGATACTGATTTTGCGCGCAACAGAAACGGACGCAAAGAGTGATTCGGAATTTGCAAGTGCGGTCCCCGTCAGGGATGCGGCAACAGCGAGGCGTCCCGCCTTTTTGAGAAAGCCCCGCCGGGTATACGGCGTGTCAAGACCCCCTTTGCTCTCCATACCTTCCCCCTCGAAATATCACCCTCTCTTTTCGCCGGTCGCGGCGGCGTGTATATTAAAAATACCACAGCCGCACAGCGTACTGTCAAATAGTCGTTACCAGGAGTTCCCCCAATTTTTCCCGACACAGCTACCACATTTAATAAGCTCGTCATTCCCGAGGTAGTAATCGGGAATCCAATTTCACATCGTCAAGCTGTCGTACAGGTCATATCCGAGGTTACCCCTATGTATAAAGTCCCTCTTCATTGGCCGGCTAAAATGTAAGCGTAAAAGTTCTCTTTCATACGAGCTTCATAGAAAAAATGGATTCCCGATTACTACCTCGGGAATGACGATTTCTAAAAACCAAGAGGTCTGCTCGTGTGGTAGAATAACAGGGATGAAAACCGGGAAGAAGCGCATTCTCATAGTTGAAGACGATCCGGTCATGCGGCTTTCGATGGACCGCTTCCTGAGGGGCAAAGGGTATGCTGTTTCCCTTTGCACTGACGGCGGTGAGGGGCTCAGGGCCGTAGAGCAGGATGAGTACGATCTCGTCATCACCGATCTCAAACTGCCGGGCAAAGACGGTTTCGCCGTTCTCAGGCGGGTCAGGGAAGTCTCACCCAAAACCGGTGTAATAATCATGACGGGCCATGCGGAGATAAAAAGCTCCGTGCAGGCAATAAAGATGGGCGCTTTCGACTATATTGCAAAGCCTTTTTCAAACGACGAGCTCCTGCTGACCCTCGACCGTTTTTTCGAGTTCAGACGCCTCGAGGATGAGGTGAAACACCTCAGGGAGACGCTTCGGGAGAAGGATGTATTTGAAGACATAATAGGCGCCGGTCCGGCCATGAAGGACGTATTCGACCGGATTTCATCGGTTGCCGGGCTGGATGTGCCTGTTCTCATTCAGGGCGAAAGCGGGACCGGCAAGGAGCTTGTGGCAAATGCCGTCTGCAGGCTGAGCAGCAGGAAGGACAGGCCGTTTATCAAGATAAATTGCGCCTCGATCCCTGAAGGCCTGTTTGAGAGCGAGCTCTTCGGACATGAGAAGGGCGCCTTCACCGGGGCGTCCGAATTGAGGAGGGGGAAGTTCGAGTTTGCGGACGGGGGGACGATTTTTCTCGACGAGATCGGGGACATACCTATGCCGCTGCAGCCCAAACTACTGAGGGTGCTTGAGGACAATATTGTTACCAGGCTCGGCGGCAATGCCCCGATCAAAGTCGACGTCAGGACATTGTATGCCACGAGCAGAAACCTCAGGGAGAGCATTGCCGCAGGCGGCTTCAGGGAGGACCTCTTCTACAGGATAAATGTTGTGACCATCACCATTCCGCCGCTCAGAGAGAGGAGAGAGGACATCCCGCTTCTGGTCGAGCGCTTCCTCTCCTATTTCTCAGGGAAGTTCAGTAAGCCCGGGATGACCATATCCAGAGAGGCCTATGATGCGCTCCTGTCCTATAATTACCCTGGAAACGTCCGGGAACTGAAACACGCAGTGGAAAGGGCGGTGGTGCTCTCTCCGGGAGTAATCGAAGTTAAACACCTGCCGGATGAGTTGTCAGGCGTCACAGGAAAAATCACGCGTATGCCGGACGATCTCACGCTTGACGAGGGGATAAAGAACTTTGAGAGGCAAAAGATAGTCAAGGCCCTTGAAGTGACCGGCGGTAAGAAGCTCGATGCCGCCCGCAAGCTGGGAATAGGCAGGAAGGCGCTCTGGAAAAAGCTCAAGCTATATAATCTCGAATAGGTTTCCTCATGGAAACCCCGCAATCTTTTCCATGTTTCCTTACGGAAACAACTCCCAAATAGAAATCCTTAATAATAAGCACTTTCAGATGGCACTCAAGTTGCTTATATACAGGTACCCCCAAAAGAAGCAGAGTCACTGGCAGACTTAAAAGACCCGGATTATGAGTTCGGAGAAGGAGAGACGGGATTCATATTTCGTTGTCCATGGACTGTTGCGCGTGATTCTTCTGTTGTTTCATGACCAGTCGACGGGACACGAATGCGTTGACCGGACGCGCCTCACCGGAATCGAAAATTTACTAATCAACCGGGACAAACGGAGGTGATGCGAGGCAATCGAAATAACTCACTTTATCTTTACTAACAATCCATTATGAGGATCTGAAAATAAATCAAAAGGAGATATTTATTATGAAAGGAAGCAGATTATTGCTGTTTGTTATCGCTGTAATAGCGATAGCATTTACAGGTCTGGCAGGGATCGAATCTGTGGGGTTGGCCGCACATCCTACCCAAGACAGCATAGGAAATCCTATCGGACCTATTCCTCTCAAGAACGCTTCGGGCGGGGCGATAGCTCCGGGGAGCACGACCCCTTACAGTCCGAAAGCGACCTGTGGCGAATGCCACAACTATGAGAGCGATGAAATGTCAGTCATGAAGCAGCAGGGATCCAATGAGGCATACGACGTTCCTGTTCCTGAACACGGCGTAACTGCCGGCTACCACTTCCAGCAGGGAAGGAACCTTCCCTGGGACAGCGACCAGAGATCCTATTACGGCCTTCCGGCTTTCACAAGCTCCCCCGGAATGGCCGGCAAGTATTGACCGCCTTCGAACCGCCAGTTGGCGGATCCGAATGCGAATTCAGGCAGCGCTATAGACATGTCAACATTTGATTTCGCCCATTCCGGGTGCGCATGGTGCCATCCGGGCGGCGGCGCCCTTGAGTATGACAGGGCGGGTTACCGGTTTGACGGGGCTGCGGGCCTTTCATGGACAGCGGGCTCAAACCCTGCGCCGGGCGGGGGCGACTATTTCATTTACGGAATACAGGCCGGCGCCGCATCTGTTGACGGCGGAGGCTTTTACGCGCTCGGCACGGCAGGGCTTTACGACCCTGCTGTTACTTCAGTCATCAATCAGGGGACTATGAAGGTAGATTCCACCGGGACAGTTGTCGGAAAGGTTTACAAGAACTGGACCGCGGCATCGGGCGGTGTGGCTGAGGCGGATTGTCTCATGTGCCACTACTCGAACCAGTATGCCAATCTCGAGAGAAACTACGCATTCCCTGCAGCGACGGCTCCCAAGCTCGCCGCTTCTCTCGGTCTTGTCGGCGCGGGGACAGGACAGACAGGCCTTCTGGCCATCAACACGAAAGGCTCAGCCGGCATCAACCCGAATCCCGATCCAACGACGTGGACCGGATGGTCGGCAGACGTGGCCGATATTACCAATTTCATAGTTTCCACCCCGAAAAGAGAAAACTGCGCCCTCTGCCATTTCCCTGACAAGAGCATGGCAGGAACGCCTGATAAGACCGGTCCCTCGAGCAAACCCCTCGGCTATACCGCGTTCCAGAAGTACATGGCGGCCGGCGCTGCCGTCGATGGCGATGAGCTCATCGGCGTTAACGGGCAGGACGGCAAGAACAACGATGTATGGAACGCCGTAAAAGGCCGCGTAGAAGGCGGAAAGAGGGCTGAGTCGATCAATGATGCCAACAACCCTGATGCCCATATGAAGACCCTGGGACAAGGGATGAGTTGCACGGACTGTCACTATCTGATCGAGGGCAGTTTCCCGGCGCTTATGAGCGGCTCCACCGAGATACAGCCGGCCATGAACGTCCTCGGGATCGACCATCAGTTTGCAAAAGGCAACAATGCCCCCGACGGCAAAAATATGGACCAGCTCGACAACACCGTTACCTGCGGGAGCTGCCATATTGACGGGACGCATCCCAACGCGGCGGGCGCTCCGGACCCCACTGCTGCTCATGCGGTATTCCCGCAATTGCATTTTGACAAGATCGATTGCAAGACCTGCCATATCCCTGTTCTCAACGCCCCGATGAAGCAGCAGCTTGCAGACTTCACCGCGGGACCGTGGAGGACCTTCGAGAGAGCGCAGATAACAGAAAATGCCGCAGGCGTCAATATCAAGCCCCTCTACATGTGGCGGGCTACCGAGCATGACGGCAGCGGTCTCCAGATAGAGCCGATCATGACGATGTCGGTTGCCATATGGGGGAACGGCACTGCTTTCGATGGAAGCGGCTTTGTGACTTCCTTCGGGCCTACCTACCAGCGTGCGGCAAAGAAGGGCGCGGAGCTGCTGAGGGCGCAGTACGGAGATGGAAATGCCGACGGCATATACGATTTCAGGCTGAACGACGCCGCCGATAAAGCGCTCGTCATCAACACCGAGACTGAAACCTCAGACATGGTCGCGATAATGCGCGCCAACGGCATCAATGTCGCGGAGCCCTTTCAGCATTTCTATTTCAACCAGTTCGCGGTGAGCCATAACGTGCTTCCGAAGGCATCCCAGACTGCTTCAAAGGCAATCCTCGGCTCTGCTGTGGGCGGAGGGTGCGTGATGTGTCATTCGAGCTCCAATCCGTCATCTCCTGATTACAGCTTGACGTCGGTAGGCTTCTTCGACAAGAGCCACTCCCTTTTCACTCCACCCACAGGCGGGTTGCAGCAGACCTTCGTCGACGGCAAGGCGAGGGTGAACGTGAAGTTCCCCTACAAGAAACCCGACGGCGCCTCTGCATCGATTACGCTGCACAGCGTTACTGCCGGCGGCGTAACCGCCAACGCTGTCGGTCAGGGCGAGGTCCTCGGCTATGACAGCGCAAGATTGGCTGCCTTGCAGAACCTGGACAACTGCGCGGCGTGCCATACAGCAACCGACAGTACGAACCACCATGACGGCACATGCACAAGCTGTCATTCTGCGGGCGCGCTGAACGGGCTGGAGCGTCATGATGGGGCTGTTCCGTCAACGGACAACGCATCGTGTATTGAATGCCATGGCAGCAAGACGCTCGATCTTAGCGGTATGGCCCTG
>JACRHD010000006.1 GCA_016234115.1 Nitrospirota bacterium
CGGGAGCGGGAAGCGCCCCAATATTCTCCTGGTGACATATGACGCCCTGACGGCAAAGGACATGTCTCTGTACGGTTATCATAGAGAGACAACGCCGTTCATATCGGAGTGGGCAAAGACGGCGACGGTCTTTTCAAGGTGCGAGGCCGCCGCAAATACCACGTCACAAACGGTCGCAAGCCTTATGACGGGTAAAAGGGTGTGGACCCACAGGAGACATCAGTCGGACGCTGGAAAACCTCTTCATGTCGAGAGCGAAAGCCTGCCTTTGCTGTTGAAGAACAACGGCTATTACAACATGGCGTTTATAGCGAACAATATTGCTTCAGTGAAGACACTCGGCATGGCGGACAGCTTTGACGTCATGCCTTCTTCCAGTGAAACCCTGGAACCGGCAAGCTTGTTCGGTTTAATAGACAAAGGACTTATAAAATATTTCGGCGGTAAAATTAAACTCTATGACTGGCTCCTGAAAGAGGATTTTCTACTGGGCATACTCTTACATGCCGATTTATTCAGGTATCCGGATAAAACAGAGTTCCCCGTTAAAAAAGTATTCGATATGTTTCTGCGGGAAATCGACAATGACCATCAACAGCCTTTTTTTGCGTGGATACATCTGTTTCCCCCGCATGCCCCTTATCTGCCTCCCGACGAATATATGGGTTCCTTTGAACCTTCGCCGGAATATAGGACCGCCAAGAGTCAGTATCCTCTTATCAATAAGAGATATTATGACGCGGAGCAGCAGCCCGATGCCGATATTATCAGGGGGCGTTATGACGAATTTGTCCGGTACTGCGATAAGGAATTTAATTATTTGATTAAACAATTATCATCGAAAAAGGATCACGAAGACACTGTGATTATCTTGTCCTCCGACCATGGAGAAAGTTTTGAGCGCGGATATTTTACCCACGGCGGACACTTTCTGTTTGAAGAAATGACCCACATACCGCTTATAATAAAAAAGCCCGCTCAGGATGAAGGCAGAATAATTGGTTCCCCTGTGGAGCAGGCGGACATCCCGGCGACGATTCTTGATCTGGCCGGTATTCCCGTCCCGATGTGGATGGACGGCCGTTCTCTTGGACCTCTTCTTCAGGGCGGACAACTCGGGCCCCGACCCGTGTTTTCGATGAGTATGGAAGAAAATCGCGTTCAGGACCGGATAAGCAAAGGTATTTTTGCCGTATGGGAAAATGATTACAAGCTTATTCACCTCATTACGAGCGGGGAAAACATGCTGTTTAATCTGAAGCATGACCCCGGCGAGCATACCAATCTCTACAACAGTGAATCTGAGGTCGGTCAACATCTTCTCGGACTGATACAGGACAACCTCGATCAGGCCAATGAAGCGATTAAAGAGCACAAGTGATGTGCAATTCCCTTCCCGGAAGGGGCGCAGATGCAGGTTTCCCGCCTTACGGAACGGTTGCCGCATTCGGTTTTTTTCTTTACATTCTTTTTTGCCTGCTTTATTATATAAACATAGTCCTGTTTCTCTTAAGCCCCGGGAAATACATTCCATACTCGTCGGGCTTTGATCATATAAGTACAAATCTTTTGTAATTGCAGACCTATATCAATACATAGGGGAATTGTCTTTTTCGATTTTTCGAAACAGAACACATCGGGGGTTCAAATGAGAAATACGGTCTTTTTATTATTCTTATGCCTTGGCTTATTTCTGTCTTCAGCAACCGGATCTGACGCGCAGGATATCAGGGACACTATCGGCGAACTTCTTGCCCCTGAACATATCGAAGGGGAAATCATTGTCAAGTTTAAGCACGACATAGCCGTCAATAGCGAGGCGTTGACAAATGCCTCGGCGCTTGCGCATGCCCGGACCGGCGCATCGGTCAGGAGAGAATTCAGGGAGCTGAGGGGAATGCAGCTCGTCAAAATCCAGGGCGGTAAAGCCATGAGGCAGGCATTGGAATCTTATCTTGACGACCCTCAGATAGAGTATGCGGAGCCGAACTATGTCGTTCATGCCCTGAAGACGCCGGACGACCCCTCTTTTAATCAGCTCTGGGGACTCCATAACACAGGGCAGACCGGCGGGACCCAAGACTCGGACATAGACGCGCCCGAGGCGTGGGACTTTACGACGGGCTCAGGCAATGTTGTAATAGCCGTGATAGACACGGGCGTTGCTTATAATCATCCTGATCTGAGCGCCAACATCTGGTCAAACGCCGGGGAGACGAGTTGCGCCGACGGAATAGACAACGACGGCAACGGTTATACGGACGATTGCCGTGGATGGGACTTTATAGGCAATGATAATGACCCCGCTGATTTTAACGGACACGGCACTCACGTGTCGGGCACCATAGCCGCAGTCGGAAACAACAACGCCGGAATCAGCGGCGTGATGTGGACGGCCAGGATCATGCCTCTGAGATTTTTGGGTGTCGGCGGCAGCGGCTCAACGGCAGACGCAATATCCGCCTTTCTCTATGCCAATACTAACGGCGCTCACGTTATAAACAACAGTTGGGGCGGCAGCGGCTACAGTCAGGCGTTGAAAGACGCCATTGACGCCTCGAATGCCGTTGTAGTCTGCGCAGCCGGCAACAACGGAATGAACACCGATTCAAATCCTTTATTTACATTCTATCCCTCCGGCTATGCGAGTTCAAACATTATATCCGTAGCCGCCACGGACGACAATGATATGCTCGCCTATTTTTCCAACTATGGGGCCGTTTCCGTAGATGTCGCCGCGCCCGGCGTAGATATTTTCAGCACGGTCCCGCAATTCACAAATGGGACCCCCGTTACAATTTTGAGCGAGAACTTTGACGGGGCAACAGGCGCGCTTCCTCTTTCAGGGTGGAACAGGGGCGGCGCTAATTCCAAATGGGCTGTTACAGCCGGGACCGGAGTAAACGGGACAGGCAGCCTTGAAGACAGCCCCGGCGGGAACTATCCTGATAATACCTCTTCCTGGGCGGGTTATATGACCCCTGTTACTTCAGTAAAGGACAATCTTTACACCCTTTCCTTTAAATGGAAAGGAGCGCTTGAAAACAATGTTGATTACCTCGATATTAATTATTCCACCAACGGCGTCACGTGGGACTGGGCCGACTACAGAACGGGTTCAACGGGCGGGAATTTCATATCTTATTCCACCAGTGCGCTGACTTCTGTGGCCGAGGAGTCGAACAGTTTTTATATCGGATTCGGCCTGTCCTCCGGCTACACGGTGGGTTCTAATGACGGATTTTATCTGGATGAAGTAGTACTAACAAGGAGCCAGTTGACTATCGGAGGTTACGGTTATACGAGTTATCAGGGGACTTCCATGGCGGCCCCTCACGTCAGCGGACTCGCGGGATTGATAAAGGCGTATAATCCCGCCCTCAGCAACCTCGATATAAAGAACGCCATCCTGAACGGGGTCGATACCATGAGCTCGCTGTCAGGCAAAGTCCTGACCGGCGGAAGAATAAATGCGTACAAGGCCTTGCAAACAATAACCGATTATGACGGCGACGGATATGCGGCAAATCAGGGCGATTGCAGTGATGCCGACCCTTTCATAAATCCCGGGGCCGCTGAAGTCTGCGACGAACTGGATAATAATTGTGACGGGCATGTCGATGAAGGTTTATTAAATAATTCATACTTTCCCGACGGAGACAGCGACGGCTATGGTGATCCTGCCGTATCCGTTCAAGCCTGCTCAATGCCTCAAGGCTATGCAGCAGACAATACGGATTGCAATGACACTGATTCACTAATCAATCCCGGAGCTGGTGAAGTCTGCGACAACCTTGATAACAACTGTAACGGGCAGACAGATGAAGGCTATCCGTTGAACATCTACTACCTGGATTCCGACGGCGATGCCTATGGCAATCCCGCAGCGGCTGCGCAGTACTGTGCGCCGCCTGCCGGTTATGCGGCCGACAATACTGATTGCAATGACGATGATCCGTCTGTCCATCCCGGGGCAATAGAAGTCTGCGACTCAACGGACAATAACTGCAGCGGGCAGACGGACGACTGTGATTCGCAGTTGAGCGGTGGGATAGATTTCAGCACAGCGCCGGCAGGCAGTATTGGATATCTTTCAGTCAACAACAGCAATCTGCCGGGTATCTCAAACAGTGAGTTTACGGTCGAAGCATGGGTAAAACCCCGGGCCGCAAATACGAACGGCGGTATTTTTTCACGGCTTGATTCAACGGGAACAGCCATGTGGGTGAAGAATAATGAGCCGAGATTCGGAATAATCATTTCGACGTCTCCCACAAGCACGGCCACATTCATGGTCGGCAGCGGTTTTTCCATACTGAAGGACGTCTGGTATCATGTTGCGGGAATGCTTACCAATATGGCCCACTCTCATCCGGTGAGCGCAAGCTGCTCTCCTTCTGTTATGGCGGAAACGCCTCATATCGATCTTTATATTAATGGCGCATTCGCAGTCTGCGCGTCAACCAATTCGCAATTTGCGCAGGACCCTTCTGATTTAAGCTCGCTGTTTATCGGCAGGCTGCAGGATCCAGGTATTGACGGCCTTGATCGTAGTACGAGGTTTGACGGAGCAATCGATGAAGTGAGGTTCTGGACCGTTGCGAGAACGGAGCAGGAGATTCAGCAGTGTATGAATGACAGGCTCGGCTTTTTGCCGCAATGTCCTGTCGATCCGTCGATACTGAAAGGCTACTGGCGTCTCGATGAGGGATTCGGACCGGTCACGGCGGATTCCTCGGGAAACGGGTACGGAGGAATCATACAAACAGATCCGGGCGGAGGACTGCCCTCAGGCCCATGGGACGGAGGATGGGCAGCCGGTTCTTCTGCTTCAGATAGAGACAGCGATGGATATACTTCCGCGCAGGGTGACTGTAATGATTCCGACCCGTCGATTTATCCGGACGCCCCGGAGACCTGCGACGGCAAGGACAATGACTGTGACGCCCTATCGGATAATGGAATACCGGCCACGCCAACAACCTGCGGAGTCGGCGCATGCGCGTCAACAGGGCAGAATATCTGTCAGAACGGACAGATGATCGACACTTGCGCCGCCGGACAGCCGGCAACGGAGATATGCGACGGGACCGACAACGACTGTAACGGACAGACGGATGAAGAGGTCGGTTTTTTCGTAACGGGTGGCCCAATGGCTGCTGCAAGAAGCTCCTTCACTGCCACACTCCTTCCTGACGGCAAGGTCCTGGTTGCAGGAGGATACGCAGGTGATTATCTTTCTTCAGCCGAGATATATGATCCATCGACAGGGACATTCTCTGCAACAGGCCCTATGAGTTCCGCCAGAGCACATCACACTGCAACTCTCCTTCCCGACGGTAAAGTATTAATCTCCGGCGGGACAGTTTTCGGCGATTACGGTTATATTTATCGTGCCTCGGCCGAAATATATGATCCCTCGACAGGAACGTTTACGGCGACAGGGTCAATGGGCTCTGCCAGATCATATCACACGGCCACACTCCTTCCTGACGGCAAAGTCTTGATTGCGGGAGGAGTTAACACCTCGGATTATCTTTCTTCAGCGGAGATATATGATCCATCGACAGGAACATTCTCCGCAACAGGCCCTATGGTCAAGGCGCGTTTTGGGCATACGGCAACTCTCCTTCCCAATGGTAAAGTATTTATCGCAGGGGGCATGACCTGGTATCCTAACTATATAAGTCAGGCGGAAATTTATGACCCTTCAGCAGGGACATTCACTGAAACAGGCCGTATGCTCGGTAGAGCTGAGCATTCGGCAATTCTACTTTCCAGCGGCAAAGTCCTGGTTGCAGGAGGAGACTCGAGAAATGATCCTTCTTCAGCCGAGATATACGATCCATCGACAGGGACATTCACCGCAACAGGCTCTATGAGTTTTGCCAGAGAAGATCACACTGCAACTCTACTTCCTGACGGCAGGGTCCTGTTTGCGGGAGGATACGGCAACGGAAATTACCTTTCCTCCGCGGAGTTGTATGACCCGTCACACGGCAAGTTTGTGCCGGCTGGAAGCATGACTGTTTCCAGGTCTAATCATACAGCAACACTCCTTACCGATGGAAAGGTATTAATTGCAGGCGGGGCTGCCGGGTCTTATCATGCTTCCGCGGAGACTTATCAGCTTGTGAGCTGCGCGCCTGATCTCATTATTCAGAGCATTGCCACAAGTCCGCTGGAACCCGTCAGTGGACAGAATGTGGATGTGACAGTGACATTCAGGAACCGGGGCAGCGCGCCGGCAGGCAGTTTCTCTATTGATTTCTACAAGGACCTGACAACGGCCCCGACACTGGGGCAGGCGGGAGATTTCGTGTGCAATAAAAGCGGATTACCGGCCGGCGCCGCCGACACCTGCACATGGACTCTTACCTATGACCCGGCAGGCAATTACAACATGTGGGCGCAGGCAGACATTGAAAACGCCCTGGCGGAGTCCGATGAGATGAATAATGTTTACGGACCTCAGACGGTTATTGTACTCGGAAAGCCGGACCTTTCCATCTCAGACCTTACCTTGCCTTTAACGTCGGGAGAAGGCAAAATTATTGCATTGACGGATACGACCAAAAATTCCGGCCAGAGCAGCGCGGGCCCTTCAGTTACGAAGTTCTATTACTCGACAAACTCCATCCTGGACGCCTCGGACACATATATTGGAGAAAGGGCGGCGCCTTCACTCGCGTCAGGAGCATCAAGTACGGGGAGCGTGGATGTGACCATCCCTGCCGGGGCTACTACAGGCGTCCGCTACATCATTGCAAGAGCGGATGCAACCGGCGCTGTCGCGGAGATGAGTGAGACAAACAACAAAAAGACCAGGTCGCTGCTGATAGGTCCCGACCTTACCGTGTCCGCTCTTGCCGCTCCGGCGCAATCCGGCGCAGGCAGGACCATAACGGTAACAGACATGGTCAGGAACAACGGCGGAGGGGACGCCGGCGCGTCAACAACGAAACTTTATCTGTCAACAAATTCTACTTATGACGCGGGAGACCTGTATCTCGGAGAAAGGGATGTTCCCGCGCTTGCGGCAAAGACGACAAATACAGCGGCGATGTCAATAGTGATACCCTCGGCAACGGCGCCCGGAACATACTATATCGTAGCAAACGCGGATTCAAACAGGGCCGTCCCCGAAACAAGCGAGACAAACAACAGCAAAAACAGAGTCATCAGAATAACACCGTAACCTGTAATTTTCTGACCCGGATTATTCACGGTCCGCAATCTCCAAAAACAAAAGGCATCCCGATACACGGGATGCCTTTTGCATGAATCCTGGTTAAAGGCTATGGAGTTACTGCGTTGTAGCTATTGCCGGAACTGCTCGGTCCGACTGTTATCGAAGCTGCCTGATGAGACTGACTTACTCCTGAACCGAAGTCGTACAGGTACTTCTTCAGGTGTACCGTGTATGTCCCAGGTTTCAGGCTCCCGGCTGTGAACGTTCCATCAGCCTTGGTGTATACCGTCTTCTTCACGGTGCTTCCCACCTTTAACTGCACCATC
>JACRHD010000052.1 GCA_016234115.1 Nitrospirota bacterium
AAGGCTGATGGAACGTTCACAGCCGGAAGCCTGAAACCGGGAACATACACGGTACACCTGAAGAAGTACCTGTACGACTTCGGTTCAGGAGTCGGCGTTCAGCATCAGGTAGCTGCGAAAACAGTCGGACCGAGCAGTTCCAGCAACAGCTACAACGCAGTAACTCCATAACCCTTTGACCGGGTTATACAAAAGGCAGGCGGGCAACCGCCTGCCTTTTTCTTTGGGAGTAATTCGGTCGTGGAATTATTAGCCGGACGGCAAGGGGTTCATCGTGAGATGGAATCCGGACCACGGTCTCGTTCAATAAATGAAAAATTAAGCCCATTATTATAATATATGTTTTCACGTACTTTCCTCTCTCAGCAGGCATTGGGGTCTGCGACATAAAAGTTGGTGCAGCATAGCCCCCTCTTTGAAACAGAGGGGTAAGGGGAGATTCTTTAAAAGAGATTATTCCAAAAAATCCCCCTTCATCCCCCTTTGCCAAAGGGGGAATATGGCTTTACCAACAAATTTGTCATACACCCCAGGCATTGGAAGCGGAGTCCGACATGCTGAATGCAGTCAGAATTTATGAAAGATAAGGTTGTCATCACAGGGTATGGTCTCGTCTCCTCGCTGGGGCCCAATGCGTCGGATACATGGGATGCGCTGCTGTCCGGCAGGCATGGGGTCCGGCCGATTGAGAATTTTGACGCGCGGGGCTTCGCATGCAAAGCGGCTGCCCAGACGGAGGGCATTGATATCGCCGGCCTCGGCATCCATCCGAGAGACGCGCGTATTATGGACAAGCATTCTCACATGCTATTGAAGGCTGCGCAGGATGCATTCAAAGAAGCAGGGGCGGATCTGAACCCCGCCCTTGCCGGCGATGGAGTATTGTCCGCTGATAAAATCGGTTTCTTCGCGGGGATGGGTATGGTCGATTACAATATCGGGGACCTTATGTCCGCGACGGTCGAATCGCTGAATGCGGAAGGCAATCTCGACTATGACGCGTTTTATTCCGGCGCGTATCAGGACATTTATCCCCTGTGGCCCCTTTCGATGCTCAATAACATCAGCTTTTGCCAGGTCGCGATCAATCTCGGCATAAAAGGCGAAAATACGGTCTTCTCCCCTCACGCGGATTCAGGCGCGTGTGCGATCATAGAAGGTTTCAATGCCGTCAGGGAAGGACGGGCGCAGGCCGCGCTTGCCGGGGGCGTCAGTGAAAAAGTCTCCCCTCTCAGTCTTCAGCGGGCCTCGTGGTTTGAAATTTTGAACAATGAAGACATGCTGTGCCGTCCATTTGGTTCGGAGAGGGCCGGAACTGTCCTGGGCGAAGGATGCGGAATGATCGTTCTCGAATCACTCTCTTCCGCAAAGAGAAGGCAGGTCCCGTATTTCGCGGCTGTTACGGGATACGCGTGCGCTTACGGGAAGAGGGCTGATTTTAATTGTCCGACCTCGGGGGCCGTTTCTCAGGCAATGGAACAGGCGCTCGGCAAAGCCGGTCTCAAACCGTCCGACATCGATTTGGTCATTGCTCACGGAGACGGCACTCACGCGGGAGATAAAAATGAGATGGAGGCAATACATAACTCTTTTTCGGACTGCGCGGAAAGGCTGATCGTCTATTCATCAAAAGGCGCGCTGGGGCATATGCTCGCAGGCTCTCCGGCAGTCGACGTCATCCTCGGAATTTACATGCTCAGGGATGGTATAATCCCGGCAGTCTGCGGCGCATTGCCGCCGGATAAAGACGTCAGGTTTAATGTCGCAGGCACGGGACCGGTGAAAAAGGATTTGAAACGTGTCCTGATAAATGCAACAAGCTATGAAGGACAGTGCGCGAGTATGGTAATAGAGAAAGTGGATTAGCCGCGAATGGACAGCTAAATAATGCGTTTTCTATACTACGACAAAATAACGGACATCGACAAAGGCAAAACGATAACCGGAGTCAAGACGTTTACTCTTTCGGAGGAGTTCCTGAAGAAGCATTTCAGGAAGAAGGCCCTGGTGCCGGGAATAATATATATCGAAGCCATGGCGCAGCTTCTGGGCTGGCTGGTCATTTATTCGCACGATTTTAAACTTTCAGCCGTAATGTCCCTCGTTGAAGGCGCGAATGTCGCTCCTGATTTGAGGCCGGGGTTCAAAGCGGAAATACACGGGGAGATCATTTCCACGTCGCGCAGGGATTCCCTCGGAAAGGCATGGATTACCGTTGAAGGGGAAACAATCGCCTCGATGGACCGCATTATCTACAGCCATGTTCAAAAGGTCGATTCAGGGGCGTTGAAGGATTTGTTTTACTATTACAGCGGCATTAAAGTCTGAAGAGAAGTATCTGCTATGCTATTAATTTTCAAACATCTTAAAGGCCGGTTAACATCTTTACAGGCGCAAAGGGGAGCCATCTGCGGAATTTCTATAATCGACAAACACCATTTCACATATTTGCTTCTGCGCGCTTTCGTATCTCTAATAGTTAAATTCTTTCTGTCGTGTAAAGGGTTTATTGAAAAGGTGTCGTATAGAAATTCCTCCGCGGTCTCCCCTTTGCGCCCGGTGTATGTCTTATCTGAACATTGTACGGGCGACCCGGCGGGTCGCCCCTATGCCTTGCCCCGTTTGACATGGGAACAGTGTTCGTCATGAACAAACGAAGGGTCGTCATCACAGGTCTCGGCATGGCAACGTCGCTTGGTCTCGAGGTCGGGGAAAACTGGCGGAAGGCGCTTGCCGGGGTCTCGGGCATCGGCAGGCTGACGTATGCGCAGGCCGGGAAGTCCGCCGTGCAGGCGGTGGGACAGGTGAAGGAAGCTGACCGGAAGAGGATACAGGACGCGTTTCCGGAAGAAGCTGCAAACGAGGGCGAAAGCAGGACGTTGTTTGCGCTGTGGGCGGCGAATGAGGCGTTGAAGGACGCGGGACTTGTAAATACTGAGTCAAGAGTCAAGAGTCAAGAGTTAAGAGTCGGAACTGAATATTTAAATTTCAAATTGCCGAACTCCGAACTCCGAACTCCGAACTCTAAACTCTCCTTTTCCCGCTGTGGGGTTGTTCTTGCGGCGGGGCTTGGGATAGACAGGATAGAAGATATACAGAGATGGACCGGCAGGGACGGGAAATTCGATTATCAGAGATTTGGAATGGAATACAGAGAGGTCCACAGGGAATCCCTTGTGAGAAACAATTCAAACAGGCCGTCCGCGCTTATCGCTGAAAAATTCGGCCTGAACGGTCTCAACGGCGCTATAACGACCGCGTGCGCCTCAGCCTCACAGGCGATAGGCACGGCTTTTCGGGCAATCCGGCGGGGTGACGCCGATATGATGGTCGCCGGTGGAGCGGATTCGATGATCAATCCCGTGGGACTCGTTTTCTTCGTCCTTCTCGGGGCGGCAAACACATCGACCGACAACCCGGAAGAAGTATGCAGGCCTTTTGACAGAAAGCGGGGAGGGCTTGTAATGGGAGAAGGCGCGGGGATCGTTGTCCTTGAGGAAGAATCACACGCCCTGAAGAGGGGGGCGAACATATATGCAGAGGTCGCGGGATATGGCACAACCATGGATGCTTACCAGGTGACTGCTCCTGATCCGAAAGGCGAAGGCGCTGAAAAGTCGATGCGCTCGGCGCTTCTGGATGCGAACATACCTCCGGAGGAAATTGATTATATCAACGCTCACGGCACCGGCACAAAGTTGAATGACGCAGCCGAGACCCTGGCGATAAAGAGTGTATTTAAAGAACATGCGCGCAAGCTCTGCGTCAATTCGAGCAAGTCGGTAATCGGGCATTTGATAGCCGCCTCGGGCGGCCCGGAGTTCGTGTTTACGGCGCTGAGCGTTAACAGGGATGAGATACACCCGACGCTTAACCTGAAGACCCCTGATCCCAAATGCGACCTCGATTACGTCCCGGATGTCAAGAGGGCAAGGACCGTGCGGGCCGCGATATCGAATTCCTTCGGCTTCGGCGGGCAGAATGCGTCGCTTGTGGTAAAAAAGTATAGATAAGGAGAATGAAAAATTATGATTTGCAAAATCCCCCTTTATCCCCCTTTTTCAAAGGGGGAATTCCCTCCCGCTGTTAACTATGTACGGCCTGGTGTTCCCCTCTTTGGCAAAGAGGGGGCAGGGGAGATTTTTTAAAAAATATTTTACAATTATTCCGGGAGAGAAAATGAACATCGATTTGACAGGAAAGGTCGCCCTTGTCACGGGCGGCTCACGGGGAATAGGGCGGGAGACCTGCGTCCTTCTTGCGCAGGCCGGGGCGAAGGTTGTCATCAATTACAACAGGTCGGCTGAAAAGGCCGAAGAAGTCAAAAAAGCAATTACGGATTCGGGCGCTGCGGCGGATATTTTCCAGGCCGATATATCGGCGCCGGACGGGGTCAATGCGCTTTTTGATTTCATAAAAGCCAAATACGGCAGGCTCGACATACTCGTAAACAATGCCGGCGTCATCAAGGACAACTTGCTGCTGTCGATGGAGCTGTCCGAGTGGGACAGGGTGCACGATACCAATTTGAGGGGGGCCTTCCTGTGCACGAAATACGCAGCCGAGATGATGATGGTAAACCACTCCGGAAAGATCATCAATATATCATCCATCGGCGCTATCAAGGGAGGACGCGGGCAGACCAACTATGCTTCGGCAAAGGGCGGGCTGATTTCCTTTACACGTTCATGCGCCGTTGAACTGGCCGGGAAAGGGATACAGGTCAATGCCGTTTTACCGGGGATGATCGTCACGGACATGAGCAGCCGCGTGAGAAAAAGAGCTGGAGAAAAAATTCTTGAGCAGATTCCGCTCAACAGGTTCGGTCAGCCGTCCGATGTGGCAAACATGATTGTGTTCCTTGCTTCCGAAAAGGCCGATTACATCACAGGGCAGGCCATATCCGTTGACGGGGGGCTGAGCGTTTCATGAGCAGCAGTCAGCTATCAGCCATCAGCCATCGGCTTTCAGGAAAAGGCAAATGAAGTTATATCAGGGCATCGACATTGTGGAGGTCGGGAAGTTCAGGAAGATTTTCCTCAGGAACAAGAATTTTGCGACCGATATTTTTACGGACAAAGAGAGGGAGTATTGTCTTTCAATGAAAGACCCTCATGTACATTTTGCCGGAAGGTTCGCGGTAAAGGAAGCGAGCCTGAAGGCGTTAGGCATAGGCATGGCGGGAGCTGGCATTGACCATGCATTCCAGGAGATAGAGACATTGCCCGGCAAGTCGGGCAAGCCTGTTCTCTCCTTCACCGGCTGGGTGGGCAGGATAAGCAGGAAGAATAAAATAAAGCAGTTGACCGTCTCCATATCGCATTCTGCGGATTACGCTGTGGCAAGCGTGATACTGGTGGGGGAAGAAAGTAGTTCTTAAATAGAAAAGGGACACCATTTCCGCTATCCCATCTTTTGAAAATATATCGACTTTTGTTATGGTTACATGATATTATTTTGACAATGCTATATCCATATCTCACCTCATTGCATGGAATTCTTTATGATTCCGATTGCCTCGAAGTAATGGATCAACTGAAATCCGAAACAGTGGATTGTATCTTTGCGGACCCGCCGTTTAACTTGGGAAAAGATTATAAAAACAAATATAACGACAAAATTTCTCAAGAAGAATATTATGAGTGGTGTTCTAAATGGATTAAAGAGTGTTGTAGAATTTTAAAGCCGGGCGGAGCGTTCTTTCTTTACGCGCTTCCTGATATCGCCGTTCGTTTTGCGGGTTTCTTACATGATCGTCTGACTTTTCGCCATTGGATTTCTTTGTCTATGAAGGGAACGTTCCCCAGAGGCAAGAAACTTTATCCGGCTCATTATGCTCTGCTTTATTACACGCGTGGGGAACCAAAAACATTTAACCGGGTTCGTGTCCCTATCCCGACATGCAGGCATTGTGGCAAGGAGATTAAAGATTATGGTGGGCATAGGAATAAATTAAATCCTGAGGGACTTAATTTAACTGATTTTTGGGAAGATACATCTCCTAATCGTCACAAAAAATATAAGGTCCGCAGTGGTGTCAATGAGTTAAAGCTCATGATTCCGGAAAGAGCTATCCTTATTTCTACTGACCCTGGTGATATAGTGTTTGATCCTTTTGGCGGAGGCGGCACGACATATCAAGCAGCAGAAGAACATCAACGCTATTGGATAGGGAGTGAGCTTTATGATTGTCACCATATTTATACTCGACTTAAACAGCGTTATCCGTTTTCGGTAACTCGCGACCCTAAATTTAATTACGAAAGTTTATTGAAAGATGAAGATTACTCAGATAAAGTATTACGGCGGCTCAAGAGAAAAAGTATGTAGATTAGGTCTGTCTCACCTGTTTCTTGAGCTCCAGGAAATATTGATGAATACCGAAGTCCGGGTATTTCCTGAAAAGCAAAAGAATGGGGCTGGAATAGTTAGAGAGCGCATTGATGCCGGTTTTAAGAAGTACGATGATTGGACGCTGAATAAATCCGGGGGTATCGATTGGATTAAACGAATGCGATACAACCAAACTATCATTTCACGGTTGGGTGTCGAGATTCAAGTTTCCGGACGCAGTGATCTCCTTGCTCGCGACATAATTCATATCAGGAACGGTTTGCAGGATAGCCGGATCGATATTGGAATTATCGTGGTCCCAGCAGATGATTTTGAATATTATCTTACGGACCGTGTCGCCAACATGAGCTATGCTATCAAATATGTAGAACAGGAATTAAGAGAGGCTCAAACGTACCCTATCATACTCATTGCCATTGAACACGACGGTACTTCAGATACTCCTTTAGAGAAAAAAAGAACTAATAGAGGCAGGGGATAGCCGCGTCAGCGAATTATGCGGGTTAAATCATGGCAGACGAATTCACAGTCCCTTCTCATTACATTCAGCTTGCAAAAGAGCTGGGACCATTAATCGCGCAAATACAGAGCGCGGTCATCAACAGGCCTGTTCCTTCCGGTCTGCCGCGTGAGAGAAACCTTGGTGACATTTGCCCTCTTTTTGATGAAATTGCCGTTGTCGTGGCTGAATTAACCGATGCGCTCAATAATGCAGACAGCAAAGTATTGATTCAATCTTCAGTAACAGATAACGAAATACGCGGTGTTGTCGAAACCCTGGCGAAGCCTCTTTCCCACTATATCGGAATCTATCATGCCTTTTGCTCAAGACCGTTTCCGTCAGGACTGGAAGAAGGGGTGTATTTGTTTTCAGCCGGACTTGAACGAGTTTTGAAACAGCTTCTTGAAGGTCTGGAACGATTGACCATGATTATTGAACGCCCGGAAAAAGCAATCGAAAAATTCGGATCTGCCACTGTTCATTTCAATATCATCTTTGATGCAACCGATGAATTCATGCGGGCTGAAGAATGGCTGAAAAGCAAAACCCAAATCATAGTATGTCCCCCGCTCGGTTCATTATTGGGAATCGGGTCGGTCGTTATAGCTTTCATACTCGGCTTGCTGATAGGCGGAAATGACGATAGTTAGTCTTTCGATGAGTGAACTCGATACGCATATTTGAAATGACGCCAGCATAAAGAGAAGCTGTTTGATAAAATAAACTATGTCTGAAACACCTCTTGTCCCTGAATACGCAAAACTTTTCGTTGAGAAGCTGAAACCTCTTTCAAACGAAATCCTGGATTCATTCCTCAACAGACCTGTCCCTGACGGAAAACCTTATTGCCGTCTTGAAGACATAACGTCTCCTGTGTTTAGCAGGCTTACCACAGTTGCGTTAGAGATGACGTCGACAATAAGCAACATGAAAGGGTTCAGCGGGGTTGAGGACACCGTATCGGAACAGGACATTAATGAATCTGTTTATAAGTTGCGTCTCCATGTGAGAGAGGCAATCGGTGTTTTTCATTATATATGGAAAAGACCTTTTCCTGCAGGTCTTTGTGACGGGCAACCTCTGATATCGGCTGTCGCTGAAATGATTCTGAAAGATATCCTGGCTATTTTTGCAAAAATTATCGATATCGTGGAGAAACCTGATGAAGCTCTCAGTAAATATGGTAGTTGCAAAATACGTCTGTCCCTGGACTTCAGCGATTCGACAGCAATTCATTTTACTCGATGGATGGAAGAAAAGATGCAGTCCGGTTTTCTAACTACCGGAGAGCGGATAGAGCAGGATACAACTGAGAAATACGGAAGTTTCAGCAAAATAGCGGGCGGCATTATTTTTGGCTGGTGGATAGGCAGTAAAGATTAAAGGCCACAGGAATGCATGTAAAGAGATTCATCTTGTATAATCATTTGACCATAAGCATATTTATTATATTTTTTATCCCGGCAAGTGCTTTCACATGGGACAATCCCTGTTACAGAAAAGCAGTACATTTTAAATTCGTTCCTCACGACAAAGAATTCACAATTACCCTTGAAGCTGAAAGGGTCGTCTCTGCTGATGACGCTTCATTTACGTATAATACGGGCAGGGAGTTTATCATTATCACCGCAGACAGTTTCTCATCTCAAAGGTTCCTCAAAGATGTTCAGGCCGGAAGATGCTCTGCCCATGAGCGTGTCACGCTCGTGCCTGAGAGGGAAAGTCCTTTTAATAATAAATTTAACGCAGAGAGGTCGAGATGACTTTGATGCCTGAGGGTGGACATATAAACTTCACATTTCACCTTCTGTTTGATTAGAATAATCACACACTAATATTACTTGAGTATCGGAGACATACAAACGATATGCGCTATTTATTGATCGACCACATAACGGAATGGAAATCCGGGGCGTCCATCAGGGGCGTCAAGAACGTTGCCATGAGCGAGGACTTTCTTGAGTTTCATTTCCCCAAAAACCCCATCATGCCCGGCGTCCTCCTGCTTGAGGCGCTGACGCAACTGACGGGCTGGCTCGAGGCCGCTTCCTCCGATTTCGCCAACTGGTTTTTGATCGGCAAGGTAAGGAAATCCAATTTCTACAGTTTTGCGCTGCCGGGGGACCAGGTTGAGCTGGAGGTCGAGCTTATTTCAGATCAAGGGGGGGGGACTGAAATTCCCCCTTTGAAAAAGGGGGATGAAGGGGGATTTTCAGAACGAAATCCCAATACAAGAGTTTACAGAGGGACCGGCATGGTGAAAGGGAAAAAGAAAATCGTCGCCGAGTTCGAGGGCGTGATTGTGCCGGTCAATGAAATAGAAGACATTGAGGAACAGAGGAAGTTTTTTAAGGTGCTTACGAGAGAACCGAGATCGTGATAGTAGATTTCAAATTTCAAATCTCAAATCTCAAATTATTCTGCCATGTCTGAAAGAGAAGTAGTCATAACAGGGATGGGGCTTACAACGCCCTTAGGGAAAAACATCGAAGAAAACCTGGCCGGCGTCAGGGACATGAGGACCGGCATCGCGCATTATCCTCTTGAGGGCCTGCCGGATTTTTTACAGTATTTCGCACAGGTGAAGGAATATGCCCTGCCGCAGGACATGTCGCCCCGGCAGGAAGGACAGATGAAGTTTCTCAACCGCGGCGCAATCCTCGGGTTCTGTTCATCCTGTGAGGCGTTGTCGGAGCTGAAGGAGAAGATTTCAGATGTCTCCCCCGCAAGAAGGGCCTTGTATGTCGCCTCGGGAAATTTCACGAAGGTCGGTTACGACTTCATGTATCCCGCTCTCAAAGACAGCGCCGACGCCGATTGGCAAAGCGTGGACCAGAGGAAGCTGAACGCCGCCGCGCTTAACAAGGTCAACCCCTTCTTTCTGCTGGAGTCCCTTTCCAATAACCTGTTCAGCTTCCTGTCGGCCCATGTGGAATTCATGGGGCCCAACACCAGTCTTGCAAGCCTCTCGCCCTACGGGGGGAATGCCCTGGAGCTGGCATACAGGAGCATCAGGCAGAACAAGGCGGACGTCGCGCTGGCAGTGGGTTACGGCAACTGGATCACCGAGATACCCATGTATGAACTTGAAGGGCTGGGGATACTTTCAAAATGCAAATCAGGCGTTCATTCATACAGGCCCTTTGACAGACACAGGGACGGTTTTGTCCCCGGCGAGGGCGGCGCGGCAATACTCCTGGCGTCCTCTGACGCCGCAGAGCATCTGGGCATGGAAATATCGGGAAAGATAAAGGGCGTTGGAAATTGTATTGAATTCCCCTCAAACCAGCGTCTCGGCGTTCCTGATAAAGTCATCAGGGGCAATATCATGTCGTTAATGAAAGAAACGGGGCTCGGCGTAAATGACCTTGCGTGTATCATCCCCCACGGCAGCGGCACAAGGAAGGGCGACAGGTCGGAGCTGAGGTCGATCATCGATGTCCTGGGGGACAACAGGGACGTGCCCGTTTGCGGGTTAAAACCCTACACCGGTCACATGGGGGCCGCAAGCGATATAGCGGAGGTCATCGTCGGCATCCATTCGGTGAAGAACAAAGCTGTTCCCGCGACGCTGAATTTCGAGGAGACCGAAAAAGAATTCTCCGGATTGAGGATATCAAAATCCCCCCAACTGTGCGATAAAAACTTCTTCCTCTCGGTCAGCTACGGAGTCGGCGGGCAATCTTCGTCGGTGATTGTGGAAGTTGTTTGATTATATCAGGGTCGCAGTGGCAATTCATGAATTGCCACTGCAGAAATAAACGAATATAAATATCAGGTTGAAAAAAAAACGCAGAAAAAAAAGCACACCCGTCAAACTTCTTGAATATTCGTTGGCCTATGTCCTGATTTTCATTGCCCGCGCCTTGCCATTAATTATCGCGCGGATTATCAGCAATGTCCTCGGCGACCTCCTTTATTATCTCAGTAAAAAGAGGCGGACCATTGCTGTTGAAAACCTCCGGCACGCGTTCAGGGGAAATAAAACGGAGGGGGAGATCAGGGCGATTGCGCGTCAGAGCTGCCGGTCCTTTTTTTTTACCTTTCTTGAGATCATCAAGCTTCGTCATCTCTTCACAAAACCTGACGCCATGCAACGCCTCAGGACGACGGCCGAAAACCTCGACGGCCTTTTCAGCAAGGCCAAAAAGATACACGATGAATCCGGCGGCTGTATATTTGTCACACCCCACATGGGCAACTGGGAGGTACTGCCCCATGTCAGCTCCTTTATCGGCGTCCCGCTTGCCGTTGTAGCGCGGCCCCTGGACAATGAATACCTCGAAAAGCTCATATTCCGGAGCAGGTCCTCCGGGAGCAATGTAATCATCCCCAAGAAGAACGCCATGTTCGTCCTCCAGAAGACCCTCTACAAAGGCAATTCCATAGGCCTGCTGCCGGACCAGAGCACCATGAAAGGCGTCCCGACAGATTTCTTCGGAAGAAAGGCGACGACCACCCCGGTGCCCGCCGTACTCGCTGTAACGTACGGAAGGCCGATTGTGGTGGTGGCCTGCTGCAGAAAAGAGGGGGCCTACCGGTATGAGGGCTTTGTGAGCGATCCGATTATGCCGGGAAAATTCACCAGCGAAAAAGAGGAGATCATCAGATTGACTGAAAAGATGACGCGCGAAATGGAGACCATCATCCGGAGATACCCGGAGCAATACCTGTGGATACATAACCGGTGGAAGACATATAAAAACAAAAAAGAGCTGATGGCCGATTGAGTAAATTCAGGTCCAATGGTTAAGAGAGAGGGAAGCCTGTGGAAAAAGTTCCATACGACACCGTTAAAGAAGAGTCAAGAGCTAAGAGTCAAGAAAAGAACGAAGATAAGAATTGCGCAGAAGCAAAAATGTAAAAATGGTGTTTGTCGATTATAGAAAATTTGGAACAGGCTTCCCTCTCTCGTGAATGATATTAAATGACAGAAGCCACTTCCACCCTGTTCCTCCCGTTCTGTTTTGCCCGCAGCAGCGCGTCATCGGCTTTGTTTACGACGTCTTCTTTATTCTGCATCCGGTGATCATAGCAGGAGACCCCGAGGCTGACGGTTACACTTGTTTTGGCCTCCACTTCCGTTCTTATTCTCTCCGCGACGTCGCAGGCCTCAGTCAATGCCGTCTCGGGAAGCAGGACCAGGAATTCCTCTCCTCCGTACCTGACGCCAAGGTCTATCTGCCTTATCTCAGTTGAAACTATCCTCGCGATATCGACGAGAATGTTGTCGCCGTAGGCGTGCCCGTATGTGTCGTTGTATTTTTTAAAATAATCCACGTCCAGCATGATGGCCGAAAAAGGGCATTCCGCCCTCCTTGCCCTGGCAAATGAAGTCTCTACCACATAATCCATCAACCGCCTGTTGGCAAGACCGGTAAGGGGGTCGTGGAGCGACAGCTCCTTTGTTTTTTCATAAAGGATTACGTTGTCGATTGCGGCGCCTATACGGCTCCCGATGGTATAGAAGAGCGCCATCTCGCGCTCGCCTGGTTTAAAACCTGCCGCTGAACAAAAGCACAGGATCCCCAGTGTCCTGCTTCTCGCTATGAGGGGCACGCTGATATGCCCGAGGGGAGACGCCCAGTGATATTTGATTATATGCCTGTTGTCGGTCTCAGGGTTTTCGCACACGGTGATCCTGCCTGTTCTGGCGGCAAGCCCGCAGATGCATTCTCCGACTTTAAGTCCCTTATGCGCATCTTCAAAGTCCTCAGTAAAGCCCGTCTGCGAAACAAGGTTGAGTCTCTCGCCGTCGATCATAAAGATAGCGCCTTTTTGCGCGACCTTCAGTATATCGTAATTTACGAGCGCGTCCAGGACCTCGGTGAAAATATCTTCGAGCTTCATAGTGCCGGATACCGTCGCCGAGATTACCTGAAGGACCGTCAGTTCCTCGTTTATCCTTCTAAGCTCATCCGTCCTTTTCTTCAGCTCATTTGTCATTTTATTGAAAGAACCGGAAAGCTGACCGATCTCATCATTTGTCCTTACACTGACAATGTGCCCAAGGTCGCCGCTTCCGGCGGCCTTTACGGCATCAGTGAGGCGCAAGATCGGTTTTGTTATCGCCCCTGAAAGGACAACGGCCATAATGATCCCTGCCGACATTATCGAGGTAATTATCAGGACCATAAAGCCGGTAATCTCGTTAATATCTTTGTTTATGTAATCTTCCGAGACACCCACATGTATGACTCCGGCCTCGCCCTTTAAAACAGGCACTGCAATGTCGAGGATATTTCCCCCCCCGGCCTTCAGCGGCTGAATGCGGTATGCCTGTCCTGTCGCCGCGGTGTTGGCAGTCTTGAGATCAACGGGGAAGCCTCCATTAAAAGTGTGAGCGAGGATATCGCCGTGCTGGTCGAGCGCAAATATGTATACGATGTCTTTCTCGGAACTCTTCAGGTCATTGATTATCATTTGAAGTTCGTAAAACCTCTCCGTCAATATCGGGTTTACGCTCATTTCCGCCGTATGTCTGGCCATAAAGATGCCCCGGTCCTGGAGTTTATTGAAGAGCTTTTGATAAGTAGCGGTATAGATGAAAATCGTTATGAAGACGCCCATCACAACCACGATGCCCGTCGTCACTGCAAATATTTTTGTCCTCAGATTTAAGGTTTTCATTGGCGGTTCAAATAATGGCCTGCCCTGTCCCGGCGTCTTACGGCTTCTCCCCGGACGCATGCTTCTCGATCCACGCCTTCATTTCCCTTATGGAATCATATGCGCTGTTGTCTATCGGAACAAATCTGTCTATCATCATATTTTTCAGAATTTCTCTGCCTCTTATATCATCATGTGCTTCCAGAAATATCTTCCTCATGGCTTCCTTCAGCGCCGGGTCCAGCCCCGGACGGACCACAACGGGCGGGATGCCGTAAGGCGGCGATTTGCGAATGATCTTCGTCTTTGAAGTGTGAACAGGGTTTGTGCGGGCGTCATACTCCCATATAAGGCTGTCCACTGCCGCCCCATCCACGATCCCCTGCGCCACTGCCTTGATTGAATTATCATGAGTGCGGGTGTAGATATACGTCCTGAAAAACGAGTCAGGCGATTCATTCATCATGGCCAGCATATACGTAGGCGCCAGTTTTCCGCTGTTGGACAGGGGATCGGTAAAGGCGAAGCTTTTTCCGCGCAACTGCCGGAAACTGCTAATGGGACTGTCTTTTGCCACGATTATATAGGAATAATATACTGTTCCGCCGTAAGCAACGGGAGCGGCCAGGAGCTCCATCCCGAATTCCCTGTGGCCGTTGACATAGGGTCCCCCGCACACAAAGGCTGCTTCGATGTCGCCCCGTTTCAAAAGGTTATTTACCTCGGAGTAACTTTCCCTGTCTACCAATTCCACGTGCCTCTTCAATTTTTCGCCGACGTAATCCAGGAAGTTTCGATAGTAGGCAAAGCCTTCCTTCGGTGTGATCATTCCGCCGATAGCGATCCTGACCGGTTTCTCCTGCCGGCGTCTTTCGACGAATCCGGAAGGTTCTTTCTTTTCAAGATTGATTTCGAGGGGTTTATCTTCCTGACTGCAGTTTGCGAGCAGCGTGAGCCCGATGATAATAAATATTAAAGCAGATAACTTGCCCCCCCGAACAGATTTCATATATCCATTTTAAGGCATATTCACTCTGACGTAAACCCATTTATAAGGGTATAAAAATATTGTTGAGGAACATAGATGTGGGTCCGGGGTCCAGGGTCAAGGGTCCGGTTTATTCTTGCCCTGGCCCCCTGACCCTTGCCCCTGGACCCTCAAATTGCATTAACCTTTTCATTAATGATATGTTATCAGGTGTCAAGGAAACTGATGATCAGCGCCGGCGAGGCCTCGGGGGAATTATACGGCGCGCTGTTAGGCAGGGAGGTCAAAAAACTCTGGCCGGACGCCGAGATTTTCGGCATAGGCGGCGCCCGGATGGAGAAGGAAGGTATTTCGTTGATCGCCCCCATTTCACAGGTTGTCGGAATTATAGAAGCGCTCCGGCATATAGGAGAAGTGAGAGGCGTTTTAAAAAAGGCGTCTGAGGCGCTTAAAACCGAAAAACCCGATGTCCTCGTCCTCATAGATTATCCCGATTTCAACCTCGCGCTCGCAAAAAGGGCAAAGGCCGCAGGCGTCCCGGTGCTGTATTACGTCAGCCCGCAGGTCTGGGCGTGGCGAAGGGGCAGGGTAAAAAAGATCGCGGCCCTCGCCGACAGGATGGCCGTCCTCTTCCCTTTTGAAGTGGAATATTATAAAGACACGGGAATGCCCTGTGAATTTGTCGGCCACCCGATTACCGAGACGATGAATATCCGGGGAACGAAAGAAGAACTGAAGAAGGCCCTCGGACTTGAACCGGACAAAAGGGTAGTTACCCTGCTTCCCGGCAGCAGGCCTGATGAAATTGAAAGACACCAGGCGGTCCTTGAAAAGGTAGCTGAAAAAATCCACATGGAATTTCCGGACGTGCAGACAGTCGTCCCCGTCACTGCCGAATCCCGGCTGAAGGGGCGGTTGCCGGATTTTATCAGGGTAATCCGGGGACGCACAAGCGAGGCCGTTGCCTGCTCGGACGCTTCGGCCGTGGCCTCAGGCACCGCGACGCTGGAGACCGCCCTTTCCGGCACGCCGATGGTTGTCTTTTACAAGGTGTCTCCATTGTCTTTTCGTATTGCAAAGATGGTGATCAAAGTCAAATTCATCTCCCTTGTCAATATTCTTTCCGGGCGTGAAGTCGTCCGGGAGCTGATACAGGAAGAAGCGAGCCCCGACAAGATATTTTCGGAGCTGAGAAAAATCCTGAAGGATATGCAATACAGAAATGACATGATTTCAGGCCTGAATAAAATCAGAGAACTTATGTCCGGGAAAGAACCGTCCCGGAGGGTGGCCCGGATGGTCGGGGAAACAGCCGGGTGGGACAATGCTGTTACTGTATGATTTTCTTTCGGCCCTGGCCGTCCTGATATATTCACCTCTGCTTTGTCTGAAGAAGGGGCCGGAAAACAGGACCGTCTTTGTTGCTGAGCGCCTCGGACTCTCCGGGTATGACAAAACCGATGTATGGGTGCACGCGGTCTCCGTAGGCGAAGTAATGGCGTGCGTCCCCTTTTTAAAGGCGTTAAAAAAAGAATTCCCGGAAAAACGCATTACTCTTTCCACAACGACCTATACCGGGCAGAAAGTGGCAAGGGACAGTTTCCATGAGGCCGACAGGATAATGTATATGCCGCTGGACGCGGGGTTGATCATGAGAAGGGTCGTCGGCCTGCTGAGACCGGAAATCTTCATAACCGTAGAGACCGAGCTCTGGCCGGCCCTCTTCAGGGCGCTGAAACAGCGCGGCTGCAGGATCGTCGTTCTGAACGGCAGGATATCAATCAGGTCTTTCACCGGCTACAAGCGCTTTGATTTCTTTATGAAGAAAGTATTGTCATACGTCGACTTTTTTTATATGCAGGGCAGGGGCGACGCCGAAAGGGTCACGGAAATCGGCGCGGACAGACACAAGGTGGGTGTTATGGGGAACTTTAAATTCGATATAACGTTTGCCTCCGCGAAACGTCAGGACTGGGTCGAGCTTATCAGCAGCAGGGTCCTTCTTGCCGCGAGCACCCACAGGGGCGAAGAAGATATAATACTCGAGGCCTTTGAGTCCGTAAGACGCTTCTGTCCGGATATCAGACTCATTATCGCGCCCAGACATCCGGAAAGATTTGATGAGGTCGCGGAGATGCTGAAGAAGAGGGGCCTGAAATTTATCAGGCGGACTGAAATACGCAGCAAAGAGCAAAGAGCAAAGGGCAAAGGGCACGGATTACAGATCACGGATCACGGGGTTTATGACGTCATCCTTCTTGACACCATCGGTGAATTATCACAGGTTTTCTCCATCGCAACCATCGCATTCATCGGAGGGAGTCTTGTGCCGGTGGGCGGGCATAATATCCTGGAACCGGCGTACTGGGGCAGACCGATAATCTTCGGACCGCATATGGACAATTTTCCGTTCGCGGCGGATTTCCTCGAGGGCCGCGCCGCTGTCCGTGTTGCGGACGCAAAGGATGTGGAAGCGGCGGTCAAAGGCCTGCTTATGGATGGCGACGAGGCGGCGCGGATGGGGCAGAGGGCCAGAGCGATGGTAGAAAAGAACACCGGCGCCGTGAAAAAAGCAATCGAGCTCGTTCGAGGTTTCATTGGGACTGCTTAGCGTAATTTACGGCCTGGGACTGAAGGGCAAGAGGTCATTGGCAAGGCCGCGTAGGCTCCCTGTCAAAGTCATAAGCGTCGGCAATATCACTCTTGGCGGGACCGGAAAAACGCCGGCGGTCATCGCGATTGCGGAAGAAGCTGTAAAGAGGGGATTGAGTCCGTGTATTCTTACAAGGGGGTACAGGGGGAAAGCTAAAGGACCTTGCCTCATCGGTAAGAGTCAAGAGTCAAGAGTCAAGAGTCAGGAGGCGGAAACCGGATATGACGCGGGTGAGTCCCGGGCAATTGATCCTTTTATTTTCGGCGACGAGCCGGCATTAATGGCGGAAAGATTAAGAGATGTGCCTGTTATAAAATGCTCGGACAGATACGAAGGAGGGATGTTCGCTCTTAACTCCAAACTCTTAACTCTTGACTCTTCTTCCGTCTTCATTCTCGATGACGGGTTTCAGCATTGGCGGCTTCACAGAGATATTGATATATTACTTATTGACGCGACCGACCCGTTCGGAAATGAAAAACTCATACCGGAGGGCAGACTGAGAGAACCTCTGGTCTGCATGAAAAGGGCGGGTATTATTCTAATTACAAAAGCCGATGCGGCCGGAGGCAGACCGGCGGAGGCGCTGGTGCGGAAGGTAAGGCAATATAATCGTGAAGCGCCTGTATTCAGGGCGTCACACAGGCCCGCGTTTCTTGTTAACGCCGCGGGGGAGACGGTATCCGCCGATACGGTAAAGAACGGGAAGGTTTACGCCTTTGCCGGCATCGCAAATCCGAATTCTTTTAGAGACGGGCTGATCTCTTTCGGCTTCGGCATTTCCGCCCTGAAATCATTCAGGGACCATTACAGATACGGACAGAAGGACATTGATGGAATAATAAAAGAAGCCGGCGGAGCGGACATCATCACCACTGAAAAAGACATGGTGAAGCTGAAGTATCTGCAACTGCCGGGGAATTTGTTTGCCTTAAGGGTCGAATTTGATATTGAGGACTCCTTTTATGATATCCTTTTCAAGGATATCTGATTACACGGATGAACAGCATGATTACACAGATAAAAAAGCCGGCTTTTCCATCAGCAGAGTTGATAAGACGACCACCGTCATTCCCGTGCCTAAAGCACCTACTGTTGGCAGTCGGTAAGCTGGAATCCAGGCAGTTGAAGAACATGGATGCCCGATTAAAGACCCCCGATTACAACATTCGAGGGCAGGCTTCGGGCATGGCGATTGATTTAATTTGATAGCATTAGTAATATCTGTGTAATCTGTCTTTAAATCGGTGTAATCAATTTTCCGGAGGAAAATATGTTGAAAAATATTACCGTCAGGACCAAATCACGAAACGAGTTCATTGACCTGACAGCCGATATCCAGTCGGTCGTTGACGAGTCGGGGACCAGGAGCGGCATATGCTGTATCTATGTGCCTCACACAACTGCGGGCGTGACCGTCAACGAAGGCGCCGACCCTTCGGTGACAAGAGACATTCAGCACGCCCTGAGCAGGCTTGTCCCCCACAGCGGCGATTACCTGCATACGGAAGGTAATTCCGACGCGCACATCAAATCCACTATTGTCGGCTCTTCGCAGGTCATAGTCATCGACGCAGGGAAGCTGCTCCTTGGGACCTGGCAGTCCGTGTTCTTCTGCGAGTTCGACGGCCCCCGCCACAGGAGGGTCACGGTGAAGATTGTCGGCGATTAGGGCGCGTGAGGCCGGCTAAGCAGGACTCTTTTAGTGTCGCTTCCGGGGGGCGACTAAACTGAAAAGCCGACAAAAACATTAAAGGAGGCTCGAATGAGCAGATTCAACGCTCCATCATTATTCCTTTCCGCTGTCTTATCCTGTATTCTCGTCGCATTTATTTTCTCGGGTTGCGCGACCCTTCCGGTAACGAAGGACCATCTGAAGTCCGTAGTCCTCTCAGGGAAGGTAGTGCAGTATGCCGGGAATGAAGAGTGGGGCCCCGGGGACATCAGGGACACGTTCGGCCCTGAAGATAACATATATGTATTCGCAACGTTTGCCTGGCCTCACGCCGGAAGGGGCCGGGGCGTTCATGAGCACACTGTGCGCTGGTATACGGGAAATGACCTCGTCAGCGAGACCAAGACAAAGACTGATTTTTCCAAGGCGCCGTTTGAGGTATTGTCCTGGCTCCCGGCGGCCGCTCTGGGGTATGGCCCACACTCCATTGAGATACTCATCGACGGCGAGTCAGTCGCCAGAAAGAGTTTTACTGTAGAGGAATAATCGATTCCCAGAGAGGGGGATAACCCGGTCCCCACCCTTCATTGAAGGGTTACGGCAGCTTAGAAATATTTCTTGACTAAGCGTTGTCGATGAGTTATTGTAAAAAAGCTCTCAGGGAATTCCAATAATTGCAGTTTGAATAGCTCATTTTTTAAGCCCGCGTTATTTTGAAGGCTCAGAATAATGCGGGCCGGCAAAGTATCTTTTTCAGTTAAATGAAAGGGAGGGCGCATCATATGAAAAAACAGACTGGTCCCCGGAAAAGAAAGCAGATCAACGAGAAACGTCTTGCGGCCTATACGGCGGCAGCCGGCGCGGCGCTTTTGGCGGCAGCGCCCGCGGACGCGGCGATCCAGTATACATCTGCCGATATAACGGTTGGTAATGGTTCTGCGTACATTGATCTTGATGGAAATTCAACCAATGATCTGGGCTTTATGCATAATTATAGTGTCCTTAGTTGCTTCCCAAGAGCAGGCGAGTTCGGTTGCAAGTATAGAGTTGACGGAAATTTCAGTAATCTTAACGGGGTATCTTTTGCCGGGGTATTGGGTCAGCCATCAAACCTGGACCAGGGAGCGGCAATCGGTGTGTCTAACAACTGGGTCAATGGAAACGGCGCTCTTTTTGGCGGATACCGTACGGTTTTTCATTCTTCCTTTGGTTTTTATTCCAGTCGGCTCAATATGAATTTGCGCAATGACCCGTTCATTACGCCCGGATATATGGGTATACGGTTTGACCCCGGTGACGGGACCAAATACGGCTGGATACATATTTCGTCGGTTGAACTCATTTATTACACAATAGACGGCTGGGCGTATGATGATTCAGGACAGGCTATTGCAGCGGGCCAAACCATTGTGCCTGAGCCGACAGGCATAGCGCTTTTTGCTGCGGGTGCCGCGACCATCATGGCAAAGAGACGTTGGAAGAAAAAGTAATCGGGAACAAGAAGAAAGTCCTTCTCATCGGCTGGGACGGGGCTGACTGGAAGGTCATCAATCCCCTGCTGGATGCCGGCAAGATGCCTAATCTCGAAGGGTTCATTAACGGCGGGGTAATGGGCAACCTCGCCACCCTCTATCCTTCGCTCTCACCAATGTTGTGGACGTCTATCGCTACAGGAAAGCGGCCTTTCAAGCACGGCGTACTTGGATTCACCGAGCCTGATCCGCAGGGCAAGGGCATCAGACCGGTCTCTAACCTCTCCCGCAAGACCCGCGCGATCTGGAACATCCTGCACCTCAAAGATATGAAGTCCAACGTTGTGGGCTGGTGGCCGTCACACCCGGCTGAACCGATTAACGGTGTAATGGTCTCCGATCTTTACCATAAGGTCCGCGCGCCCATAAGCGAGCCGTGGCCCATGCAGCCCGGCACAGTCCATCCCCGGCGACTAACAAAGGACCTCGCTGAATTGCGTGTGCACCCGCAGGAGCTGACGTCGGACATAATCGGTCCCTTTGTTCCCGACTTTGCAAAGGTCGATCAGGACAAGGACCAGAGGCTTGAGGCAGTGGCAAAGATATTTGCCGAGTGTGCTTCCATTCATGCCGCTGCCACTGCCCTGATCCAGCTTGAGCCCTGGGACTTTATGGGGGTCTACTACAACGCGATCGACCATTTCTGCCACGGCTTTATGCGATATCATCCTCCGCGTATGGAAGGTGTTTCCGAAGATGAGTTTGAGTTGTACAAAGGCGTTGTTGAAGGGGGCTATCGTTTCCATGATATGATGTTAGGGGTATTGCTGGCGCTCGCGGGGGAAGACACCACGGTGCTCCTCATCTCGGACCACGGCTTTCATCACGACCGCCTGAGGCCGAAACATATTCCGCTTGAGCCGGCAGGGCCTGCTGCACAGCATCGCGAACATGGAATCTTTGCCATGAAGGGCCCCGGTGTAAAGAAGGACGAGATCATACACGGCGCCGGCCTCCTTGATATCACACCGACAATACTTCATATATATGGCCTGCCTGCAGGAGAGGACATGGATGGGGTACCGCTTGTCAATGCCTTTGAGAAACCCGGTAAGGTGGAAACCATTGCTTCCTGGGACAATGTGCAGGGGGAAGACGGGGCACACCCTGAAGACGTGGCTGTAGACCCTCTTGAATCGAGTGAAGCGATCAGGCAATTAGTGGCCCTGGGGTATATTGAGAAACCTGACGATGATATAGAAAAGGCAACGGCCAATACAGTCAGGGAGCTGAAATACAACCTGGCCCGCTCTTATATGGACGCGGACCTTCACTTTAACGCGGTCCCTGTCCTTGAAAAGCTCGTGGAGGAATGGCCTGATGAATACCGGTTCGGCATTCAACTGATCGTCTGTTACCAGTCGCTTGAGCGTAATGCTGATGCCAGGCGTGTTCTGGACGGGATATTTCAGCACAAGGCAGGGGCATCTGTTCTTGCAATGGAAAAACTGAAAGAATTGCAGGAAAAGTATAAGGATACAAAACCGGACGATATCAGTGATGATGAGAAAGACAAAATTATCAGATTACGGAGTAAGGCGGGCCATAATCCCTTCGGCATGGAGTATCTTATGGCATCGCAGCTTATTGCCGAAGGAAAAGCAGAGGAGGCGCTTAAGCATCTGCGCAAGGCAGAGGAACACAACCCTGCTGCCGCGCCCCTGTATATCAAAAAAGGCGAGGCATACATAAAGCTGAAAGAATGGAACAAGGCAGGGGAGAGTTTCCATCGCGCGCTCGAAATCGACCCGGAAAGTCCGGCTTCACATATCGGCCTCTGCAGGACTTTGCTGGGCCGCAGGCGCAATGCAATGGCCGCGGAGGAGGCGTTGAATGCTATCGGGCTTGCCTATTTCAACCCCGTCGCGCATTACCTGCTTGGAGTTGCCCTGATTCGCATGGGTCGTCCGCTTCAGGCTGTGGAGGCGCTAAAAGTAGCGGCGGTTCAGAACCCCAATTTCCAGGCGGCGCTTGACAGGCTTGCATTTTTATTTGAAAAGAGGCTGAATGACCCTGAAAAAGCCGGGGATTATCGCAAGAGGGCCGGGGAGGCCAAAGAACGTGTTCGCGATATTAAATCAGGCAGGATCAAATCGCATGATCATGAAGGACGGAGAAAGACCGCGCTTACGTCAGATATTAATGTCCTTGAATTTGAGTGGGACAGGCCGGGAGAGCTGACAACTCCGCTTGCGGAGACGATTATTATTGTTTCCGGCCTGCCCAGGTCCGGCACGTCAATGATGATGCAGATGCTGGCTGCCGGCGGCATTTCCCCTCTTATGGATGACAATCGTCCCGCTGACCCTGATAACGTGAAGGGATATTATGAAGATGTCCGCTGCAGGGCGCTGCAACGTGACGCCTCATGGATCCATGAGGCAAGAGGCAAGGCAGTCAAGATAGTGGCCCAGCTGCTTTCCAGCTTGCCCTCCGGCGGGGGGATTAATTACGGAATAATATTTATGGTCCGCGACCTGAATGAAGTTACGGCTTCGCAGCGGGACATGCTTGCAGCCCGGCTCAAGACGGGGGCAAAGGTCCCTGATGATATCCTGAAGCATACTTATATTACGCAATTGAAACAGATAAGGAAATTTCTTGCCCTGAGGCAGATACCGACCCTTTATGTGCGATATAAGGGATGCATTGAGGGCCCTGGGGAGGAGGCAGCCCGCCTGAATAAATTCCTCGGCGGCGCGCTCAACGAGAAGGCCATGATTGCCGCTGTCGACGTAAAACTGTACCGGCATAAGGGCATGATCGAAGGGCGGGCGACTCTCAAATCATGATATAACGATAATTAAATTGCATTTTTTTTGTTCGATTGCTAATATAGCACAAGCATCAGGGCCCCGGCTTGTAATCCGTCACTCCAGGCGACGGACGCCGGCGAATTATTCAGCATTCAATAACAGCAGAGGAGGGAATCATGAAAAGGACTCTTATTATAATGTTCTTCGTACTTATCGCGGCCGCTGTAGCATTCGCCCAGACGGGGGTCAAGAAGAAGAGGCCGCTTCCATATGATTACGGCAAGGTGGTGATCAATAATTATTCCGAGAAGGCCGGCCTCGCGCCGGTCGTATTCAACCACTGGCTCCACAGGGCCAAGTTTACGTGCAGGCTCTGTCATGTAGACGTCGGTTTTGCCATGAAGGCGGGGACGACCGGCATTAAGGCGTCCGACAATATCAGCGGTTACTACTGCGGCTCCTGCCATAACGGCAAGCCGGACGCTGAAGGGAACAAGGTATTTGAGTCGTGCTCAAAGACGGTGCCACCGGATGAAAAGAACAGGTGCCAGCGGTGCCACTCTCTTGGAAAGAATGTCAAGCCGGCATACGACTTCGGCGCTTTTACTGAGCGGTTTCCAAAGGGACGCTTTGGAAACGGCATTGATTGGGAAAAGACCGAAGCTGAAGGGCTCGTCAAACCGGTCGATTTCCTGGAAGGGGTCTCGATAAAGAGGCAGGCGATCACAGCGCAGAAGGATTTCGCCCTCTCTCCGAAACTTGAAGGGATGCCGGACATCATATTCTCCCACAAGAAGCATACGGTATGGAACGGGTGCGAGCTCTGCCATCCTGAAATATTCGTAGGAGTGAAAAAGGGCTCGACGAAATATTCCATGATCGAGATATTTGACGGGAAATACTGCGGCGTTTGCCACACGTCAGTCGCTTTCCCGCTGACCGACTGTCAAAGATGTCATACAAAGTCGGTCCAATAGGGGAATTTTCAGGGAGATAATAAATGAAGAAACCGGGAACAATATTTCTCTTGCTTGCGGCAGCGGTTGTTTTTTCATTTCCCGTGACGGGAATAAATTCGCTGACGGGGGGCTCTGTCGTCTTTGCGCAGGAGGCCTGGAAGGGCGAATTCGAGGCCATCTGCTCAAAGACTCAGGATGCAATGACCTTCAGCCCGGAGGAACTGAAAGACCTAATCACGAGGTGTGATAACCTCAAGCCGGCCATTGAGAAGCTCGACGAGACGCAGAGGAAGGTCTATCTGAAAAGACTTCAGTTGTGCAGGGAGCTGTTTGTGTTTGTATTGGGATCGAAGGAAAACCGGTAAGAAAAGCCGCGGCGGGCTAATATCCTCCCCAGTTCCTCATCTTGGGGTGGCATTTTTTGCAATCATCCAGTGGAAAGGCCACACGCAGGTGGCAGACGCCGCAGGAGTCGCCCCTGATCATGTTGATCATCCTTAAGCTTTCCGTCGACTTTTTCTTTATATTGAAGAGCTCGGGATGACAACTGGAGCAGTCCAGCCACTGCTCATGCGTTCTATGAGGAAAGACAGCGTAGGAAATCCCGCGCATTTCCGCCTCGAGCACAAGGTTCCGGACATTGACAAGCTCCCTGACTTCGCCGGAAAGACTGTCCGCCGGTTTTATCAGTCCGTCATTCAGCGCCCTGGACCAGTCTATTCCGTTTCCGAACCTGCTTTTGGGAAGTCTGTTCTGAAGCTCGTTGAACTTCCTGCCGCCGGAGGACGAATCGGCGTCGTGGCACCGCGAGCAGGTCTCTCCGTCCTCATCCTTCGGCCCGAAGGAAACCTTTCCATTATGGCAGGCCGCGCAATATCTGCCCTTCATAGTTCCGTTATCACAAACGATGGGGGTTTCATTTGACTGCATCGAGAATTCGAGCTCATAGTGGCATACCCTGCAGGTGTATTTGACGCGGTGGACCCAGTGTGAGAAATATACGGGGGTCCCTTTAGTCGCCTTTGCCGTTCTGTCGATCACGATGTCGCCGTAATTTTCCGAAGGCGGCAGGGGAGGGAGGTCGAAAGGACTTTGAGCAGACAAACGTCCTTCGTACAAAAACATACTCATCAGGAGAAGAAGATAAAGAATTTTCATTATTTCAATCCGCCGCCGTATGAAAGCACTGAAGGTCCCCATTATAAGTCCGACCGGGAAACGACCCGACCATGCCGATAAATCCGGGTGCAGCGGGGGCCCGGTCCTTCGACGGGCCCAGGATGACGCACGGTCTGTAATCAGTCCGAATAAGCCTTAGTCCGTGACTTTCAATATCTGTCCTTCGTAAAGAAGGGAAGACGTCAAATGATTGAGCCTCTTGAGCCGAGTCGTGTCCGAATTGAATTTGAGGGCGATGGTCTTCAGTGTTTCGCCCTTCTTCGTGCGATATTTCCCGTCCTGCATCGTATCGTCTTTATACGAAAGGAGGTCTCCCCCTTTCCCGCCTCTGAGGGGGATCTTCAGCTTCTGCCCGATCTGGATGCTGCGTCTGCGGCTGATCTTGTTTGCCTTGACGATGAGGTCCACATTTGTGCGGTACTTGGCCGCTATGCGCGATAACGTCTCGCCCTTTCTGACGGTGTGATAAATATAATCGGTATATTCATTCTTCTGGGGCGTCCAGTTCGGAAGGTCGTCAAGTTTGGCAAGAAGGACGGCCCCTTGTCCCGACGGCACGTTAAGGGAATATTTAGTAGGGGGGGTCGCCTGTCTTCTCAGCTCGGGATTCAGCAGCGCAAGCTCACCTGCGGATACCCCGAGACTTTCCGCAACCGCCTTCAACTGGATCTGTTTTTCAATGTTAATGCTTTCATAAGTTAGCGGGATGTCTATCTGGTCCAGATTAAATCCATACTTTGCGGGGTCCTTCATAATATACAATGTTGCAAGAAATCTCGGAACGTAACGCGCCGTCTCGCGGGGCAGTTTTTCGTAGAGGTCCCAGAAGTTGTCCAGGTAATTGATTTTCTGGCTGCGTATTACCCTGAGGATGTTGCCTTCTCCGCAGTTATAGGCGGCAAGCACCGTGGTCCAGTCGCCGAACATCTTGTGAAGCTCTTTAAGATATGAAATCGCGGCGCCGGTCGCCTTCCGGGGGTCCATCCTCTCATCGATCCAGGTGTCTCTCTTCAAACCGAATTTATAGCCTGTAGACGGGATGAATTGCCAGATACCGAGAGCGCGTGCCGGAGACAGGGCCGTTACCTTGAACCAGCTTTCTATGAAAGGGAGCCATGAGAGCTCCTCGGGCAGGCCGGCCTCTTTCAGGGACTTCACGATTTCTTCCCGGTATTTGCCCGAGCGCTTATAGCCTTCAATAAACAATTCGCGCTCATATCCCTGAAAAGACCTGATCTCCTTTTCCACATGTTCGTTCATTACCAGGGGGATCTCTTTGTGGTTGCCGTTGACGGTGGTATATCTTGAGGAATAAATCTCCAATATCCTTTTTGAAATAGTGAACCTCAGGTCTTCCTTCTGCCGTGTCAATTCGGGATACTTGTCCGTATCCACCTTCACCACGAGCTGATACGCCTCATCGAGGGATTCTATGGCCTTTTCAGGGTTGCTTCCACTCCACATCTCCTGGGCCGTTTCACAGTAGTCCAGGGCCGCGTCGAGCATGGACTGCTCTTTGCTTTCATTATTTTCATTTTCTTCCTCGGCAGCAACGGCTGCGTCTTCCAGGGGGTTTTTGACTGCATCGGCATATATACCCGCGGGCTTTTCCTCTACTGCCTTGTTCTCCGGCTTCTCGCTGAATGCAATAAGCGGCTCCTCTTCCGCCGGGGAGGACGGGACCTTCTCATCGCTCACAACCGGAGGGAAGGTAGGGTCTGCAAGCTCCTCCCTGCCGTCCGTCGCATACGGCTCGTACGCGGGGATGTCGCTGAAATTATTGATGTCGGCCGCGACCTGTGAATTTGACAGGGAGCAGCCGGCAGACAGGACACAAAGAAATAAAACTATATATCTGCAAAGTGATGCCTTCATAATCAACCTCCTCTATAAAACCGGCCCATTCCCGGGACCGGGCTTTGAAAAATTCATTTACTATAGCAGAATTACTCCTTTTCCACAATAAAAAAACGTCAATCCCGTATCCATTCAGTTACAGGTGATATTACCAATGTCTCCCCCTTTGAAAAAGGGGGGGCGAGGGGGGATTTTGAAATAAAAACGTTCATCTAAAAATCTCCCCTAAACCCCTCTTTTCCAAAGAGGGGGATAACCTGCACCTGTAACTGAAGGGTCTCTTACTCCCCTCTTGAGGGGTGCAGGGGTGTGTTAAAACCATAACTGAGGGTTTCCTGATCCCGGTATAGAGGTTTGCAATTTTCATTCCACTATTGTCTCCATAGATTGTATTATGACTTTTGACACTGCTTTATTCTGTGATCTAACGCGGCAGAGCTCCAGGTTAAATAAAGGGATTTGATTCCCCGCCGCATACCCGCAGCGGTCCCGGACGCGGGACAATTCCGTCGCCTGAAAGAGGAGCGTGAGCGTCATGGGACAGGCAAAAATGTCATTGAGTTGACAAATCCGTATCAGAAGCGGTCTGGAAATCTTCACTTTTATAATTCAGAAGAGTTAATATACTCTTCAGTTCTTCTGAAAATAGTATGGGTAAGACGCCTTTTCGTATCGCGCGTTACCCGCTTTCTTATCGATGTACTGCGCAGGTTGAATGTAGATGAAATACATTGTGCTCATAGGCGACGGGATGACAGGCAGGCCAATAGAGGAGCTTGGCGGAAAGACCTGCCTGCAGAAGGCAAATACGCCCAATATGGACAGGCTTGCCGGCGGGAGCATTATCGGCACGGCCCGCACCATTCCTTACGGATTTCACCCCGGCTCTGATGTCGCCAACCTGAGCATACTTGGCTATGACCCCGCAAAATATTACACCGGCAGGGCCCCGCTTGAGGCCGCAAGCATCGGCGTTAAACTCGGGGAGGGCGATGTCGCCTACAGGTGCAATCTCGTTACCATCGGCCCCGGCGAAAACGGCGCGGTAATGGATGACTACAGCAGCGGACATATAACCACTGATGAGGCGCGGGAGCTCATAAAATCAGTAAGCGACAAGCTCGGCAGCTCTCAGATAATATTTTATCCCGGAGTGAGTTACAGACACCTGATGGTCTGGAAGAACGGACGGTCTGATATCCGGTGCTTCCCTCCTCATGACATCCTTGGAAAGGAGATTGCCGGCCATTTGCCTTCCGGGGAAGGTGAAGACGTCCTGAGGAATTTAATGAGCGGCTCAGTGGAGATACTCGAGGACCATCCGGTCAACCGGAAGCGGGTCAGTGAAGGCAAGAAACCGGCCGGCAGTATCTGGCTATGGGGACAGGGAAGGAAACCCCAGCTCCCCACTTATCAGGAAAGATACGGATTAAAAGGCGCCCTTATCTCGGCGGTCGACCTGACAAAGGGACTTGGGATATACGCCGGGTTTGAGATACTCAGTGTGCCGGGCGTTACGGGCTGGCTCGATACAAATTATAAGGGCAAATCCGAGAATGCATTGAAGGCGCTCGACAGGGTGGATTTTATTTATGTGCACGTGGAGTCTCCGGATGAGGCAGGCCATTCGGGAAGTTATGAGAACAAGCTGAAGGCGATTGAGGATTTTGATTCGCTGGTGGTCGGTCCGGTGATGAGGGGACTGGAGGAGAGGTCCGGGGATTACCGTGTGCTGCTTATGCCGGACCACGCTACGCCTGTTAAAATAAGGACCCATACCGCCGAACCGGTGCCGTTTGCAATTTTCGACAGCCGGGACCGCAAAAATGCCGGTGAAGTTGCATTCGATGAGTCCATTGCGGAAAGAAAAGACATCATTGTTTTTGATGAAGGCTATACATTGATGGACTACTTTATAAATCCGGAAGTTAGTAGTTAGCAGCAAGTAGTTAAGGGGAAAAATTCCAGAATGAATCCCTTAACTACTAACTACTAACTGCTTGCTTCTTAATACTTATTTTTAACAGGGAGGCTTAAGCCAATGCTGATCGTTCAAAAATACGGCGGCACCTCTGTAGCGAATGTCGAGAGGATAAAGGCGGTTGCAGGGCGTGTCTCGGCGGCGGCGAAAGAAGGGCACAAGGTCGTAGTAGTTGTCTCGGCCATGTCGGGCGAGACGGACAAGCTCATAGGTCTGGCGCAGCAGATATCGCCGAACCCGGGGGAAAGGGAGATGGACCTCCTGCTTTCATCAGGTGAACGCGTAACCAGCGCGCTTACCGCGATGGCTGTGGAGGCTTTAGGGCACAGGGCCATGGCGTTTACGGGCAGGCAGATGGGCATCATAACCGACACCGTCCACACGAAGGCGAGGATAGAGAGGATCACCGGCGAAAGGGCAAGGAAGGCCCTGCAGGACGGTTACGTTATTGTAGTGGCCGGGTTTCAGGGAATAACCGAGGATGATGACGTTACTACCCTCGGCAGGGGAGGCTCCGATCTTTCGGCGGTCGCCATAGCGTCCGCGCTGGAGGCCGATCTGTGCGAAATCTATACGGACGTCGACGGGGTATACACGACCGATCCCAATATCGTGCCCGAGGCCAGAAAGCTGAACAAGATCTCTTATGAAGAAATGCTGGAGCTTGCCAGTCTCGGCGCCAAGGTCCTTCAGACGAGGTCCGTGGAATTTGCCATGAAATACGAAGTGCCGGTGGTTGTGAGGTCGAGTTTCAACAACAACCCCGGAACGCTTGTGACCAGGGAGGATAAGGATATGGAAAAGGTGGTTGTTTCCGGCGTTGCTTATGACAAGAACCAGTCGAAGATCACCGTAATGGCGGTGCCGGACACACCCGGCATAGCCGCGAGGCTTTTTAAGCCGATTGCAGACGCAAATATCGTCGTGGACATGATTGTCCAGAACGTAAGCAGCGGGGGAAATGCGACTGATATCTCGTTCACTGTGCCGAAGACCGACAGTAAAAAGGCCTTGACCCTTACGGAGAAGATCGCCCGGGAACTCGAGGCAAAAGGCGTTGATCTGAGGGAGGACATCGCGAAGATATCCGTTGTGGGCGTCGGCATGAGGACCCATTCCGGGGTGGCAGCCCAGATGTTCGATACGCTTGCCGGACACGGGATCAATATCATGATGATCGGGACCTCGGAGATAAAGGTCTCGTGCGTTATCGGACTTAAATATACCGAGCTTGCCGTCAGGGTGCTGCACGAGGCGTTCGGGCTGTCGGGATAGCAGAAAAAAATCAAGCAGCAGGTAGTTAGTAGTAAGTAGTTAGGGGGGATTTCCAAAGCGTGTCCCTTAACTACTAACTACTTGCTACTAACTACTACCTGGCCATTCTGAATGGTATGGGTTATGGTAATATATCGCCATGCGAAAAATTGAATTGTACGACACAACCTTAAGGGACGGCGCCCAGTCGGAAGAGATATCCTTTTCCGTAGAGGACAAATTGAGGATCGCCCGCAAGTTAGACGATTTCGGCATCCATTATATCGAAGGCGGATGGCCGGGGGCCAATCCCCGCGACGCGGAGTTTTTTGAAAAGGCGAAGAAGCTTAAATTCCAGTCCGCCCGACTTGCGGCCTTCGGGGCCACACACAGGGCCTCGCTCAAGGTTGGCGAAGACCCCAGCATAAAGGCCCTGTTGGCCTCAAAAACCCCTGTCTTTACTATCGTGGGCAAGACGTGGGATTTTCACGTGAAGGAGGCGCTGAGGATTTCAAACCAGACGAACCTCGAAATTATATTCAACACAATCGCCTATCTGAAGAAAAGGGCGGAAAAGGTCTTTTTTGACGCCGAGCACTTCTTTGACGGTTACAGGGCGAATCCCGAATACGCGGTCAAGGCCCTTGAGGCGGCTGTTTCAGGAGGAGCGGACTGTCTCGTGCTCTGTGATTCAAACGGCGGTACGCTGCCGCATGAGATTGGGAGAATTATTAAGGAGTTGTACGGGCGAGGTCACCTCGCCCCTACAGCACAGGCGAACGGTTGTTCGCCCCTGCAGCGAACATCATTTGGCATTCATGCCCACAATGATTCCGAATGCGCCGTCGCCAATTCTTTAATAGCGGTGGAGCACGGCGCAATTCAGGTCCAGGGGACGATCAACGGCCTGGGCGAGAGATGCGGCAATGCAAACCTTATGTCCGTTATCCCGAATCTTAAGATAAAGATGAAGGTGAATTGCATTTCAGACGGCAACCTGAAAAAATTGAAGGACGTGTCTCGCTTTGTCACCGAGATCGCCAACCTCAGGCATTTCAGGAGGCAGCCTTACGTCGGAGAAAGCGCGTTCGCGCATAAAGGCGGCATACACGTCAGCGCAATTCTCAGGCACCCCGAGACGTACGAGCATATAAGGCCCGATGTCGTAGGAAATCAGCAGAGGGTGCTTATCTCTGATTTAGGCGGCAAGGGCAATATCATCAAGAAGGCCAAGGAGTTCAACCTCAGGGTTGACCCGGATTCACCTGAAATAACACATATCGCAAAGCAGATGAAGGAGCTTGAGAACCAGGGCTTTCAGTTTGAAGGCGCCGAGGCCTCCTTCGAGCTTTTAATGAAGAAGACCTTTAAGCTCCACAGGAAGTTTTTCGAGCTCACCGGCTTCAGGGTGATCGTGGAAAAAAGGAGCGAAGGCGAGGAATGCCTGAGTGAGGCCACGATCATGCTCAAAGTGGACGGGAAACCGGAGCATACCGCGGCAACGGGACACGGCCCGGTCAACGCCCTTGACGCGGCGTTAAGGAAGGCGCTCGAAAAATTCTACCCTCAGCTCAAAAAGGTGAGATTGCTCGATTATAAAGTGCGGGTGCTTACCGCTGGAACCGGCACGGCGGCAAAGGTAAGGGTCCTGATAGAGTCCGGCGACGACGTCCACAAATGGGGCACGGTCGGCGTTTCAGAGAACATCATAGAGGCCTCCTGGCAGGCGCTCGTGGACAGTATTGAATATAAATTATTGAGAGGATGAATTAACTTCCCCTCTTAGAAAAAGAGGGGTCAGGGGAGATTTTGTAATAAATTCATTTCAATCAAAAAATCCCCCCTCGCCCCCCTTTTTCTAAGGGGGGGCAAAGCAATATGGAAGAAATCGGCATTGTAACAAAAACAGAAGGCCTTACCGCGAAGGTAGCCGTTCAGAAGAAGGGCGGATGCGAAGGGTGCGGCGCAAAAGGGGTATGTGAAACGACCGAGGCGGGGATGGAGATAGAGGCGCTCAACCCCGTCAATGCGAAAGAGGGACAGACCGTGAAGGTTTCAATCAAGCCCTCCGTCTACCTGAAAGGCACCATGCTGGTTTACGGATTTCCGCTTATCGCCATGTTTGCCGGGGCGATAAGCGGCAAGAACATCGGTGAAACATATATGAAAGAGACGAGCTCGGACCTGATTGCCGCTATTGCGGGATTCAGCGCTCTTATAGTATCGTTTCTGGGAGTAAAGCTGTGGTCTCACAAAATGGAGACAAAACCTGAATACAAGCCGGTGATTGAAGAAATAATAAAATAATTCAAAATTCAATATTCAAGATTCAATATCAAAACAAATGAAATATTTAATTCGAGTCTTGAATTTTGAATTTTAAATCTTGAATTTTTTTAAAAGGGAGGATACTGCATGAACTTCGATGTTGCAAAAATCAGGAATGTTGCCGTAATCGCCCACGGCGGGGCTGGAAAGACGTCGCTTGTGGAGGCCGTACTTTTTGATTCAAAGACAACTGACAGGCTGGGCACGGTGCAGGACGGGACCACAGTGACCGATTATGAGCCGGAAGAAATCAACCGGAAAATCACGTTGTCTTCCGCAACGGCCTTCTGCGAATGGAACGGCTACAGGTTCAATCTTGTGGACACTCCCGGTTATATTAATTTTATCGAGGACACCAGGGCCTGTCTAAGCGCGGTCGACGGCGCGGTTGTCATCGTCAGCGCGCTGTCGGGGGTAAAGGCCGAGACTGAAAAGATCTGGTCGTTTGCCTGCAAATATGAGATACCCAGGATCGTCTTTATCAACAAATTGGACAGGGAGAACGCCGATTTCCGGATGGCCCTGAGCGACCTGGAGAAATCTTACGGCTCCTCCGCGATCCCCCTGAATATTCCTATCGGCACGGAGGCCAATTTCGAAGGCGTTATCGACATCGTCAACCTCAAGGCTTATACATACACAAACGGAAACGCTGTAGAAGGGGCAATCCCCGACGCGTACAAGAGCGATGTCGAAGAATTCCGCAAACAACTCATCGAGAAAGTGGCGGAAGCCGATGACGCGCTTCTTGAGAGATACCTCGAAGGGGCCGAGCTCACGACTGAAGAGATAAAAAAGGGCATCAGGTGGGGCTCCATCACCCGGAGGTTCATTCCCGTGGTGTGCGGTTCCGCCACCAGGAACATCGGCATTCAGCAGATGCTCGATAACCTTATACTCTGCCTCCCTTCTCCCGGAGATAAGGCGAATATCACCCCGATTACCGGGACCGATCCGAAGACGGGAAACGAAATCAGGAGGAACCCCGAGCCCACAGACCCGCTCTCGGCAAGGGTATTCAAGACCATTGCCGACCCGTTTGCCGGCAAGCTTACGCTCTTCAGGGTCTATTCAGGGGTACTGAAGGCGGATGCTCACATATATAACGTCACCCGCGACAGCAAGGAAAAGATAGGGACGCTCTTTTATCTTTTGGGGAAGAAACAGGTCCCTGTAAAAGAGGCCGGCCCCGGAGAAATCGTTGCCGCCGCGAAACTGAAAGATATACAGACCGGAGATACGATAACGGACAACGGGCATCCCATTGTCTTTGAGCCCATCAAGTTTTCCGATCCCATGATCTCATACGCTATTGAGCCCAAGACGAGAGGGGATGAAGAGAAAGTCAGCACCGCCCTTCACAGGATGCTCGAAGAAGACCCGACGCTTAAATTCCACAGGGACGCCGACACAAAGGAAATGATCCTTGCCGGAATGGGACAGGTGCACCTTGAAGTGACTCTCGAGAAGCTGAGGAGAAAGTTCGGGGCCGAGATCATAATGAAGACCCCCAAGATACCTTACAGGGAAACCATCAAGGCCGCCTCGAGCGCGCAGGGCAGGTATAAGAAGCAGTCCGGTGGAAGAGGGCAGTACGGCGATTGCTGGGTAAAGATCGAGCCGCTGCCGAGGGGGTCCGGATTTGAATTCGTAGACAATATTGTGGGCGGCGTCATCCCCAGGCAATATATTCCCGCAGTTGAAAAAGGCATTTTCGACGCGATGAAAGACGGGCTGATCGCCGGGTATCCGGTCGTCGATATGAGGGCCACCCTCTATGACGGCTCATACCATACCGTCGACTCTTCGGAAATGGCCTTCAAGATAGCGGGTTCCATGGCGCTGAAGAACGCGGCCCAGAACGCAAGGGTCATAATCCTTGAGCCGATTGTCAAAGTGGAAGTAATTATCCCCGACGAATCCCTCGGGGCCGTCATCGGCGACCTCAACTCGAAACGCGGGAAGGTGTCGGGCGTAGAGCCGCAGGCCGGAGGCAACCAGAAGATCAATGCGCAGGTGCCGATGTCCGAGATGCTGACCTACGCAAACCAGCTCAATGCCCTGACCAGCGGCCGGGGCATCTACACGATGGAGGCCTCTCATTATGAAGAAGTGCCTTCACACCTTATGCAGAAGATCGTCGCGGCGAAGGCGGAGGCGAAAAAGGAAGAGTAAGACCGACATGCCAAGTCCATGTGCGGGTCCGGCCCTTTATGGGTCTGGGCCCGCTTTTTATTTATGGTTGAAAGAGCGCAAGAGCGTAAGCTCGTAAGCTCCCCGTATTTCGGGAATCCTTCCCGAAATCTATCCTGTTTGTGCATCGGACGGGTGAGGGAATGACTCTGAAGCACAGGAAAGAGGAACATGTCCATTCAGAAACCTGCCGGTTGTCTTTTAAACCTTATGCCTTCTGCCTCATGCAAGGCCCGGTGGCTGACCGCGTAAAATATTTTCATATCCGGGTCAACCAGCGGTATACCCTTTAAGGCCGCCTGTACAATGAACGGCGATTCATCTTCGTCGATGTAAGTGCAGTTGATTGGAAAAATATTATTAATAAATCTACTTATAGAATCCCACCTTTTCAAAAAGGTGACAGCGAAAAAGGATTCCGTGATGCATTAATTTCAGAATCTTTTATGCAACTTGTCAAGTCATCCCCGAAAACACCACAATATTGTCGTGTCGTTTTTGTAACTGGCGATGAGTTACTTTCTACAGATTTAAGTGGAAAAGTACAGGCTGTTTCCAATGTAAAGCTATACAAAGATATCGAAGATGTAAAAAGTCTTATTAACACATTGACATCGCAAGTCAAAGAAGAATTAATTGAGAAAATCAAAGATAAAGTATTTAGATACTTTTTTGAAAAGGATGATAATGACTGCCTTTATACCAAAGAAAAAATATATAAAAAAATAGAAGAACGTTATGCGGATAAGCTTGCCGAGTTACCACCTAACGGAGATAATCGAAAAAATGGAACCAGATATATCTCTGCTCCTCGTTTCTTCTCAAAGAAAGGTCAGCGTATAACTTGGAAAACAAGAATTGATGTGGTTTCAAAGGCATTTAAAAAAATAAAACCATCACCAACAATAGGTTTAGGGCTTGCTGAACTTTATGCTATGCAACCGAAATCCGAATCATCGGAAGGCTTAAAGGGGATTGCTGGATAGTTTCAAGAAAATGATGAATTAATAGCGGACGGCCGAACAACATTTGAAATCACATGGAGTATATTGGTCACGACAAACCATAAGCTCCTGAATCCAAAGATTGAATCAATAGATTTCATAGAAATTAACTGGGAAGATAAAATCGATAAATAATAAAGAGGGGATGGGTGTCAGACTTGCCTATTGATATTTGGAACTGCAATAGTCAAGTCTGACACCCCACCCAATACCCCACCTCAATTGGAAGAAGATTAATCGTTCTTCGTCATGGATTGAGAATGAACGAGCGAGGTCGCAGGGGGATCTGAGTCATTATGCATGCAAGAAGTACATCGAAGAGGCGAGAATATACAGTAACGACAATTCCGGAAGAAATGATAATATAGAAGCCATGGAGAACGGCGACGAATGACCAAGCTTGTAGACATTATTCTCGGCAAACTTGCCGACCTGATCACTCAGGGTCGGTACGAGAATCTGGAATCTGATACACTCGAAATCAAACCTGTGCCGGCTGACGGGGGGCAGTGGCGGGATATTCAGAAGAGCGTTAATGCCTTTCTGAACACAAGAGGAGGCATACTCATTTTAGGTGTGAAGGAGGAGGGGGCAGGGACTGATAAACGTTATACTTTTACGCGCTACCAGGACCACGCGGAACCGAAATTGAAAGAGCTCGCAAAGTTATTTACCGATCGCCGGGGGCAGCCCGTTGAGTTGGCCGACTGCTCTCCGAAGATGGAATTGCGTCAGTTCCTGTCCGGGCAGGTTGCCGTGATTTATGTGGACGAACTTGCCGCCGACAGAAAATATTGTTTTTTAAAAGGTGAGGCCTTCAGGCGAATTCTGACCGGGGACCATAAGATAAAGGAGGCCGAGATCGAGGCCCAGGAGGAATTTAAGGAAGAGGCACTGAACGCAAGGGAGTTGCAACCCATAGAAGGGGCCACGACGGATGACCTTGACCTGGACCGGCTTAATGAATACATACAACAACTAAACCGGACCGTCAGAATTGAAACCATCAAGCCCGACATAGTGAGCGCTATCCCGTTTCTTGAATGCAAGGCATTTATAAGAGAGGGCAAGGTAACAACGTTAGGGATGCTTGTTTGCGGCAAACATCCGGGTGACTATTTAGGATTTCGCAGCCAGGTGCATGGATATGTAGATGTCCCGCAGGAAATCGCCCAGGACAAGCAGGACCTTTGCGATAATATATTGCCGCTGATGGAAAATAGTCTGGCATATATTCTACGGAACATTCAGGTCGGCGTGAGTGTAGCGGGAGGTGGACGCAGCAAACTTCAGTATCCTGAAGAGGTGCTTCGCGAGACTGTAAATAATGCCCTGGCTCACCGGGACTATTCGATCAATAAGCAGATTATTATCACGATTAAACCGGGGGCCAATTTTTCGATTCAAAATCCCGGGACATTCAGGAAACACTTACTGATACAAACCGGGGAGCAACCGAAACTGTTAAGGATAATACCGGAGGCCAAACCGCGCAATCCGAAGCTCGCAGATGTCCTCCGCGTTTACCGTAAATGGGAAGGACGGGGAATAGGCATGGCAACACTCGTTAATCTGTGCCTGCAAAATCTCATTGATTTGCCGTATTACCGTCTGCATCAGGAAGAAGTGCGGCTCTTCGTCTGCGCCGGCAAACTGCTGGATGATCGCATGGAACGACTATTTACATCGTTCGATGCCTACCTGTCGAAGAAGCTTAACGGACTTGAGCCTACGGATAATCAGAAACTTGTGCTTTCTTATCTGATCAAGTCGGAGTGGGCCAACGAGCAGATGCGACACACTATCCTCCTTACGCCGGACAATAACCATTACGAAGAGCTTGTCGGCCTGGAACGGAGCTCTCTCATCCAGAAACACCCCGAGAGCCTTTCGCTCTACCCGATATACACTGTTGACAGAGAACTGCTTAAGCAAAGCTACTTGAATGAACTTAGGTCGCTTTTTGGAGCAACCTTTGATGCCTTGGCGGACTTTTCCAAAATGGTGCTTGGTGTAGTATACCGGTTTAATAATTATTCAAAAGGCAAGACGGTGAGCGCAAAACAGGCAAGCTTCTTCCTCTGGGCTCAGGAGGGCGGCCCTGCGGACGACATCAGGGGATTTGACGCCTTTTATCGAAAGGTGAGAATTACGTTTAACAAACTTGAAAAAGCTGAGTTTGTAATAAAAAAACCTGGTAGCCGGGGTTATTTGCTGAACAGTTCATATAAAGAAAGTCATTTAGGGTGACCAGCCCTTTTTGAGGTAGCAGAGTTACTAAGGAGTTCAAAAGTAAAGACACATAAATCAGCGTCATGCCCGAAGCCTGCCCTCGAATGTCTTAATCGGGCATCCACCCTTCGACAAGCTCAGGGTGACAAGCTTGTCATGGTGAGCCTGTCGAACAATGGATTCCCGCTTACTGACTGCGGGAATGACAAGTTACGGGGCCTTACTTATGAACTCATTAGTATATGTCTGCGAATCGTCTTTTTGCCTTTGGTTTTCATTCAGTGCCTCTCGTCAATCAGGGCGTTTGGTGAAAAATATGATGAAATTGAAAGATCTGGGTTTTGATCAATGGTTTGAAACACATTTTAATGCCTTGCGTCAGGATGGTTATGATATAGCGCGTGTATCGGCGGTTGATCGTGGTTCATATCTTGTAAGAAATGAACTCGGAGAGGTCCCGTCCGGACCGGCGGGGAAATTTCATTTCCGGATCGGATCCTCAGTCGACCTGCCATGTGTGGGTGACTGGGTTACGGTGCGGTATCACAATGATAATACCGGGGCGATTATTCATGGAGTTCTTCCGAGAAAAACGTTTTTACGCCGCAAATGCGCCGGCGAGAACGTGGATTTCCAGATGATCGCGGCCAACATCGATATCGCTTTTATTGTTCAATCGTGTCATTTTGACTTCAATATGAAAAGATTGGACCGATACCTGGTAATGGCAGTTGACGGCCGTGTTGAGCCGGTTGTTATTCTTACCAAGACGGACTTGATCTCTCACAGTGAACTGGAACAAAAACTTGCGGCTATTAAACAGCTCGGCGTCATATCCGGGGTCTTTGCCCTCAGCAACGTAACCGGCTCAGGATTTGACGAATTCCAACAGGTATTAGTCTCAGGAAAAACATATTGCCTGCTTGGATCATCAGGAGTCGGCAAGACGACCCTCATCAACCGCTTGATCGGGCAGGACACTTTTAACACAAATGCCGTCAGCGCAACGGGAGAAGGCACTCACACAACAACGCGCCGGCAGCTTATCTTCCTTAATCAGGGAGCGATGTTGATTGATACGCCCGGAATGCGGGAACTGGGTCTTCTCGGCGCCGGCGACGGGGTTGATCAGGGCTTTGAAGATATTATTGGACTTTCCGGGAAATGTCGCTTTACAAATTGCAGCCATACACAGGAACCCGGCTGCGCGGTTCTTTCTGCGGTTGCAAATGGCGGGCTGAGTAAAGAACGTTATTCCAGCTATATGAAGCTTAAGAAGGAATCCGATTACCACGAGATGTCATATTTGGATAAACGGAAAAAGGACAGGGCATTCGGGCGCTTCATCAAGTCGGTAAAAAAGCAGATGAAAGACTGAAAGACAGGGGGACTATCAGGCCCGGGCGGTACTCCCGGAATACAGACTGCTCATACTTTTTTGCATTTTTTCATAAATTTTCATTGAAACCCACCCCTTGATTATGTATCATATCCTATGTTTGCAAACCGCCTGATTATGTGATATATCTTTTTATAGCAAAAAGGAGCGCTTATGGAAAATTTTCTATCTGGCATTATTGCAGGGGTATTGATTGTTCTTGCGGCGTTTCTGGTTCCCGCCATTTTGCAGATAACGAGGACCGCGAAGGCCGCCGAGGGCTTTCTCAAGACCACGCAGGAATCGCTGAATCCGCTCATCATAAAATTGAACGAAACCGTTGACAGGGCCAATGGGGTGGTGTCGGAAGTGGAACAGTCCGTGCATAATGTGCAGCAACTGACCAGGGCGGTCGGTGAAACAGGGGCGCTCCTTGGCGAGGTGAATAATTTGATCAGGAAGGCCGGGCTGGTCCTGTCGTGCACGACCTCGGGATTAGGCGCCGGGATCAAGACGTTCTTCGGCGCTCTGACAAAAGGGGCAATTGAGAAGATAACGTCAGGGAAGTGAAGACAATAAATGTATAACCACAGAGACACAGAGGCAAAGAGAAAAAATGAAAAATCCGAAATCCGAATATCGAAATCCGAAACAAATTCAAAATTCGAATTCTCAAATGATCGAAACCTTACCGTTTGGAACATTTGATTTTTGGTCATTTGATATTGTTTCGAGTTTCGTATTTCGTGCTTCGAATTTAAGTCTTTCTCTGTGTCTCTGTGCCTCAGTGGTTTTTTAGATACGATTAACCTTAATAAGGAGGAGACCATGAACGACGAAAAATGCTGTTCAACAGGGCACGTTATTCTTGCGTTTGTTTTTGGAGCCGTTGTAGGGGCGGGAGTGGCGCTGCTTACGGCGCCGCAGTCGGGAAGGGAAACAAGGGAGAAGATCAAAGAGCTTGCCGATGAGACCAGGAAGAAGGCCGGCGATTACGCATGCCAGGTAAAGGAGAAAGTTTCTTCGGCAGTGGAAAGCGGCAAGCATTTTGTAGAGGAAAAGAAGTCCCTGATTTCCACGGCAATCGACGCCGGCAAAGAGGCTTTCGAAAAAGAGAAGGAAAAACTGTCTAAAGGATAATTAGGGTCCAGGGTCAAGGGTCCGGGGACCAGGAAGAATCTGGCCCCTTTTTAGGAGGGAGACATGCTGGTGGAATTCAGTATAATACCCGTCGGCAAGGGTCCCGGTATCGGAGATGAAGTTGCGAAGGTTTTAAAGTTAGTTGAAGCAAGTAAAATGCCTTATAAAATAAATCCGATGGGCACTGTTGTCGAGGGCAACTGGGACCAGGTGATGAAGTTGATAAAGAGATGCCACGCCGCAGTTCTCAACAATGGCGAAAGGGTCGTTACTACTATTTCCATCGACGACAGAAAAGGGAAACCCGACAGGATCGAGGAGAAGGTTAAATCGGTGGAAAAGAGATTAGGGAAGACTTTGAGGAAATAGGGAATGCATGGATGAAGAAATTCATAGGACTTGACGCGGGTTCGGTAAGTGTAAAACTTGCAGTTCTGGACGGCGGGGGGAATGTTCTTGAAACAAAATATGTCAGGCATAAAGGCAACCCCCTTCCTGTTGCGTATGAACTTCTGAAGCACATAACGCAAAGTGGCGCGATTGCAGATTGCAGATTGCAGGTTGCAGATTCAAAATCTCAAATCTCAAATCTCAAATCCCCAATAAACCTGTCACCTGTCACTCGTCACTTGTCACTTTCCATCACAGGCTCCGCCGGTAAAATCATCGCCGGGGCGCTGGGTATAAAGCCCGTAAACGAGGTCGTCGCCCTCGGCTACGCGACGAGGAAGCTCTGCCCTGAAGTCAGGACCGTCATTGAAATGGGCGGAGAGGATTCAAAGCTCATCCTGCTTGAAAACGGGGCGATCAGGGAATTCTCCATGAACGCAGTCTGCGCCGCAGGCACGGGTTCCTTCATAGACCAGCAGGCGGAAAGGCTCATTCTCAGCATCGACGAATTCAGCGAACTGTCGCTCAGGTCGCAGCATCCTCCGCGAATAGCCGGCAGGTGCAGCGTCTTCGCGAAATCCGACATGATCCATCTGCAGCAGATAGCAACGCCTGTAGAGGACATAGTCGCCGGGCTCTGTTTCGCCGTTGCCAGAAATTTCAGGGGCAGCATCTGCAAGAACATGGAGCTCCCGCCGCCGATCAGTTTTCAGGGCGGAGTGGCCGCCAACAGGGGCGTAGTCAGGGCCTTCAGGGAGGTGCTGCAGGCGGACGACATAATAATCCCGGAGCATTTCGCTGTAATGAACTCAATCGGAGCGGCCCTTAAGGATATGGAACAGGGCATTGAAAATCATTTCGATATTGAAAAGTTGAAATTATTTATCGACACCTCGAGAGACGAGGAGACAGGGCTTAAACCGCTGAGGGGGACAAAGAGTCAAGAGTCAAGAGTTAAGAGTCAAGAAGAAACTGACAGCGAGGCTCCGACCCTTAACTCTGAACTCTTAACTCTTAACTCCAAGAATGCATACCTCGGAATAGATATCGGCTCGATCAGCACGAACCTTGCAGTTATAGACGAAGACGGAAGGCTGCTCGCGAAGAGATATCTGATGACCGCGGGCAGACCGATTGAAGCGGTCAAAAAGGGGCTTGAGGAAATAGGCGGAGAGATCGGCGGCAAGGTCGATATCCGCGGAGTGGGAACAACAGGCTCCGGCAGATATATGATATCCGACTTCGTCGGAGCGGACATCGTAAAGAACGAGATCACGGCGCAGGCCCGGGCCGCCGTGGAGATAGACCCCGGGGTGGACACTATTTTTGAAATCGGAGGGCAGGACTCGAAATATATCTCCATAAGAGACGGGATCATCGTCGATTTCGAGATGAACAAGGCCTGCGCCGCGGGCACCGGGTCTTTTATTGAAGAACAGGCGGAAAAGTTGGGCATATCGGTGAAAAACGAATTCGCCGAAATCGCGTTCAACTCACAGCGTCCCTGCTCGCTTGGCGAAAGGTGCACGGTCTTCATGGAGAATTCTCTACTGTCCAAACAGCAGAGGGGCTCGACAAAGGAAGACCTTACCGCCGGACTCGCGTATTCCATAGTGCAAAACTATATAAACCGCGTTGTAGGCGACAGGGCGGTCGGCGGGAAGATATTCTTCCAGGGAGGGGTCGCTTTCAACAAGTCCGTTGTCGCCGCCTTCGAAAATTTTCTTGGAAGAACAATCACTGTCCCGCCCCATCATGATGTGACCGGAGCGATAGGCATGGCGATCATCGCGAAACAGCATATGAAGAGTCAAGAGTCAAGAGTCAAGAGTCAAGAGAATGAAGATGAGCTGCTTAACTCTAAACTCCTAACTCTTAACTCTAAATTCAAGGGGTTCGACCTTTCAAAGAGAAGCTATGAAATCAAATCGTTCCCATGCAAGGGCTGCGATAATTTATGCGAGATAAATCGTGTACAGGTAGAAGGGGAAAAAGAGCCGCTTTATTATGGAAGCCGTTGCGAGAAGTATGACGTCAAACGGAAGAAAGATACAAACGCGCAGGACGTGCCCGACCTCTTCGCCGAGCGGGAGGCGCTGCTTGTAAAATCGCACAATGAATATTCTGAACAATTCAAAATTCAAAATTCCAAACTCCAAACTCCAAACTCTAAACTCCGGACCCGTATCGGTATTCCCCGCATTTTCTTCTTCCACGATTATCTTCCGTTCTGGAGCACGCTGCTGTGGGAGTTAGGGTTTGAGGTCGAGGTCTCAGGCGGAACAAACAGGCAGATAATAAACAAAGGGGTTGAGAATATCCTCGCTGAAAGCTGTTTCCCCCACAAGGTCGCGCACGGCCACATAAAGGATTTGATGGACAATAAGGTAGACGCTGTTTTTCTGCCGAGTTTCATTAACTTCAGTTCCGGCAGCGGGTCGGCGTCCAGTTTCGCATGCCCGTACGCCCAGACGATGCCTTACATAGCGGGCATTGCCTTTGAGGACATCAGGCTCATTAAACCTGTGATAAACTTTGAGCGCGGAAGGCAGTATCTCGTCGATGAACTGCACAGATGCCTCAAGCCGTTCCATATAACAAAACATGCGATAAAAAAAGCGCTGGAATATGCGGACAGGGAGCAGGAGGCGTTCACGTCCGCAATCAGGCAGCGGGGCAATGAGGTCCTCGGAAAAATAAACGACAGGACCATCGTTATTGTAGGCCGTTCGTACAATGCCTCCGATTCAGGCATCAATCTCGAAATACCGAAGAAACTCGCCGCTCTTGGGGTGTTTTCCATCCCTATGGACTATCTGTTCCTTGAGTCCGTCGACATTTTCGGAAAGTGGTCCAATATGTACTGGAGATCAGGGCAGAATATTCTGAAGGCCGCTGAAATTATCCGGGACAACCGGAAACTGTTTGCCCTTTACATCGGGAATTTCTCCTGCGGCCCGGACTCCTTCATACAACATTTCTTTGATGAAACCATGTCGGGCAAACCGTATTTGCATATCGAGATCGACGAACACAGCGCGGATGCCGGGGTCATTACCAGGTGCGAGGCATTTCTTGACAGCATAGAGCAGCAGGCGAGAAGTGCGAAAGTGAAGGATGGCAGAAGTGAAGAAGCGCAGAAGGGTAGAAGTGCAGAAGTAACTCCTTCACTCCCACACTCCTACACTCCTGCACTCCCTCACTTTCACACTCCCTCACTGAGCAAGCGGGTTGTTTACATCCCACGCATGTCGGACCATACCATAGGGATTGCCGCCGCTTTTGAGAACTGCGGGCTGAATGCCGAAATCATGGAGATCTCCGATGCCGAAACCGTAAAGATCGGCAGGAGATATGTTTCAGGCAAGGAATGCTATCCCTGCGCCATAACAACCGGAGATATGGTAAAGAAGGCGATGTCGAAAGACTTTGATCCCGACAGGGCCGTTTTTTTCATGCCCTCGGGCGCGGGACCGTGCCGTTTCGGGCAATACAATATCTTTCACAGGCTGGTCCTTGACGAGATAGGCTTCAGGGGCGTCCCCATCCTTTCCCCCAACCAGGATGAATCGTTTTACTCTGCCCTCGGCATGATCGGGAAAGACTTTACGAAGCATGCGTGGAGGGGCATTATCGCTATTGAATTACTTGTAAAGTGCCTTCACGAGACCCGGCCGTATGAAATCAATAAAGGTGAGACCGATGAGCTTTACAAGGAGTATCTGAAGAAAATAAGAGAGGCCCTTAAAAGCGCCAACGGGGCGCTGCCGGAGCTCTTTCGGGACATAAGAAGGTCCTTTTCCGGCGTCAGAAAAACAGGGGAGAAGAAACCCCTGGTAGGGATTATCGGAGAAATATTTGTCAGGCACAATGTCTTTGCCAATGAGAATTTGATCAGGAAGGTTGAAGAGCTGGGCGGCGAGGTGTGGCTTGCCCCCATAGAAGAATGGATTTATTACGTCAATCTGATGGGGATGCGGAAGTCTCTCGCAAGGCTCCGCAGCGACGGGTTCACGCAGAAGCTGGCGGAGGACCTCTTAAGGACTGTTCTTACAAGATATGTCCAGAAAAACATTGAACACAACTATTCGAAGCCTTTCAACGGATATTTAAAGACGCTGAAGGAGCCTTCCACAACTGAAATACTGAAGAACGCGTCTCCGTACCTCCACGATTCATTTGAAGGCGAGGCCGTCCTGAGCATGGGCAAGGCAGTGGACTTTGTCAAACACGGCGCCTCCGGAATTATAAGCGCAATGCCCTTCGGCTGCATGCCCGGCACCATCGTAAGCGCCCTGCTGAAAGGTCTTAAACGGGACACCGACATACCGAGCCTGAGCGTGGCTTATGACGGTGTGGAGACGACCTGCTCCGGTATCCAGCTCGAGGCCTTCATGCACCAAGCGGGGGAGTATAGTGAGCGGACCGTAAACGACAGGGTCAAGGGTCACGGGGCAAGGGGCAAAGGGAAGTACGGCTCCGGACTTCTATAATCGACAGGCGCAATTTTACATTCGCCATCAACGGTAGCGATGGCCTTTATACGTGACGTATAGAAATACTTCGATGTCGTTGCTTTAATTTTTTACCCTTGACCCAGGCCCCCTGACCCTTGCCCCTTGAAAATTATCCCTATGAAATCATTTATGCTATATGGTAAACTGAGTATCGAATTTTTATGAGGTCCTGTTATCTCAGCATTCCGGAAGGGTCCCATAACAAACAAGGAGGTGACTTTTATTGGGTAGTGTCGTTAAATGGCGCAAGAAAAAGATGAGCAAACACAAGCACAGAAAGCTCTCCAAGAAAATGAAACATCAGAAGAGGAAGTAAGACATCATCTCTTGCGTTTAATAAACAATACATGCAGCGCGGGCAGGCGCCCTTGACATTAAGAATTATAAATGTTAATAATATTCGCTTTGCTTTAATTCTTGATCAGAAGATTGCTTTATAGAAGTATAAACGAAACTTAAGTTCTTCTTTTTTTATCATCGTCTATATTAACGGGGCAACGGAATGAGTAAAAGTGCGACGTTTGAAAGAGGGATCCATCCGGATGATAGTAAGGAGCTAACGGCCCATAAGCCTGTAGAAACGGCGCCTCTTCCTGCGCGTGTAATAATCCCCATGAGCCAGCACGCGGGAGCGCCTGCCAAGGCCGAAGTGGCCATAGGCGATACCGTAAAGAAGTATCAGCTCATCGGCTCGCCCCAGGGTTTCGTGTCCGCGCCGGTGCATGCCTCGATTTCCGGCAAGGTCACGGCCATAGCCGAATTCCCCCATCCGTCGGGGAGGCTGATTCCGTCCATAGTAATAGAAAGCGACGGACTCGATGAAGCTCTTCCCCTGAAGGATAACGCGGACTACCTGAATCTCGGCGCGGACCAGATCAAGGCGCTCGTAAAAGACGCCGGGATAGTCGGTCTCGGGGGCGCGGCATTCCCCACGAATGTAAAACTTTCCCCGCCCAAAGAGAAGCCTATCGATACAATAATTATCAACGGCGCTGAATGCGAGCCGTATCTTACGGCCGATCACAGGCTGATGGTGGAAAAACCTCAGGAAATAGTGAACGGTCTGAAGCTGCTGATGAAAGCAGTCGGGGTCAACAAGGGATATATAGGTATAGAAAAGAACAAGCCGGACGCGATTGAGATAATGCGTAAGATTGTGTCCGGCGAACCGAATATCGAGGTAACCGCCCTTACGGTCAAGTATCCGCAGGGGGCGGAGAAGATGCTGATAAAGGCCATAAAGGGACGCGAGATCCCCAGCCGCGGGCTGCCGATGGACGTAGGGTGCGTTGTGCAGAACGTCGGCACGGCGCTTGCTGTGTATGAAGCCGTCAGGTACGGCAAGCCGCTGGTCGAAAGGGTCGTGACGGTTACCGGCAATGGAGTGAGGGAGCCCAAGAATATCCTGGCGCGCATCGGTACGCGTATCAGCGAATTAATCGAATTGAGCGGCGGTCTTGTGGAAGGCGCCGTAAAGGTAATAGCGGGAGGCCCTATGATGGGCTTTGCGCAATGGAGCCTCGATGTCCCGGTTGTAAAGGGGACTTCCGGGCTTCTGGTTCTGACGGAAAAAGAATACGTTTCATCGGATGAATATTTCGCGTGCATAAGATGCGGCAGTTGTGTTGATGTATGCCCCATAGGCCTCAACCCCTCGATGCTGAGCATCCTGTCGGAAAAGGGGCATTATGAGGAGGCCAAGGATTACAACCTCTTTGACTGCTTTGAATGCGGCTCCTGCGCGTTCGTATGCCCGGCAAAGAGACCGATGGTGCAGTTCATGAGGCTTGCGAAGTCGCAGGTGAAACCGTAGGGGCGGGGTGACCCCGCCCTTACATATAGGGGCGAGGCAATGCCTTGTCCTGATTAGAAGAGAGGATTAAATGTCCACTGACGCAAAGACGCACCCGTTGGTTGTATCGGTAAGTCCGCATGTGCGGGGCGGGGAATCCATAGCCAAAATCATGTGGACCGTCAATTTCGCCCTTCTCCCGGCTTTTATCATGTCGGTATATTATTTCGGGCCGAGGGCGGTATATGTTACGGCTTTGTGCATTCTAACAGCGGTTTTCTCGGAGCACATCTTTCAGAAGGCGCTTGACAGGAAGGTCACCTCGACCGACGGCAGCGCGTTCCTGACGGGGCTGCTCCTCGGGATGAACCTCCCGCCGGCTGTCCCGTTTTACATCCCGATCGTAGGTTCCTTTGTCGCTATCGTAATTACCAAGACGCTCTTCGGGGGACTGGGGTACAATATTTTTAACCCGGCCCTTATCGGCAGGGCGTTCTTATTGATCACATGGCCGAAATTAATGACTAAATGGGCCATGCCTACGGCGCACTTCATTGAAATGGACGCAAAGACGACCGCCACTCCCCTGGGCATCCTGAAAGAAGAGGGACTGGCCAAACTTATAGAGCATTTCGGCGACAAGGCCTCGCTTTATAAATCCCTGCTCTTCGGCAGCACAGCGGGCTCATTGGGTGAAACGTCGGCGATAGCCTTGCTCATCGGCGCCGCGATTCTTCTTTATAAGAAGTACATCACGTGGCATACCCCGCTTTCATTCCTCGGAACGGTCGCCCTCATAGCATGGATATTCGGCGGCAAGGGCGCGCTCTTTACCGGCGACCCGGTCATACATCTTTTAAGCGGCGGTTTGATATTAGGGGCCTTCTTTATGGCCACTGATTACGTTACCTGCCCGACGGTCAGAAAAGGGCAGATAATCTTCGGCATCGGGTGCGGCGCGATTACCATGCTGATCAGATTGAAGGGCGGGTTCCCCGAAGGCGTCATGTTTGCGATCCTTTTGATGAACTGTTTCGCCCCGCTGATCGACAGGGGTGTGAAACCGAAACAGTTTGGAGCGGTCAAAAAAGAGGCGAAGAAATGACGACAAAAGACATGATAAAGATAACCATCAATCTTACAGTAATATATCTTGTCGGAGGATTGCTGATCGCCTTTGTATACGCAAAGACGGCCCCCATCATGTTCATCAAGGCAAAAGAAGAAAAGGAGGCGGCGCTCAAGACCATGATGCCTGCCGCTGACAAGATCGAGAAAATGGGGGACTGGTCACCGCATCATAAGCATGCGGAATATTATACCGCCAAAAAGGGAGACGAGGATCTCGGTTTCATCGTCGAGGGCTTCGGCAAAGGTTATTCGAGTTACATAAATGTACTCGCCTCTGTTGATAAAAATTTCAATGTACAGAAAATAAGCATACTCCATCACGCGGAAACCCCCGGCCTCGGAGATGAGATAGAAAAGGAATATTTTCTCAAGAGGTTTGAAGGCAAGAGCGTCGATAACCTTGTCGTTATAAAAGGCGATACGCAGGACAAGGTCGAGGCTATTTCAGGGGCGACCATATCGAGCCGCGCGGTGACGGAAGACGGCGTCAGAAACGGAGTAAAAATGCTGATGGAGAAACTGTCCGGCGGGGCAAAAGAAGGGCAGGGGGAGGAGCAGCAACATGGCTCACACTGATAAGAGCAACTGGGAATTAATCAAAAACGGGATGTTCAGCGAGAACACCATCTTCAGGATGGCGATCAGCCTCTGTCCGTCCATAGCCGTTACCAACAGCCTGAAGAACGGTTTTTCTATGGGTATAGCCGTTATTTTCGTCCAGACAATGGTCAACCTGACTGTCTCGCTTATCAGGAATTTCATCAACCCCAAGATCCGCATCCCGATATTCATGCTGGTTATTGCAGGGTATGTGAGCATCATAGACATGTCGATGGCGGCATGGGCAAGGCCTGTTTACAAACAGATAGGCCTCTACATACAGCTTATCGTCGCGTTTGCGTCAATCTTTGCGAGGGCTGAGGTCTTCGCCGTAAAAAACAGGGTTGTCCCTTCAATAGCCGACGGCCTCGGCATGGGGATCGGCTTCTTTTTGGCAATGATAGTTATCAGTTTTTTCAGGGAGCTTTTAGGCAAAGGGTCATTATGGGGGATGCCGATTGTATCGGGGAACCCGCTGCTTATAATGATCCTGCCCGCGGGAGGCTTCTTTGCCGTAGGTATTTTAATGGGGTTCTTCAACTGGATGGACGCGAGAATCGCCGCGAGGAAGACAGCGGCAGAGACAACTTAAAGAATTTTCCACAGATTACGCAGATGTCGCAGATTTGAAAAAAAAGAAAAAGAATCTGAGTAATCTGCGAAATCTGCGGATAGGATTTATTCTGTGAAATTTGCGGAGGAATAAATGGACTTTGAAAAACTTTTTCAGCTTGTAATTGCCGCCTCACTGATAAATAACTTTGTCTTCACCCGGTTTTTGGGTCTGTGCATCTTCTTCGGCGTTTCAAAGAAGATGGAGACCGCGGTCGGGATGAGCATAACATTCACCGCGGTCATGGTAATCAGCGCCGCGCTGAGCTGGGTGGTCTTCAAATACATCATGCTGCCGCTCGATATTACTTTCCTCAAGATAATCGTCTTCATCGGCATCATTGCGGCATTCGTCCAGTCTGCCGACACCATTATGAAAAAGGTGAGCCCCGCGCTCTATTACAAGCTCGGCATATACCTTGCGCTGATTACAACAAACTGCATAATACTTGCGGTGCCCCTTATTAATTCAGGCGAGGGATACAGCTTTCTTGAAAGCATGTCATTCGGACTCGGTTCGGGTCTCGGTTTCGCTCTGGCCCTTGTGATCATGGCGAGCATCCGGGAAAAGCTTGAACTCGCCGACATACCGGCGCCGTTCAGAGGATTGCCGATTTCATTTATAGTGGCCGGGCTGCTGGCCCTTGCGTTTACCGGTTTTTCAGGGTTGATAACGCTGTAGAAGGATGAAAAACATAATTCCCCCTTTGAAAAAGGGGGAGGCAGGGGGATTTTGAAATAAAATCATCCATTCTAAAATCTCCCCTAACCCCTCTTTTACAAAGAGGGGAATTCTAAAGACAATGACGTTTTTAAGTAGAAATGTTTATAATAGAAGTCGAGGACACGTTATGTTTAAAATATCAGCAAGAATAAAAGCATCTATACTTACGTTCGCGCTCCTGCTCTTCTGCTCTACTGCGCTCTACGCCGGTGTCGGCGGAGGGGTCGAGGCGCGTGAATCCGTCAACCTTTCTGCAGTAATCAAGTTCACGGCTGTCTTTCTGGCGGGGTTCAGCGCTGTTTTCGGCATAGGTCTGGCCTTTGCGGCAAAGAGGTTCGCGGTGCAGGAAGACCCCCGGATCGACCAGGTATCTGAATCGCTTGCGCACGCGCACTGCGGCGCCTGCGGTTTTGCGGGATGCAGGCAGTATGCGGAGGCTGTGGTTATGAAGCCTGAGATCGCGCCGAATTTATGTACCCCCGGCGGCAAGGCCTCAGCCGAGGCCGTTGCGAGGATTACAGGCAAGGCAATGACCCAGCTTGAGCCCAAGATTGCGAGGGTATTCTGCCAGGGCGGATGTTCGAAATCCGTCCGCAGGTTTAAATATGAAGGAATAGCCGACTGCAGGGCCGCAATACTTGCAAACGGAGGCGACAAGGCGTGTATATACGGGTGTCTCGGATACGGCACATGCTTCCGGGCCTGTCCTTTCGGCGCCATCACCATGAGCGAAGACGGTCTTCCTGTAATTAATCCCGCAAAATGCACGGCCTGCGGCAAGTGCGCCCAGGCGTGTCCTACAAAGGTCATCGAGATACTGCCGATGGCAAAGGAAGTCCTTGTAAGGTGTCATTCAAAGGACAAGGGTCCCGTCACAAAAAAGAACTGCCAGACCGGATGTATCGCGTGCGGCATTTGCGTGAAGGTTTGTCCCTACAATGCGCCCTCGATTACAAATAATCTTTCAAGGATCGACCTTGATAAATGCAAGGTCTGCGGTCTCTGCGCGAGCAAGTGCCCGACAGACGCCATCATGGATTATATACCGAGGAGGTCGAAGGCCTTCATTACGGAGAAGTGTATCGGCTGCCATATGTGCGCGAAGGTATGCCCTGTCAATTCGCCGTCGGGCGAGTTGAAGAAGTTGCACGTCATCAATCAGGACAAATGCATCGGCTGCGGCATTTGCACATCGAAATGCCCTGTAGCGGCCATTACCGGCACATTCAACTATGCTGAAGTGCTGCAGGCGCACGAAGCCAAAAAGGCCGCGCGCGAAAAGGCCAGGTCCGCAGAAGCGGAGACCACCGCAAGCGCGTAGCGCCCTCATTTACTGGGGGCGATTTCTCACTGGGGCGTTCTCCGGAAATGTCACATTATGATAACCAGCGATAATCAACGTCGGGGATAAACCCCGACGCTACATCCCCAGATTCACCATCAAAAGACAAGCCACAGAGACCACAGAGGAAAAGAATAAATGGCGCATCCGGGTTCTTCATGGGTCTACACAAGATATAGGGGTTGAAGGTATTCTATGAGGTATGGACGAAAAAGCACTGTTTACAAGAATATTGAGAATCAAGCTTCCGTGGTTTGTGAAGCAGGTGGTAATGGAC
>JACRHD010000053.1 GCA_016234115.1 Nitrospirota bacterium
TGAATGAAGATCGAATCCTGTGTACAATCTCATGAGGCACCTCCTATTAAAAGGTTTATGTTTTGGTTGCCTATAAGATATCAGATTCATTGATTCTGATATCTATAGGGGGTGCCTTTATATGATTATCAAACCTTCAAAATTCATTTATCATCCCTGACAAAAGGTTTATGCCCTCTTTTAATCGGCAATCATTCATAACTGACATTTGAAGGTTTGACCCTATTCATTTCCGCAAAACCGTCCTTTGTCAAGGTGCCCCTTTGTCTTTCGTAATGAGGAAGAGCAGCAGTGCAGTAGAGCAGCAGTGCAGCGGTTCAAGAATGTGTCGCGCATGGCTCTTCTGCTCTTTGGGAATTTTTGTACTGGTGCTCTACTGCTCTATTTCCGGTTGCAAACCGGAAAATATCCGATATACTTTTTGTAACGAGAGGCAAATAATGTAACAGGAGGTTCAGGTCATGAAGAAATCCATTTTAATCATTTCAATCATGCTCGCTGCAATGCTCATTTCCGCATATTCACATGCCGATGAGGTCGTAATCAGAATTAACCTGCTGAACGATCAGGGAGTGGGAAAGGAGATAGGTACTATTACCGCAACCGATACGCAGTACGGTCTTCTTCTTGTTCCCGCGTTAAGTGAACTAACACAGGGCCTGCACGGTTTTCATGTGCACCAGAACGCGGAATGCGGACACGGGATGAAAGAAGGGAAACCCCTTGCGGGTCTTGCGGCCGGAGGGCACTACGATCCCGGCAATACAGGAAAACACGAAGGTCCTTACGGCAATGGTCATCTTGGCGACCTGCCTGCATTGTTTGCCGGTCCTGACGGAAAGGCGACGCTGCCCGTACTGGCCCCGCGCCTGAAAGTCTCCGATATCAGGGACAAGTCCCTGATGGTCCACAGCAGCGGTGACAACTATTCCGACGTGCCCGAGAAATTGGGAGGCGGCGGCGCAAGGGCGGCCTGCGGGGTGGTGAAGTAGGATAAGGCAGAGGCAAAGAGTCGAACTCCGTTCCATTTTATTTGTAGGTTTCCCAACCTGTCCCTCCGGTACGAATCATACCGGCTGTGTCATGGCGTTTGGAACGGAGTTCGACATAAATAATGCAGGTCAATAGCCGGGCGCGGCGGGCGCAGCAGCTTTGACCTTGAGCGACTTAATATATGCGATGGTATTCTGCATCTGCTCGGACTTAGGGTCTACGGCTTTGCCTTTACTGGAATTCGCGATACAGGAATTTACCATCTCCTCAAGTCCCTTCCGGGGTTTTCCCATGGCCTTGAATTCCTTTTTATCAGCGGCATTCTCCAGACCCTTTCCATTTGTATGACAGTAATTGCATGCACTGGTGCCTGCAAACGCCTTTGTGTCATTAAAGAACGCCTTCCCTTTCACCGCGTCGCCTGCTGCAAAGGCAAACGAACTTAGTAACACGATGGCCATCATCATAAATAAGATTGTCTTAATGCTTTTCATTTCAACACCTCCTTTCTTTTATTAGTGTCTGCTTTATCTGATATAGGGCGGGTTTGAAACCCGCCCTACTGAATCTTTTACCCTGGCCCCTGACCCTTGACCCTTGACTCTTGTTTTTATCCGATCACATCCGGTATTTTAGTATGACACTCATTACAGTTATGCTGGCCGGTTGTCCCATATAAGGCCGGAGGCATCTTAAGTGTCGATACAAACTTGCCGTCCTTCCAGTCATTTAAAAGCATCACGGTGTGCGCCGCTATATCGGCAGCGAGCCTGGCGCATCTGTCCCTGCGTTCCGGACTCCCGAATGACTTTCCTGCCGCCTGGCACCATTTGTTTACCGAGATATGGCATAACGGGGAATTGCTTACACTCTTCAATCTGACTTCCGCTTTCGGTTTTTCCGGCGTGAATACGGGCAACTGCGTATCGCTGTACCACTGCATGACTTCGTTTACTACCTGCTTGCCGACATCATAAGGCGCTATGAAGCCGGTCGCAACTGTTGCTCCAAGCAGTGTGCCGCATATTGTGCCCCAGCCTACTATACCGCCTTCTCCGAGCCTGAGCCCATCGACAGGCAACATGCTGTAAGGCCCACCTATTTTATTCTGAAGCGGGGTCAGTATCCCGCTTGCTACCGCGTAAGAACAGTATGCCTTGTACCAGCCGTCATAGGCTATCTTTGCTGTTTCCTCGGGGTCTATTTTTTCATAGGGCCACGGAAGCGGCGTTTCTTTTGCTTCAGCTATTGATACCAGATTTTGTCCTCCCGATGACACGAGAGCTATTCCGGCGGCCCCTAATGCAAGTTTTCCTGCTCCCACGATAATGCCTCTTCTCGATAATTTCTTTTCATCTGAATTCACGTGTACTTCCTCCTCTATAATTGATCTGCTTATTTATGTAAGAATTTCGTTGCAATGGCTAAGGGTAACCGAGGGTCCGAGGGGAAGCAGTTTCCCCTGAACCCTAAAATCCTCGCCCCCTTTTTTTTACAAGCTGTCATTCGTTCATAGGTCTGATAAATTTGAAATACACCATTGTCCAGTTGCCGAGGATTATGGATACCGTGGCCACTATACTGGACATTGCCATGGTTGAAATGCCTGTAACGCCGTGCCCGAGATTGCATCCCCCGGCTATCACCGCGCCTATCCCCATAATCACGCTTCCGAAAAACACGGTCAGGATTTCCTGCGCCGGCGCTATTTTCCACTTGAACTCCTTTAACTTCCATGCGCTCAGGAAGGCGCCGAGTGGGACCGCAAATATAAAGAACGCTCCCCATGTGCCTCTGAATATCCCCAGGAAACTGAACTCGGGGAAAATTGCCGATTGAGAGTCCTTGTAAAGGAAGGCGTTGAAGAGTTCCTTTATCGGGGTGGTCACTGCCAGCCCTCTGGGAATGCCTCCGAAATAGGAAGAGATCCACCATCCTATAACGGTCAATATTCCTACAAAAAGGCCTGCCAGACCCCACGAGTAGGTTTTCGAGTTTTTGCCGAATGTAGGTTTGCCTTTTATTACAAAGGCCAACACCGCAATGGAGAAGATTCCGATTGTAAGCCATTTCACCATCGGGCCTCTGCCGAAGAGGTCCCATAAGGCGAGATTACTACTGCCGGATATTTTGAACGTAAAACCCTTCAGGTACATATAAACCGGATTCAGCAGACCATTTGTCGTCAGAACAATTCCGAAGAAGAACCCGATGATGGCTATTATTGATGAGACCTGACCTTCTCCAACCCTGTAGGTAATGCCGCTGGCGCAACCGCCCGCAAGGACTATCCCGGTACCGAACAGGAACCCCCCGAGGATATTGGCAAGCGGCGCAAACCCCTGACGCAGCAGCCCGACCCTGACAATCTCTCCTGTTTCCTGGTTGACGGCCATCAGCATGCCGAGGTCTTCCAGCATATTTGCCCCGAGGACCGCCACTACAACACTTAACAGATACGCCCTGAAGAGCGTCAGGTCTTTCATGAATATTATGTCCCTGAATGCGGTGTTAAGACAAAAACGCCCTCTTTGCAGGATAAAGCCGAGGGACAGGCCCAAACCGACTGCCGTTAAAACCGTCATCATACTACCTTGCAGCATAAGCACCCCCCATAACTCCGGCAGTCTTTTCGCAACAGCCTGTTTTAGCTATAAGGACCGGGACCTTTGCGCATTTCTGGACATCTCTGGTCACACAGCCTGTAAATAACTTCTGCATCAGCGTCTTGCCGTTACAGCCGAGAACGATGAGCTCGGCGGACTCTTCATTCGCTATCCTGAGTATCTCATCCACCGGACGTCCGGCGGCAGTTATAGTCTTTATGCCTGTATGCCCCATTATTTCGAGCACCCTTTTGTAATTGTCGAGTATCTGTTCAGACTTTCTTTCAAGGGCCTGCTTATGTTCTGTGCCTTTAACGGACTCTTTAAGAGTTGCCATCTCGGCGTCACCTAACATGTCGATAATAACTGACTTGCCCGCAAGCCTCTGTACATGAACAAGGATAATTTCCGAGGATTGCCTGATGACGTCGCGGAAGGTCGTGAGTGTTTTTTGGGACCCCTGTGTTTCATCTACTGCAATTAATATCTTTCCCATCTCTCCTCCTTTTAATTTTTTACTTCTGAATTAATAAGCTTCCCGAACTTAAGTCCGGTTTCTTTTACGGAATAACCTTTTTCCCCGGCCCCGTCGTTTGCGATAAGCACGGGGACCCCGGCATTCTTTTCAACGTCCCTGCTCACATTCCCTGTAATGAGCCTGTCCATCACTGTCTTTCGTGTGTAACCCGTAATTATGAGGTCCACGCCTTCTTCCCTGGACACCGCGAGTATTTCATCAACAGGGCGGCCCTGCCGGACAACTGTCTTTATGCCCATTAAGCCTATGCCTTCCAGTTCCTTCCTGAAATACGAGAGTACCTCCCTTGCCTTTTTGTCCAGGGCCTCTTTATGTTCTGTGCCTTCCATGGATTCATTAAGTGTCGACAGCTCCGCATCGCTGAGCATATCGATCATTAAAGACCTGCCTTCAAGCCTCTGAACATGAAGCAGGACCACCTCGTCCGGCGGTCGCATCATATTATTAAAGACCGACAATATGGCCTTCGACCTGCTTGTCTCATCCACTGCAATCAATACCTTCTTCATTTTGTTTCCTCCTTTAATTGAATTTGGCGTGAATGCCGTTTTTACAATATTAATCCCAGGATAAATAAGCCTGTTAATACCAGTGAGAATACCGTCATGGCATAAAAGGCGTCCCTCCAGTCATAAACCTGCCTGCATGCCGGCGCGTAAAGCGGAACGAGGACAGGCACTTCGGCATTTCGCTGAACTTCCTCACTGACGCTGCCGGTAATGAGCCTGCTCAATCCGTTTTTTCCGTTACTGCCGAGGACAATAATATTCACCTCCTTTTCCGCGGCGACCTTGAGTATTTCATCAGCAGGATTTCCTGCCGTGATTATCGCCTCGATCACTGTCTGTCCTATGTTCTCAAGTTCCTCTTTGTAGTAGGCAATGATCTTCTCAGCCTTTCTGTCCAGGGCCTCTTTATGCTCTGAATCCGTTAATGATTCCTTTAACGTCGACATCTCTGTATCTCCCAACATGGCCGTCATCAGAGACCTGCCCTCAAGCTGTTCTACATGGAGGATGATAACTTCCTCCGCCTTTCGCAATTCATCGCTGAAAGTCAAAAGGGCTTTTTTTGATCCTTTTGTTGCGTCTATCGCGAACAGTGCCTTCTTCATTTCATTCCCCTTGTTAAATATTCACATCGTAAGCGCCTTTGTCTTTTCCCGGGTTAATCAAAAGCAAATTAAATGCCAATACCTAAAATTACAATTATTAAGTAAGTTATAAAATACAACTTGACAAATGATGTTAATTTGTTAATTATAATTGTTAAGTTTGTTAAATTTATAATTAACATGCGGAGGAATAATCATGCTTAAACGTTTTCTGGAAGATCCGAAGTCTCTTTTTCTTGTCCTTGAGAACATAAAGGCCGCAATCATGGTTACAGACCCAAAAGGGAATATTGTGTTTTTCAACAGGGCCGCCGAGGAAATAACCGGTTACAGCCGGGAAGACGTCAGGGGGAAATCCTGCGCCATGCTCGATACGGATACGTGCGCTTTTTTAACTGAAACCGGCATTGAAGGCAGGTGCAATCTTTTCAGAAAGGGATTTATTTCCAATAAGAAATGCAGGATCAATTCAAAAGACGGAAGGTTCGTGCACCTTTTAAAAAATGCCTCCGTCATAAAGGGCGCAAACGGCGAGATAATCGGCGCTATCGAGTCCATGACGGATATTACATCTCTGTATATGAAGGCAAAGGAACTTGAAGAGCTGAAGCAGGGACTGAGAGAGGAATACTGGTTTATGGGACTGTTAGGCAAGAGCGCTTCCATGCAGAGGTTGTACGAACAGATCAGGGATGCCGCAACAAGCGAGGCCCCTGTGCTGATGCACGGCGAAACAGGCACGGGTAAGAATCTTGCCGCAAATGCAATTCATAAACTGAGCCGGCGCAAAGAAGGACCGTTTATACATGTCAATTGCCCGTCATTTAATGAATATCTCCTTGAAAGCGAGCTCTTCGGCCACAAAAAGGGCTCGTTTACAGGCGCAACGGAAAGCAGGATAGGAAGGTTTGAGGCCGCAAATAAGGGAACAATCTTTCTCGATGAGATCGGAGATATGCCGTTGTCGATGCAGGCAAAACTGCTGAAGGTCCTTGAAGAGAAGGTAGTGGAGCGCGTTGGAGATCATAAACCTATCCATGTTGACGTAAGGATTGTTTCCGCAACAAATAAAAACCTGGATGAGTTGGTCGCGGAAAATAAATTCAGGGAAGACCTGCTTTACAGGATAAATTCCATTGTTGTCCGGACGCCGCCGTTAAGGGAAAGGATTGAGGATATGCCTATGCTTATTTTACACTATCTGAAAAAGGCCTCCTCTGTCGGCAGCAGAGCTGTCGGCAGTGTGAGTCCCGGGGCAATGAAGATCTTTGAAAACTATGACTGGCCCGGAAATGTGAGACAACTTATCAATGCCATCGAACATTGTACGGTTACATGCAAGGGCGAGACTATCGATATCGCGGATATGCCCGGCTATGTTTTTCCTGATAAACATATAGAGAGGGATGAAAGTCATCAGGACAGAGAAAGGATACTTTCAGCCCTCAACGTGCACAAAGGCAACCGGGGACTTGCCGCGAGCCATCTCGGGATCAGCAGGGTCACTTTATGGAAAAGACTCAAAAACCTGGGGATCGAATGATTATGAGGGGAGGGAGAACATTAATGAAGGCAATAAAAAAACCGCATGGTGAGTTGACGGAGGAAGGCAGAAAGGCCATCCCGCTTTACCCTATCGGGGTGATGGCCGAGCTTGCCGGAATTACAGAACAGACTTTAAGGTTATATGAAAAGCATGACCTTATAACGCCGGCGAGAAGAAATAAAAACAGATATTATTCCGAGAATGACATAAACTGGCTGAAATGTCTGAGAGACCTGATTCATATAAAAAAGATCAGCATCGAGGGTATAAAGAAGCTTCTCGATTATGCGCCCTGCTGGGAGATAAACGATTGCCCTGAAGAACGCAGACAACAGTGCTCAGCATATATTGACAGGAGCAAACCCTGCTGGGAGATGACCGGCAAGGTATGTAACGGCGAAGGGAAAAAACGGTGCAAGGAATGCGTCGTTTATATCTCGAGGGCGGGGAAAAGAAAAGCTTCAGGAAAGGCTGCCGTCGCCGGCTGAAAAATATCCCCGGTGTCAACCCGGCGGATAGTAATGTAAAAAAACATCCGATATACTGTTGGTAACGACAGGCAAGTAATGTAAGAGGATGTCCGGGTCATGAAGAAATCCATTTTAGTCATTTCAATCATACTTGCTCCTGCACTTCCACACTTCCACTCTCTTACCCGTCATCAATGTCGCAGAGGAACTTGAGTTTTCCGAGGGAGACCTTGTCCGTCAGTTTCCGCTTCCACTGTGTATAAGATGAGTAGAGGGCGTCCTGACGCAGGTCATCTATTTTTTCAGTATCCTGGTTGTCCAATACAATCGTCAGGCGTTCTCCGCAGCCTGACGTGTTGTGTCTGACAAAGCTCTTGCAACCGGTCACGGCCCCGAGCCAGTTTGCGATCATGCCGCCGCCCTTTTCCTGTAATACGAAATCACGCGCATTATCAATCTCGAGATGTTCTTTTTCATTTACGATTTCGATTGCGAATTCTATCGTCCTCCAGAAGGTCGGTCTCGCCGCGCGCTGGAGGTCGTAAGTAGTGTGGAGCCACAGCATTACGGGTTCATAATTGCCGTTGTCCGGTTTCTTGTAAACGAGGACGAATTTCAGGACCTCATCGGCGTATCTGATCCGGTCCTGTCCGATTTCGAGATTGAGAGTCAGGTAAGCCATGTTATGGTACGCATCCACCTCGAAAGGCTGCTTGTAATCGAGCGACGCGGCAACTCCTTTTCTCATCCTCGATGTGTCCACTCTCGGGCGGCTCCAGTCCTGCAAATGGTCGCAGAGCAGAAGGAGAAAAGAGAGAGGGTTGTCCCCGCAGGAGACCGGGAACCCTTTATAGTCGTGAGCTATAATCGCATGGATTGCGGCCCTGTATTCCTCTCTGTGGCGGCCGAGTATATGGTCCAGATGGATCGCGCTTACAAGACCGTGATTTATTCCGGAGGGACACGAAGCCTCCTTCCAGATGTCAGGAAAACGTGTCTCCGCGTCAGCGAGAATTTTTTTACGGGCCTCTTCAACGCCGTTTTCGATAATGGAGCTTCCTTCTTTAAAAGAAGGCGTCTCAAAAAAATCGACGACCCTTGCCGTTGTCTCATAGAGGACAAACGAATAGCCGATATCATGAAAAAGGGTGGCGAGGAGCCAGTTGGCGAGCGCGCTGTTTCTGTCATTGTTGAACTTTGGGGCTATCCGGTCGATCAGGGGGGCCTCTTCATCGCCGCCTGAGTGAACGTGCATAAGCAGAAGCCCTAAAAGAGCCACGTCGATGGAATGAAAGATATGGTCGCGATGGGGCATGCGGCTGAAATATAAGACCGCTTCGGTCTCCCAGGCTTTATTGATGTATTCATAAATCCGGACAGACCTCGGTATCCGGCATACGGAATGGCCGTACTCAGCGATGAGATAGAAGAGCGCCCTCGCGGCCCCTTCGCTTCCGTACGGGAATATGACCGGCGCCTTTGAGCCGATGGTCTTTAAACGATGAAGAAGGTAAAGGACAAACACCCCAAGCTCATGGCAGAAGGATATTTTGGAAAGGCGGCTCCGGACGGGGTCGCCGAGAATCTCTCCGAGCGTCTCTTCATTAAGTATGTAGTGGCCGAACCATGTCTTCAGCCAGAGGCTCTCTATGTTGACGCCCCCCTGCGGCATGTTCTCATTTTTATGCTCCGCATAATTGTTGACGCTTATGAACGACAGGGCCTTCCACAGTAAACTGATCGTGTCGGGTGATGCCTCTTTCAGCAGTTCATGAAGTCTGTCCGTGTCCTGATCTTTCGGCAAGACCTGCAGCCGTATTCCTTCACAAAGGGTCACGATCTCCATCCATCTCGCCTGAAGGGAGGCTATGTATTCGTTGTCGTGAGGGTTCGATATTTCTTCCACGGGCACGACAAACCGGTCCGCCGCGCTTTTATATAACTTTGCCGCAGTATGCCTGCACTTTTCGATGAGGTCGCCTTCCGTCAATTCGAGGGAAAGCGCCATCATGGCCCTGCTGAGGGTAAACGACGTAAGCGGCATCTTTTTCGCCGTCATGTCCCCCGGGACGGATTTGCCCAGGCCGGGTTCAAAACAGTAGAGAAGCCTCGCCGCAAATCCTTCATCGATATCTTCGCAGCCGGCGGTCTTTATCGTTTCCTTAAGACGCCGGATGATGCCGGGGCGGACTTCCGCGGGAAAGGCCTGTCTTCCCGGGTTCCACAACCTGCTCAGAGTAGTATCGAGATAGTCCGCGACTATGCTGTCGCTTACCGGGAAATCATACTTCGCATAGAATTCTATGGCCGCTTTTGCGGCCGCGTACAGCTCTGCGCGCGAACCGCTCCTCTTTGCTTCAATTAGGGCGTCAGACAGCTCGGATATCCTCTCGTCAAAGAAGGTCGCGTCCAGCAGCTCCATTACTATGGCCGCCAGGCAGGCTTCATATGACTCGATAGAATCCTGATAGGCCCCCACGTCGAAATTACAGATCATCAGGACGCATTTCTCCCCCCTGTACCTGTAAGGGAACGCCAGATAAGACCTTACGCCCTTGCGGAACAACGGACTGTCTTCATCCAGCTCACGGCTTGCGGCGGAATCAAGATTGCCGCCGCTGAATAATTCGATGACCCCGGAGTCGGCCCCGAAGATGTCCTCTCCGTCGCTGATGGTTATAGGGATTTCACCAGTATGTCCAGACTCCCGATAAACCTTGAGCGCCCTGATCGAGAGGCTGTCCGCTCCGGAAAAGATGATCAGGCCCTTCGCGCCGAAGAGCCTTAACACGGCATTAAGGTAAATCTCCAGGATCGTCTCAGGCGTGCGGACGGACCTGAGTTCGCTCCTGACGCCGCGAAACTCGAGAATGAATTTTTCGAGCAGCTCGGCCTTACGGTCCCTATCGGAAAATATTGTTATCATCTTCCCCCCCCGAGATGGCGACGGATAACGTCCAGAAAATCCCTTAAGGCCACCGGTTTTTCAAAATAGGCGAGAGGCGGAGGCGAGACCTCCATGATCTCTATCTTGTCTTTCTGGTTGATTATCGCGGAGAAGATTATACAGGGCACGTCGCGCCTGGTCTCACCGCCGATGGTCCCGCTTCGGAGCTCCTGCAAAATGGTCTTTCCCTTTGTTCTTGCTTCATCAGGCACAGGCCCTTTGTCCGGCATCAGGCGGACATCGAGGATGACGAGATCATAACTTTTTTTATTCAGGAGGGAGACGGCGGTCTCGGCGTCGGTCTCCAGTTTGACGATGAATTCGGGGTGCATGGACCTGAGCGTCTCGATAATCCTTTTTATGCCCTGGTCCGGCTGGTCCTCTACCCACAAAATATTATTCATTACTACCTCTTTCCTTTTGTTCATAAGGCAGTGTGACTGTTATTGTTGTTTCATGGCTGTCTGAGTCAATTTCTCCTCGGCGGCTTTCAAGGGTGATGTCGCCGCCGTGACTCCAGATTATTTCACGTGTCTCGGAAAGGCCGATGCCCTGGCCTTTGGATTTCAGGGCGGCCCTGGCTGCGCGGCCCCGGTAATTCCTCTCGAAGACCATCAGTTTCTCATCTTCGTAAACGCAAATGCCGGTATTGCTGATGCTTATTGAAATCGTATTTTCGTGAAAACCGGCGGAGATATGGACCTCCCTGCCCGGAAGACTGTATTTAAACGCGTTGTCTATAAGGTTGTTCATTGCGCAGGCGAACTCGTCTCTGTCGATTGGAAACTCAGGCAGGCGGAGGACTGTTTCATCGATCAGGAAGGTAAGGGATTTTTTCTTCGCAAGGGCGTTATACCGGCTGACGCACTCAACTATTAATGAAGAAAGGCCGGCAGCTTCCCTGAAGCTGCTTTCCGGTGAAAGACCGGGAGAATGCTCACTCAACGCCCTGTTGGTGTAGTTGCTCAGGTCCCCTATGGAAGAGCTGATATTGGAATAGGCCCGTGAAGCTTCGGAGCGCACGCATTGACAAACTGCCTTTGCGCAGAACAGGTCCCATATGTCGGCCTCGGTCCTGATGGTCTGGAGCCTCATTTTAAATTCGTGGGCGATATCGGAAACTTTCTGCTCGATCTTTACGAACTTCTTTTGCAGCAGGCGCTCTTTGTGCAAAAGCTCGATGGACGTGAGCTTATTGTTTATCGCGGAATAAAGGAAAAAAAGCAGGTTCTGGAAAAATCCGGGTTCGCCTTCGATAAGCCCCTTTGCGGACACGGCGTCCGTACCCGGACCGAGTCCGAGCGCGATGCTTATCCCTTTTTCATTGCCCTTGCGGATTATAGTCTCAAAGTCCGGTCTGCCGGTCCGCCCCGCGCTTCCCTTGTACAGAAGCTGTCCAGACCTGCTGAGGTAACTTCCCACGCCCCCCGGCGCAAGGCACGTAAAATCAGTCAGGCCGGCATCCCTTGCCGATTCCATATTCAGATGAATATGTTCCGGCGCTATTGCGGCGTCCTGGTCCGAAGCATGGAAGACCGTCAGAACATCCTTATTGTCGCTGCGGTAGTTTGTAAAAAGTACGCTTTTCTTCAGCCCGCAAAATGAATTGACGGTTTCAAATACTCTTGAGAGCATTACCTTGAATTGATCTATCGAAGCGCAATCGTCGTTTTCAAACAACAGCGCGACGCGATGAAAGACTTCGGCCTCCCTGGACCGTTTCAGCTCGCGATGAATATTCGAGGCCTGAGCGCTTATGATTTCGGCATATTCCCGCAATATCGCCTTTCTTTTCTCCAGGTCTTCCTTCCGGTTTCCGGAGGTCTCCCTCAGCAGCCGGACGAGCGAGTCGATCTTCGACCTCGGGACAAGTTTCATCTTCAACAGGTCGGGGCTTCCCTTGATGCAACTGTCGGCTGAGGCGCCCGGAAATTGTCCGTTCGCTATGGAAGTGAGATTGCTGATGATCTCTTCCTTCATGTGCTCGTAGATTATCTGACCGCCGAAGAGGACCGCCACAACCGTGCCGTTGACGACAATAGGGGCGACAAGCTCCACGATGCCCATGTGGCACCAGTAATCGCCTACATCGAGCCTGTTGTTTACAATTATGTCTCTTGCCGTGCCGTACAGCCTGCACTGGTTACAAAGGACGTCTCCCGGTTTTTCGTTGCCTTTTATCTGCAGCTCTCTGTAGCGGTTGCAGAATTCCGAACGGACCTGCCCGACAGGTCCGAACTCCCTCGGCTCATTATTCCGGAATTCGCATATCGAAAGAGGGATCCTTTCCTTGTGGGCAATGCCGGTCTGGATTATGGACAGTATGTCCCGGCTGAGGAACTCTGTGAGGTACTCCGGTACGTAAGGCCACGGCTTATGAATATTATTAACTGCCAAAAGACTGCAATGTGAAGGGGGCGGACATCGCTCCACTTCAACACTCTCTGTAAAAGTCTTTTTACCATATCAGGCTTCGTCTTCCCTTGTCAAGAAACAGGACCGCAAGTAGCGGAACTCATAGGGTCAAACCTTCAAAATTCATTTATCATCCTCTGATGACAAAAGGTTTATGCCCTCTTTTGATCAGTAATCATTCATAACTGACATATGAAGGTTTGATAATCATATAAAGGCACCCCCTATAGATATCAGAATCAATGAATCTGATATCTTATAGGCAACCAAAACATAAACCTTTTAATAGGAGGTGCCTCATGAGATTGTACACAGGATTCGATCTTCATTCAA
>JACRHD010000054.1 GCA_016234115.1 Nitrospirota bacterium
AGGCACAGAGACACTGAGAAAACAAGAGGTTATCGAATAATTTTGCTTCATCACTTAGGTGAATGATTCATATTGGCCTTTTCTCTTATTTTTTAACTCTGTGCCTCCGTGCCTCTGTGGTTAACTGCTTTTTCTAAGATTATAGTTGAGAGGAATGTCCTTACTTCGGCGGGACACTCTCTTTATCAAGCGGGATGAGGACGATCTCAATCCTCCTGTTCTTTGCCTTTCCCTCGTCGGTCTCATTCGACTCTACAGGCTTGTATTCCGAATAGCCCGCAGCGTTGAGGACGGCGGGACTGACGCCTTTTTCCTGCAGGTACCTGACGACCGTGGTGGCGCGGGAGGCTGAGAGCTCCCAGTTGGTCGGGAATTTTCCTGCAAGCGTCGCGCCGATGGGAACGTTGTCCGTATGGCCCTCTATCCTTATCTGCTTGTCAGTGATGGTCTTCAGAATTTCAACCACCCTGTCGAGTACTTTCTTGCCGTTTGTCTTTATATCAGCCTTGCCTGAATCAAACAGGATCTTTTCAACCATGGTAAGGGTAAGCTTGTCCTTCAACTGCCTGACTTCGATCTCGCCTTTTTTTATCTCTTCGGTAAGCTCGGAGACGACGTTGTCATAAGAATGCTTCTGCTCCTCGATGACCCGGTCTCTTTCTTTGATAGCATCCGTCTTTTCCTGTGTCAGCCCGGCAATGATAAGGTCTTTTTCTTTAATGGCGTTCGCTTTTTCCTGGGTAAGCACGGCAGTGATACGGTCTTTTTCTTTAATGGCGTTCAGTTTTTCCTGGGTGAGATCGGCAAGGATACGGTCTTTTTCCTTAACGGCCGTCAGTTTTTCCTGCGAAATCTCCGCAACGGACTTATTTATGTCCTTATTTGCCGCCGACAACACCTCATTGTTCCGCGTGAGCTCCGCCTTCTCGGCCGCGAGCTTTTCCACATCAGATTTAAGCATTGCCGCATCGGCCTCAAGCGCCTCCCTGGCCGTCTTTTCTTTATCGAGATTGTCCCCGGTTTCCCGCAGCTTACCGGCAAGCCCGGCATTTTCAGCCGTTAAGGCGTTAATATCACTCAGACGCTCTTCATATTTTTGTGTCGTAACACAGCCGGTTGCAAAAGACAGACCCATAATTGCCAGTAAAGCTATCCTGATGAATCTCATAGCCGCCTCCTCATAACAGTTGGGATCAATGAACTAATATGTTGCCGTTTCTAAGGCAAATTCTATCATTAACCGGCCGCAGTATCAATACCTTTGGGAAACCAAAATCCACCACCTAACCACAGAGGTTACAGAGAAAAGATTTATTTATCCGCAGATTACACAGATTACACAGATTGAAAAATTATTTCTAAATACATCTGTGTTAATCAGTGTAATCCGTGGATTAATATTTATTTCTTTCCTCTGTGGTCTCTGTGGTTTGTCTCTTGATGGTGAATCCGGGGAAACCTGTGATGATAATGGACGCCGCTCCGGATTTTCGGAGCGGGCAATGAAAATCGGCCGGACTTCAGAACGTCAGTCCTTCTCTTTCCATCAGCATCTCTCCGAGGAACGAACCCGGCTTGATCTCAGAGTTAGGGATAAGCTCCGTTTTGTCGAGTTCATAATGTTTAACGCACGACGCGCAGATGTAGAATCTGACGCCGAAGTCTTCGACGAGGGTCTTTATAAGGTCCGCTATCGGAGAGAATTCATCCTTCGCCTGCCATGTCAGCGTAGCGGCAAATCCCTTTTTTGCAAGCAGCGCCCCTTTGTCCATCAGGAAGAAGTCCAGGGTCGCGTCAAAGGCTTTCATATTCGTCGCCAGTTGCAGCGCGCCGGCAACCTTGTCCGGATTGTCATACGAGTGCGTAATGATAAAAACAAATTTCTTCTTCTCAGCCATTGGGGTCTCCTTTCGCTCACTATGATAATAGCATGTTTTCCATGGAAGAGCCCGCGTCGGGCAGCAAGGGGCTGTGCGGCCGCAGGAAAAGCATCCCGGTGAAGACAATCGGAGGGTAAGGGAGAATCATAAACTCTCCAGCGTCCGTATGAGCGCCTCGGCTTTCTTTAAGGTCTCGTAATACTCTCTCTCCGGGTCGGAATCAGCCACTATTCCGGCCCCGGCCTGGACGTAGGCTGTCCTGTCCTTGATGACAAAGGTCCTGATGATGATATTGAGGTCCATGTCGCCGGTAAAGCTGATATAACCGGCCGACCCGGTGTATGGACCCCGGGTGACGGGCTCAAGCGCATCTATGATTTCCATGCACCGCACTTTCGGGACGCCCGTAATGGTCCCGCCGGGAAAGGAGGCGCGTATTGCGTCAAAACAGTCCCTGCCCTTTGCGAGCGTGCCCTTTACATTCGACACGATATGGATAACGTGGGAATAATCCTCCGTAATCATGAATTCGTCCACTTTCACTGTGCTGTAGTCGGAAATCCTGCCCAGGTCGTTTCTCTCGAGATCGATCAGCATAAGGTGCTCCGCACGCTCTTTTTCGTTGAGCAGGAGGTCCGCCCTCATCTGTTTATCATCCGCGGCGTCTCTCCCCCTGGGTCTTGTGCCGGCAATCGGCCTTGTCTCGACGGTCTTCCCCGAGACCCTTACCAGCCTCTCCGGAGATGAGCTCGCTAAGTGATAGTCCCCCATATCAAGATAGGCCGCAAAGGGAGAAGGATTGATACTGCTCAGCGTTTTATAAATCAGCCAGGGCCTGATGTCGCCGATATTCGCCGATACTCTTTGTGAAAGGTTTGCCTGGAAAATGTCCCCTGCCCTTATGTATTCCTTGGCCCTTTTCACTATGGCCATGTACTGTTCCTTCCCCATTTCATGATTGATATGTATGCGCATGTTCGCAGGGGCGGGTTTCAAACCCGTCCGTGCCTCGGGGACAGAAGTTATCTTTTCATATATGGCAGTTATTTTCTCACATGCCATGTCATAAGCATCTTCCCACTTCTGCACTTCTGCTCTTCTGCTCTTCTGCACTTCTGCACTTTCCACCGGGCAGGATATGATAAATGTCTTCCGGAGCTTATGGTCTGCCGCAACCACAGTGTCTACAATCATCAGGTGGGCGTCCGGTATACCGAGATCATCGACGGCAGTCCTCGGGATATCTTCAAAATAATGAACAAAGTCATAACTGAACAGGCCGACCGCCCCCCCGATAAACGGCGGAAGGATATCCGGCGATTCCATCTTGTATGCGGTCAGCAATTCCTTTAATATTCTGAGAGGGTCCCGATATACACTCTTCCCACTGAAATCCTTCGGGCGGCTGCCTTCGCCGTACGGTCCGCGCTCCGTGTACTGCGCTCTGTGCTCTATCTCTACCTCCCCGTTCTTCACCCTGAAGACCAGAAAAGGCCCGGCGCCTATAAAAGAGTATCTCGCGATCTTCTCCGGTCCCTTTATACTCTCAAGCAGAAAACTGTACGGCGACTCCAGACATTCATAAATCTGTCGCGGGGGGATAAAAGGCAGCTCCGCATAGACTGGTGACAATTTGCCGGTCTTTGCGCTTTCAATGAACCCATATTTTGAAGGTAGAATCCGGATCATGATTTGAAATTCATTTTAAAAAAGGCTGATAAAACGTTTCCACTCTATACCGGGCCGGTCTTCCCTGAATCGCCGGAAGTTCAATGATAGCATACGCAACACCAAAAGCGGTCGCCCTCACAGAAACCCGGCCCTCTGCCCTCTGCCCTTTGCGCTTTGCCCTCTGCCCTTTGCGCTACTGCAAGAGGATTTGCATTACTGCAAAATTATGAATGTGATTCAGGCTGTAAATTCAGCAAGTTAAAGGTTGGCATAGATAATGCAATTACATTTGTAGAAACACGGAAAC
>JACRHD010000001.1 GCA_016234115.1 Nitrospirota bacterium
GCCCATTCACACATTTCGCTGTTGCGTCGCTCGCTATCAAGGAGACCGCAATGTCCGAAGCTTCACATGCCTCGATCAGTATCTCTGCATGGCCTTTGCTCAACTGACATACCGGGAGAGCCTCCGCGATATCGAAGCCTGGATCAATAGAACTTTCTTCTGCCGTCCGGCAGGCCGGAAGCCGGAAAAAAATATCACTCTTCGATTCAAGATATCTTGAAGATTTCCGATAAGCTATCTATCATTCAGGTTCATTTCATGAAACGGGAGGTGAGAAACTGACACAACTATTAAGAAACCCGCTTCACAAAATTAAATAACATCTATTAAAAAAGGAGAATAAAACGTGAAGAAAATTTCATCAGCCTTACTTGTGCTGGCGTTCATGCTTGCGATGATATGTGTTGCCGTGGCGGACGATGCGGTGACCCCTGCAAAACTTGAGGGGGCAAAGATTGTAACCGCCGACGAGGTAAAAAAGATTTTAGGGCAAAAAGACGTCCACGTGTACGATATGAGAAAGGCCTTGAACTTCGGCAAAGGGCACCTTCAGGGCGCGGTTTCACTTCCGTTTAAATGGACCGTAGAAAATGAGGACCCGAGTAAACGCCAGGGTGAATTCAACATGTCTCAATTACCCCAGGACAAAAATGCAAAGATCGTCTTTCACAGCGACGGGCCCAGCGGCTGGAAGTCTTATTATGCGGCCAAAACAGCAAAAGAGGCGGGATATAAAAATGTCATGTGGTACAGGGAAGGTTTTGACGACTGGTCTAAAAAAGGATACCCTTTAGAACATTAATGACATCGGGACTGGGGGACAGGCTTCATGTCCCTCAGTCCCATAACAACCAGGGGCGATACATGACAATTCGGAACAGAATAATCTACTCCTCGGCAATACTGTTTGCGCTGTTTATGACAATGGTGCTGGTAAACTGGTTCGGGAACAAGTCGGTCACGAAAAAAACCGATCTTGCGTATCTGCTTGAAAACGAAACAATGCACCTTCAGGGATTATTCAGAGGAATAAATGAGTTCATTATTGATGAAGGGGAGCCCCTTTCAAGACAATTAACACAAGAACACCTTAAGGGCTTTGAAGATTTGCATGATGAACTTATGGCAAAGTTCGATGACCCGGAATTGCGCAAGACACTCGATGAGAAAATAGCCCCACAGTGGAAGAAGGTCAAAGACGGCGTTGATTCATTTCTGAAGATCAAACTCATAAAGGTGACAAATGACGATGCCATGCTGCAATACGGTCAGCTCACTACTGAAGCCAAGACATTATTAAAGGAAGTCGATGCCCTTGCCGCAAAATCGCTTGAAGATGCGAAATCAACTGCAAAGAAAGTAGAGCTCATCATCAATATAGGCGCCACTGCAATCATAATTTTAATGTGCCTGATTTTGCTCACCCTTTATCGCACCATCATCTCCCCGATCAAGGAACTTAATACCATAGCGGAGGGCTTTGAAAAAGGAGATTTGAGCATCGTCATGGATGAGTCGAAAAAGGATGAGTTCGGCAAGCTGGCTTTCACCTTCAATCATGCGCTAAGCCGGCTCAGCGAGTTTGTAAGCAAGCTGAGAAATGTCATAAACACCGTGGCGTCAAATGCGGAAGCCTTTGCCGCAGATACGGCCAGGATCGCCTCCGACTCCCAGAGCCAGTCATCGCAGACCACGAGCTCGGTTGCCGCAATAGAGGAGTTGTCGGCCACGTTTTCAGATATAGGTCAAAATACTGAAAACGTATCCTCCTTCTCCAGGGAAGCTTTCGAACTGGCCATGCAGAGCAAGGATGTGGTCCTCGACGCCATGGACAGAATGAATATCATAGCAAACGCGGTGAAAGACGCCGCGAAAACCGTTGAGAGCCTGTCTCACAGGTCAAAACAGATAGGAGAAATCATCAAGGTGATTGATGAAATAGCCGATCAGACCAATCTTCTGGCGCTCAACGCAAACATTGAGGCGGCGCGGGCAGGCGAGCAGGGAAGAGGTTTTTCAGTGGTTGCAAATGAAGTTAGAAAATTGGCGGAGAGCACCACAGCGGCGACAAATGAGATAGCCGATATGATAAAAGGCATCCAGGATGACACCTGCAGGGCCGTAAGTTCCATGCATGCCTGTACTAAAGAAGTGGAAAGCGGGGCCGGGTTGGCCGGTAAGGCCGGCAGCTCTTTGCAGATGATAGTCGTGTCGTCACAAAACGTCTCCGACATGATTCAAAGAATCGCCGCCGCTGTCGATGAGCAGTCCGCTGCGGCCAGTGAGATAACCGCGAATCTCTCCGCAATCGCCAATATTTCCCGTCAAACCAACGACAGCGCTCAAAAGGCCTCCGATGCCGGAACGGAGCTCCGACAGATGGCCTCGGAGATGCAGGCTTTGGCCAAGGAATTTAAACTCAAGAACGGAGTTTCCGATTATACAAAGGGGGACCATCAACCGTTATCCGCCGACATCAAAGCCGATGGCCCGTGTTATTCATTGCGGCGAGGCGCGCCTCGCCCTACTTGATTCTTCTGACTATCTCTTTGAATTCCAGCGTGCCTGCTCTTTCAAGCAACTGAAACAATACGGTCTCCGTGCCGGTTATCACGGCGCCGGCGTCCCGCATCAGTTCCCTGCCGGTCAGATAATCATCTTTCTTCCGCGAACACACCGCGTCGCCCACTACGTGGACTGAATAATTTTCTCTCATCAGACCCAGACACGTCTGCAGGACGCATACATGCGCCTCCATGCCGGCGAGAATGATGTGGGTCCTTTTCAGTGAGGCTATTTTCCTGAGGAAACCTTCGCCCCTGCAGCAGTCGAAGTCCGTTTTCTCAAGAGGCTGGTATACGGGAAGGGCCTCCTTAACGTCATAGATTGTCGGACCGAGCCCCTGCGGATACTGTTCGGTGACAACAATCGGAACATAAAGCATTTTGGCCGTCTCTATAAGATGAAGACAGTTGACCGTCACCTTTTGCTTTTCGCCCATAGCGGCGGCGAGTTTTTCCTGGATGTCCACGATAAGGAGCACGGCGTTGTCTTTAGTGAGGATGAATTTGTTCATTACGGAATATCATATCAAATCAGGGGCGGAAAATTGAAACAGACCCGGACATTTCATCTCCGGTCTTTCTCATACATCTCCCCGGCGTTCATCGAGCTGCGCGTCAGAGGAGATGATGCGACGGCGGCGAAGCCCATCTCAAGTCCCTTTACCCGATATTGCTCAAACACCTCCGGCCTTATATATTCGACGACCGGGACATTGTTTCTTCCCGGCTGCAGGTATTGCCCGATCGTCAAATAATCGCACCCCGCGTCTTTAAGGTCTCTCATTACCGACAATACTTCTTCTTCACTCTCTCCCAGTCCCGTCATGATGCCGGACTTGGTCTTTATCCCGGGACAAAGTCTTTTTGCGGTCCTCAGGACATTGACCGACGTCTCGTAACCGGCCTGCGGTCTGACAGCCGGATAAAGGCGTGGGACGGTTTCCACGTTATGATTAAAGACATCGGGACGGGCGCCTAATACTATTTTCAGGGCCTCTTCATTTCCCTTAAAATCCGGCGTTAACACTTCTATCTTTAACGAGTTATTTTTCGCCCTGACAGCCCGAACAGTCTTTGCAAACTGCCCGGCCCCGCCGTCGGAAAGGTCATCCCTCGTCACAGAGGTTATGACAACGAATTTCAGTTTTAAGGCCACTGCCGCTTCGGCAACACGTTCCGGCTCGCCGGGGTCCGGCGGCAGCGGTTTGGAAGATTCGACAGCGCAGAAAGAGCAGTTCCTTGTGCACCTGTCTCCCAAAATCATAAAGGTCGCCGTACTCTCTGAAAAACATTTCCCCTGGTTGGGACACCGGGCCTCTTCACAGACCGTGGACACCCCGTGACGCCTCAGAACACTTTTTGTCGCGTGAGTGCCGGTCGCTTTTACCTTTATCCATTCAGGATGACGCATTTGAAAATCCGTGTTCCGAGTCCGTGACCCGTGTCCGATATTTTCTTCTGCCGTATACGGACACGGATTACGGGCACGGACTGCGTTATAGACTGTTTGCCTCTTTCCACAAGTCTGATATACTTGTGCTTATTATACCTTCAAACCGTTTTGAGTTGCCAATTACAAAACAGCAAACGGCTTTGCAGCGAACCGGCAGGGGCGGGTTTAATACCCCCCTGCGCTTATTTCACAAACCATAATCTAAATATGAAAGTCCTCATCATAAACACAAACCGCAACAGGTTCCCCTTCCCTGTCGTCCCCATCGGCGCATGCATGGTTGCGGATGCCGCCCAAAAGGCCGGGCATGAAGTAAGCTTGCTGGACATGATGTTTGAGAAAGACCCTCATGGAGCGCTTCACCGTGAGATTATACGCCGGAATGCGGACGTTATAGGCCTTTCGGTAAGGAATATCGACAACAACGATATGCGTTCTCCATATTTTTATCTCAACGACATCGTCTCTTACATAAATACAATCCGCGGCCTGTCGGCGGCGCCCGTCATATTGGGCGGGGCCGCGGTCTCTGTGATGCCTGAGGAGGTGCTCCGCCATACCGGGGCGACATGGGCGGTGACAGGCGATGGGGAGACAGCTTTCAGAGGGCTCCTTGACAGGCTTTCGCACGCCGAATCGCCGCGGGACGTTCCCGGAGTTGCGTGGCTTGAGGACGGAGTTTTTCATTCCAATCCATACTCATCGCCTGAAAATATATGTTCCTGCGTCTCCCCTGCCTTTTCACGCTGGATCGATATCGGGGCTTATCTCCGCAGGTTCGCGACCATCCCCCTGCAGAGCAAACTCGGATGCCGTTTCAACTGCGTATATTGCACCTACCGTAAAATAGAAGGCGGCGCATACAGGCTCTCCGACCCGGATGAAGTCGCAGATACTGTAGCGGGATTGGCCGCGCGCGGGTCCCGTTGCATTGAATTTGTCGATAATGTGTTCAACTCCCCGTATGAACACGCGCTGGCGATAAGCGATAAAATCGCCGGCGCCGGATGCGGGGCCGCGCTGATGAGCCTTGAGATGAATCCCCTTTTTATCGACGACGAACTGATCACGGTCATGGAGAGGGCCGGTTTCACGGGCATAGGAATTACCGTTGAGAGCGCGTCGGACCGGGTGCTTGAAGGGCTCAGAAAGGGCTTTTCCTCGCGGCATGTTCATAAGGCCGCCGACGTTGTCCGCCGCCACAATATCCCCTGTGTCTGGATATTCATGATGGGCGGACCGGGCGAAACGCAGGACACCGTAAAAGAGACCCTGAGGTTTGCCGAAAATTCCATACTGCCGAGGGACGTTGCCTTCTTCGGCACGGGCGTCCGTATCTATCCGGGTACGGAGCTTGAATTGATCGCCCGGGACCAGGGACTCCTCCGGATCGCGGCCGGCGAAATGCTTGAGCCTGTTTTTTATGTTTCTCCGTCAGTAGAATACGGGTGGATGCGGAAACGCGTAAAGGCATCGATGAACAGGCATATGAATTTCATTAATCCGGACTCGATCAGTCTTCCCGTCCTTCCGGCGATACACCGTCTCGGTTACAGCCTGGGATTAAGGCCCCCTCTGTGGAAATACACCCGCTACATCCGCCGCACACTTAGGACCGTGGGGATGGACGCTTGAAGCCGCATATTGCATCAATAGCGGTCGCGACCCCTCCCTTTGCGCTCGAACAGGCCCAGTCGATGGCACACCTTCTGAGACGCTACAGCGATAAACTGAAACCGAGGAGCCTTTCCCTCTTGCGCAAACTCTTCGCCCATCCGGGCATCACGAAAAGGTATTTTGCCTTTGACGACGTGGACTCTTTTTTCAATGAAGACCCTGACAGCCGTATCTCCCGCTTCAATAAATGGTCTGTTGCTTTGTCTGAACAGGCGATACTGAAGGCGCTTTCAAATGCCGGTCTCACGACAGACTCGGTGTCGGGACTGGTGGTCAATACCTGCACCGGCTACATATGTCCGGGGATTTCAACCTACCTCATAGAGAAACTGGGGCTGAGACGAGACACAAAAGTGTATGACCTTGTAGGCGGCGGGTGCGGAGGGGCAATCCCTAACCTGGAAGTAGCGGGAGCGCTGGCAGGAAATTCCTCGGAAGGCGCGGTCGTCAGCGTCTCTGTGGAGATATGCAGCGCCACGTTTCAGATGGGCGATGAGCTGAGCCTTCTTGTCTCCAACGCCCTCTTCGGCGACGGGGCCGCGGCTGCGGTGCTGCGGAACAGGCCGGAGGGATTCGAGCTTATCGAATCATCCGGTTGTTACGTCCCAGAAGACCGCGACGCAATCAGGTACGTTCATAAAAACGGTCAGCTCCATAACCAGCTTTCAACAAACCTCGACGACCTGGTAAGAAAGGCGGCCTCGCGGGTCGTCTCCAGGCTCCTCGAGCCGAGGTCGCTGAAAGTCCATGATGTAAAACACTGGGCGCTCCATACCGGGGGAGAGAAAATAATAAACTCGATCAGGGACGAGATAGGGCTTACGGAGCCGCAACTGTATTCGACCCGCAGGGTATTGGCCGAATACGGCAACATGTCCTCGCCTACCGTCTGGTTCGTGCTGAACGAGCTGATGAAGCAGGGCATTGAAAGCGGAGAATGGTGCATGATGGTGGCCTTCGGAGCAGGGCTTTCAGCGCACGCGTATCTCTTAAGAAAAGCCTGAGCCCGGCGATGCCTGCCGGGAAAGGGGAGTCTGTGGAAAAATTTCTATACGACACCTTTAAAAAAAGAGTCAAGGTCAGGATTTAAGAGTTAAGAACAGGCAGAAAATACAATTAGCCCTGAAGCAAAAATGTCAAAATGGTGTTTGTCGATTATAGAAATTTTGGAACAGACTCCCTTTCCCGTGAAAAGATGCAAACCGGCTCCCCGGATTACCGCATCTTCAAAACTCTTCTTGCGACTTTCCCGGTCAACGTCTCATGGGTGCGCAGTGCGCCGTGAGGGCACACCTCGGCGCAGCAGAAGCATCTTATGCATTTATCGTAATCGAACCGTATTTTCTTCTTTACCGGAGAGATCGCCTTTGCGGGACAATACTTCCAGCACTCGCCGCATAATCTGCAAAGCGATTCATCGCTTACCGGCCTTTGCACCAGGTGCCTTCGAAAATAACCCTGAAGTCTCTTCGGCCCGAATACGAGAGGCGCTATCTCAGGGAGCCTGAAATCCCCTACCGCCGGCGGGGCTCCGTCAACAATGATTTCTCCGTCACACAGGCCTGCCTCCCCGGCTATCCTGTTTGTCAATAAAGTATCCGGTTCCGCTCCTATCATCCTGCATACGACTATGTCGGCGGCGACCGTGTCTCTACTCCCTATAATTACATTCAACTCACGGGGTGTGCCGCTCCTTCCGGGGCCCTGCCCTTCCATTGCAAGTATCCCGTCGATGATTGTCGCCGCCGGTTTAATGGCCTGGAAATTTTTTACGAGGAGCGCTGCAAACTTCTCCCTGTCCACGCCCGTTCTGAAATGCCATTCCGGTTTCTTCATCCCGACGATGCACCCGAACAGGTTTTTAACGCCGAGGGTGAGCGTCATCTGCGCGTGTGTCTTCAGCTTCGCGAGATTAATCAGGACATCGCCGCACACCGCGTCCGCCGCGATCTCGATCTTTTTAAACGGCTCCCCTACGTCTATAAGGACGGATTCACTGAATTCCTTAAAAATAACATTCAGGCCGGCAAGGGCGTCCTTAATGCCGCCCTTCTTCAGGACCTCATGAAATGACCCCACCGCAGGGCTGTCTGAAATCTGGGGTACGGCCCCTTTCTCAAGCACATATTCGACAGCGGCCTTAATGATCATGGGATGAGTGATTATGGCCCTTTCAGGAGGGGCGGCAGCGAGCAAGTTGGGCTTTATGATGACGCGCTCTTTTTCGCGGACCCTGTGCCCGCAGGTCGAATCGAGGATTTCAAACACCACGGGCCGCAGCGTTTTGTAGTCGTAGGATGCTTTTCTGATGATTACCGTGGACATTGTCGCCCTTGTAGTATACATTCACAGCGCATCATTCAGGCAAGGCAGTGTCCGGGAAGAATAAGGTTCGAATGAAAATTTTGCGGGGCCGCCGTATGCATTTTTTTAGTAGTTTTTTCATTCCCAATCGTGGTATTCGAATCATACGGGCCTTTTCTGATACGGACTTTCTAATCAATTTTAATTGAAGTCCCGGCGTAAATACCTCAACTTTCCGCTTCGGGCCCGGCAAAGGAAGAACAACTGTTTGATTCATCTGATCATGTTCGACAAGCGTTTGACCGGGCCGACTGAGAAGGTCCGTCATGAGAGGTCAGCCCTTATACTTTTTCGTATTCAAACTCAGCGCAGAGTCATATATATCCCTAAAAGCAGGTGACAGATATGAAAAAAATATTTATCGCAGCAGTGATCATCGCAATGGTTTCAGGGTTTTCCCTGCAGGCGCATTCCGCTCTGTACAATCGCGGTACGGACAGTCTGGGCAACAGTCTGATCTATGACAGCGACCTCGATATTACATGGTATGACTATTCACATCCCCTGGCACTCTGGCAGGAGCAGGTGGACTGGGCTAATGCCCTGGATGTAGACTTCGACGGGACGCATTATACAGACTGGCGTTTGCCGACGACGGTAGATGGTCCATATGTCGGCGGGTATGACGGGACTACTACCGGCGGTTACAACGTAACAAGCAGCGAGATGGGTCATCTATTTTATACGGAGCTGGGAAATATTGCGTACTACGCGACAGACGGGACCTCCCCTCAACCGGGCTGGGGCTTGTCCAGCACAGGCGACTTTCAGAATCTGGAGCCGTACTACTACTGGGCGGGGCCGGAGAATGCAAACCCAAGGCCTGACAGCGCATGGAGCTTCAGCTTCAACTATGGCCTGCAGTACGCGCGTTATAAATCGTACAGTTACTATGCCCTTGCTGTGCGCCCCGGAGATGTGACCGCCGGGATGACAGCCGCAGGCGCAATTGCGCCGGAACCGGTAAGCTCTATCCTCTTTTTGACCGGTATATCAACGTTTGGAATCAGGCGGTTATGGAAGAAAAGGCATTTCCTGCCGCCTTCCTCCTGATCCTCGTCCTTCTCTCTTCCTCCGAAAAGACAGGCGCCCCTCCTACACCACCCGCATATAGACCACGTACCGGGTGGTCCGGTTTATTGAACTGCATCAACAATCAGTCTCGGAAGTCCATCAACTGCTGCCTCTCGACCGTTGAACAGTTAGCGGTCAGGGAGCTGACGGTTTTCTTTACACAAGCCGCCTAATATCCTAAGCTTTCTGTCGCCTTTCTTTACACATAATATAGGTGGCCTTTAAAATATCGCGTTGTTTCAAATGGTTTCAAGTCGGCACAGATATTGCATTTTATAACTTAAAATCCCATCACTTTTAAGATGTCTATATTGTCATGCCTGCCATCATGAATCACACACGTGCAGGCATTGTCAGGAGGGAGGAACCATGAAAATTCTATTGATAATCATGCTGGCGCTCATGACGTCAGGCTGCGGAGGGGTCTATTCCCTGTCGCAAGATGACCGGGAACTCATGATAAACGCCCTGCATGAAAACCAGCCGATAGTGCTGATGGTGCATGACGTAGATGAGAAGCAGAATTTGTACGGGTTGAAGCGTCCTTCCCCTTAACTACTGACTTCTTGCTGTCGTCTTTATTACTTGCCCTCTGAAGCGGCGTCTTTAGCGGACTCTATTGAAATCAACTCCACTTCAAAAATCAGGGCCGAATTGGGACTTATATCGCGACCGGCCCCTTTTTCGCCGTAAGCGAGATTGGCCGGGATGAAAAGTTGCCATTTGGAGCCCGTCTTCATAAGCTGCAAGGCCTCCACCCAGCCAGGGATCACTCCGCTCACCGGGAAAGTCACCGGGTCGCCGTGAGAGTGTTTGTGAGAATTGTCGAATTCGGTCCCGTTTACCAGAGTGCCGATATAGTGCACGGAAACCGTGTCGGTAGCCTTCGGCTTTTCACCCGTGCCTTCGGTTATTATCTTGTATTGTAATCCGCTCGGCAGGGTGACGACGCCCTCTTTCTTCTTGTTTTCGGCTAAGAAGTCTTCTCCCTCTTTTTTGTTTTTCTCAGAGAGTTCTTTTAACTGTGCAGTCTGCTTGGCCATCATTTCATTTCTGAAAATTGTCATCGCATCGCGCAGCTCCTGCTCGGTCATGAGCTGCGTGCCTCCGGTGTACGCGTCCTTGAGCCCCTTCATGAGCAGGTCGGTATCAACGTCTATGGACTGTTTTTTTAAACTGTTTCCTATATCCATGCCGATGCCGTAGCTCACCTTTTCCCTTTGTGTCTTCAGGGCGGCGTCATCCGCCGCATAAGCCGCGCCTGCCGCAAAAAGTATTGATATGACAGCCATACGAAATTTCATGAATCCTCCCGGTTTTTCAATAATGTATGCGGAATATTATAAACGCGCTGCCCCGAATTGTCCATAGGCGATCTGGTCCCTGATTCACCATCAAGAGACAAGCCACAGAGGGCACAGCCAATGCGGCATGCTTTACATCGGGTTATAATATTTCTTTGGCTTTCCTGAAAAGGCCGTCCAGTTTCCTGGTCTCATCGGCGGCCAGCCTGAGCAGCCCGGCTATTTCTTTTTCTCCAAGAGACCCAGCCTTTTCAGCCCATTCCTCGTAAGTTTTTACATGGGCGCTGTTGTGCTCCATCCAGTGTTCAAGGAGATGTCTCAGTTTTTCCAGTTCAGTCATATATGTGTCCTCCGTGAATCATAAGCCTCAAGGCAGATACGAGAAAATTATACCACATGGAAAGAGCAGCGATCAGGAGTCAGCAGTCAGCGATCGATTGACAGAGGCAACGAGTCGGTCAATGACGGAGTCAACCTGCGCTTCCCGAGCGGCTCAGCTCTTGCGTGGGGAAACCGGGACTATGATATCAACCTCCTGGTGGCCGACAAGGCATGGGGCCAGGCTGGAAATGGCCAGCTCTGGTTCAATACCCAGAACCTCGACGGCTTTCTGGGCGATCGGCGGACAGGTTGAGACCTGGAGCATTAAAGGCGGCGGAGGCTGGGACCATCCTGTCCACGCCCACTTCGAAGAGGGAGTGGTCCTCTCGCGAAATGGGAAAGAGCCTCCCGCGTGGGAGAAGTGGGACGCCCAGGACCCGACCAACCTCGTGCTTCTGCCTGCGGTTGAGCCCGGCTGGGATGGGGTCGAATTTAAACCGTCCTTTATGGACCATTGATTCCTCCCGAAAGCGGTGGGATTAGAACATAGAGGAGTAGGCTAAAGAAAAGAGGGCTGCCTGAAGCAGCCCTCTTTTTATCTGTGCTTATCAGCGTTCATCTGCGTCCTGTTTATTATAGCCCGAAAAGCAGGATCGATACCCCGCAGCAGCATATGATGGCCCCGGCTATGGCGTGAGTATATTTCTCCATTCTTCCGGATGGGAGGATATTGATCCCGAAATATGAAGTCAGGACGACCCCCAGCATGGTAAGGACCGTCATTATCCCGAAGACACCGGTAACCAGAGACAGGGCGAGGAAACTGTTTTTTGCAGCGGGATACATGAGCATTGGGATCAATGGTTCACAGGGGCCGAGGATGAAAATTATAAAGAGCACCCACGGGGTCATATTCTTCCTTTCCTTCGCTTCATGAGCGTGCATGTGTTCGTCGGCATGGCTATGGACGTGCGCGTGGTTGCCTTCCTCTTCGTGAGCGTGAACGTGCTCGTGGGTTTTGTTCTTGTAGGCCTTCCGCATTCCCCAGGCAAAATATATTAACCCGAACGTGATGAGTACCCACGTCGCCAGGCTGCCGCGAAAGGATTCGAAGGCCTCGACCTTTGATACCGCAAGTCCGAACATTATCCCCAGCGCCCCCAGCAACACAGAGCCCAGCACATGCCCGACGCCGCAGAGGACGGTAACAAATGTCGTCTTGCGCAGCGACCATTTACCCGAGCGTGCCATTGCGATGAACGGCAGGTAATGGTCGGGGCCGAGGAGTGTATGGAAGAAGCCTATCGATGCCGCGGCTGTTAAAAGTACCAATAATTCTTCAGTCATTTGTACACCTCACGAAATTTATTAGCGATGACCCGTCACAAGATTCGTCATTCCCGAGGTCTTAATCGGGAATCCACCTTTCGACCCTTCGCAAGCTCAGGGGCTCAGGGTGTCACACTTGTCATGGTGAGCTTGTCGAACCATGGATTCCCGCTTACTGACTGCGGGAATGACGATGCTTATCTTAAGTCTTATTTTTTTGAACCATAAAAAAAAAAGCCACGAATGCTTTTCGGCGTTCTCGCCGTTTAAGCCTTCGTGGCTTTGCTACAAGATATAAATAACACAGGCAACAGCGCTGTGTCAAGAGACTGGTGGAGGCGCCGGGAATCGAACCCGGGTCCGAAAGCACTACTTCCGAGCGTCTACATGTTTACCTTGCCTATTTAAATCTCGGAACCGGAAATGCCGGCAAGAAGGCCCGTCCGGTCCCTATCCCTCTTTGTCTTTGCTGAAGAACAAGGGAGACCTCTTCAGCGCATCCTGCAAAATGACGCTTATTCAGAGTCGCAGGCATTCTCCGGTAAGCGCGCCGCTTAATTAAGCAGCGAGTGCCAGTTCTGTGTTGGCGTTTGTGTTTTTTTCTGCCTTTTAACGTGGTGGCAGAGCCACGACATGCAGCTCAGACCTCATGACTCCCGTCGAGGCCTGTCGCCCCCTGACAAGTACATTATAACATAAGCAGTATAGTGACAAGTAACAAGTGACAGGTGACAAGTAAAAGGTAATTTTATAAGCCGCGTAAGCCTTCATCAGTTATGAGTTGTCTCTTTGCGCCGGAAAGAAACCCACCTCTTGCCCCTCCCATGAGGGGACCTTGTCTTTATTCCCCTCTTGAAGGGTGCAGGGGTGTGTTAAAACTCGTAAACTGAATGGATACTAAGCCGCTTGTCACTTGTCACTTGTTACCCGTTACTTTCTTTATGATATACTTCCCTTAAAATGATCCCCCTGAAAGACGACAACCCCGTAAGCATATTTCCTTTTGTGACTATCGGCCTGATCGCAGCCAATGCCGCGGGGCTGGTCCTGCAAATTATCTCTCCTCTGGGTCCGCAGCGGGTCGCATTCGCTTACGGGGCAATTCCAAGCGTCCTTTTGACCTTCAGCTCCGCTCAGCCGATCCATCCAGTTCTCACCATATTCACGTCGATGTTCATGCACGGGGGGCTCCTGCATCTTGCGACAAATATGCTCTATCTCTGGATATTCGGGAACAATATTGAAGACAAACTCGGGCATGTGAGGTTTACGGTATTTTATCTTCTCTGCGGCGTCGCTGCATCCTACGCCCACGCAATAACCGACCCCTCGTCCCGCATCCCCATGATAGGCGCCAGCGGCGCTGTCTCGGGGGTACTGGGAGCTTATCTGTATCTCTTTCCCCAGGCCCGCATACACACCCTGATATTTTTCGGCTTCTTTGTACAGGTAGTAAAACTTCCCGCTATTTTCGTTATAGGCCTCTGGATATTATTCCAATTCCTGAACGGACTTATAAGCAGGGGGTTTGCGGGACAGAGCGGCGTGGCATGGTTTGCTCATATCGGCGGTTTTCTTGCCGGCCTTCTATTGATAATGCTTGTTTTCAGGGTCAAGAGGAGAAAATAAATTTTGAGAAAAAGCCCTGTAACCGGAAATATTTTTCCGTATCTTTCAAAAATAATTATTTTTTTGTTAGAATATCGCCTTGTTTTATTGATGTGTTGTGCTATCATATTAGCACTCACGGTGTTAGAATGCTAACATTGACGGTGTTTCGTCAATAATAAAAAAACAAATTCAACCTTAAAAAGAAAGGAGATACAATTATGAAATTCAAACCGTTAAGAGACAGGGTGCTGGTGAAATACTCTGATGAGCCGGAAAAGAGTTCAGGGGGTCTTTATATTCCCGATTCGGCAAAAGAGAAGCCGCAAAAAGGAGAAATCGTCGCGGTAGGACCGGGCAAGATTACCGAAGACGGCAAGCTGCAGAAAATGGAACTGAAGGTGGGAGATGTTGTGCTGTTCGAAAAATATTCAGGTTCCAAGATAAACATTGAGAACGAGGAATTTCTCATAATCAAGGAAGACGACGTCCTGGGGACGATAGAAAAATAAATACCTGTTTATAAAAGGAGGATGAAATGGCAAAACAATTGCTTTTTGATGAAGATGCAAGAAAGAAAATACTTAAAGGCGTGACCACGCTGAGCGACGCTGTAAAGTCAACGCTGGGTCCGCAGGGGAGAAACGCTATCCTCGACAAGAAGTTCGGGGCCCCCACAATAACTAAAGACGGTGTGACCGTTGCAAAGGAAATCGACCTGAAAGACCCTTATGAAAACATGGGGGCCCAGCTCGTAAGAGAAGTCGCAAGTAAAACATCCGATGTAGCCGGCGACGGCACGACTACCGCCACAGTGCTTGCATATTCCATTTATAAAGAAGGAATGAAGCACGCGGCTGCGGGCTCGAACACCATGGAAATCAAGAGAGGGATTGAAAAGGCCGTTGAAGCCGTCGTTGCAGAATTAAAGAAAAACAGCAAGACCATACAGGACAAAAAAGAGATCGCCCAGGTAGGGACAATATCCGCAAACAACGACTCCGAAATCGGCAACCTGATTGCAGACGCAATGGACAAAGTCGGCAAGGACGGCGTTATTACGGTGGAAGAAGCAAAGAGCATGCAGACGACGCTTGACGTTGTGGAAGGCATGCAGTTCGACAGAGGCTATATATCTCCCTATTTCGTTACTGACCCGGAGAGGATGGAGTGCTCTCTTGAAGATGTGCTGATTCTTATTCATGAGAAGAAAATCAGCTCCATGAAGGACTTGCTCCCCATTCTCGAACAGATCGCTAAGATGGGCAGACCTCTGCTGATTATCGCCGAAGAAGTCGAGGGCGAGGCACTTGCGACACTCGTTGTAAACAAACTGCGCGGCACGCTGCAGGTAAGCGCCGTCAAGGCCCCTGGTTTCGGCGACAGAAGAAAGGCGATGCTTGAAGACGTCGCTATCCTCACCGGTGGCACGATGATAGCTGAAGACCTCGGTCTGAAACTGGAGAATGTAAAACTGTCGGACCTTGGAAAGGCAAAGAAGGTCACCATCGACAAAGACAATACAACCATCGTTGAAGGCGCGGGCGATCACACCAAGATACAGGGCCGGGTAAAACAGATAAAGACCCAGATCGAAGAAACCACCTCCGATTATGACAGGGAAAAACTCCAGGAAAGGCTTGCAAAGCTTGTCGGCGGGGTTGCCGTAATAAATGTCGGCGCTGCCACGGAAACTGAAATGAAAGAGAAGAAAGCCCGCGTCGAAGATGCGCTGCATGCGACAAGGGCCGCTGTTGAGGAAGGGATAGTCCCGGGGGGCGGCGTTGCTCTTCTCAGGGCCATTCCGGCTCTGGATGCTTTAAAAGTCGATGATCTCGACCAGAGAGTCGGGGTGGACATAATAAGAAGGGCGCTCGAAGAGCCCATCAGGCAGATTGTAACCAATGCCGGGCTCGAAGGCTCCGTGATAGTTGAAAAAGTAAAAAGCAACGACAATAAGAACTTCGGATTTGATGCCAATGCCGAACAGTATGTCGACATGATAACGGCAGGGATCATCGACCCGACAAAGGTCACAAGATACGCCCTGCAGAACGCGGCCTCCGTTGCCGCGTTGATGCTGACTACAAGCGTAATGATAGCCGACATCCCTGAGGAATCAAAAGCCCCGGAAATGCCCGGCGGAATGCCCGGCGGTATGGGCGGGATGTACTAAAAACAGAATTCAGAATACAGAATTCGGAAGTCGGAAGAGCAAAAAGGGTGAGGACAATTCCTCACCCTTTTTTTGATGTTTTTTGTGTGTTTCGGGAGTCCCTCCCGAAACCGGTCCGGCTTATGCGTGCCGACAGCAGGATTTGATTTCGGGAAGGATTCCCGAAATACAGAAATTATTATCTTTCCCATTGCCCATGGCCTCTCGCCTTCTTTTTTTCAGTTGCGTTGTTATAAAAAATGTCCTATGATATCCTACAAAAGCAAAAATCATAGATAAAACCTGAAACAATTTATAAGGGCAAGGTGAGGAACAAATGAAGAATATTTATTTCATAGAAGCAAAATCACCGGGCGCTAATATATTCAGCAAATTCCCGATGCCGAGGATGGGCTCGATCCTGCTGGCGACCATTCTTAAAAATAAGGGCTATAACGCAAGGGCATTTATAGAGGACATTTCTGCCCCTGACTGGAAGCTGCTTGAGGACGCGGACCTCATCTGTATTTCTTCCATTACGTCCACCGCGCCGCGCGCCTTTCAGATTGCAGGAAAATTCAAAAAGTTGGGGATACCCGTCGCAATCGGCGGGCCGCATTCGACTTTTCTGCCGGAAGAGAGCCTTCAACACGTCGATTACGTCGTCAGGGGGGAAGGCGAAGAGACTATTGTCGAGCTTGTTGAACATCTCGAAGCCGGCAAGCCGCTTGATTCGATAAAGGGTTTGTCCTTCAGGAGCAATGATCAGATAGTCCACAACCCGGACAGGGGCCTTATGAAGAATTTGGATGACGCGCCTGTCCCTGATTACGGCGTCGTATACAACTGGAACAATCTGGTCGTGCCTGTTGCGACGTCGAGGGGATGCCCGTTTGCATGCAGGTTCTGTTCGGTCATCCAGATGTTCGGAAGACAATACAGGCATAAGACAATAGACAGGATTATCGAAGAAATCAGGGCGGCGGCTTCATATAAACCACGGCATGTGTTTTTTATCGACGACAATTTTGCCGCAAACAAAAAGAGGACCAAAGAATTGCTGCGTACCATGATCGCGAACAATATAAAGATACAGTGGAGCGCGCAGGTGAGGACCGATATCACAAAGGACGTCGAGCTTGTCGAATTGATGGCAAAGGCGGGATGCTTTGCGCTTTATATCGGATTTGAGTCGATCAACCCGAAGACATTGGCGCTTTACAACAAGGGACAGGGAATCGAAGACATCGAAAATTCCATCAGGCTGTTAAAAAAGCATTCCATAAATATTCACGGCATGTTCGTGTTAGGCTCCGACACTGATGATATCCAGACCATCAGGAAGACCCAGAGGTTTGCAAATAGGCTTGAGATAGAATCGATACAGTTCATGGTGCTTACCCCTCTGCCCGGAACCCCCGTGTTTGAAGAGATCAAGGAACAGGGGCGGCTCCTGCACACCGACTGGAGCAAGTACGACGCGCATCACGCGGTATTTGAGCCTAAACTGATGACCGCGGCCGAATTGCAGGTTGAGACGCTCAAGGCCATGGGGAATTTTTATTCATGGTATTCCATCCTGCGCAATCTCTGGGAATGGGACTTCTTCTATTCATTCGTCGGTATATACGGGAAGAGATCGGTGAGAAAATCGCTCTCCGACAGCAGGGACTATTTACAGAATGTGAAAGGTATCATATCGGTGAAGTTCGACGAGCAGACCGACAGGATCAGGCAGTACCTTGCACAAAAGAAGGGGACCAGGAGCATTGTTCTGAATACCTCCTCCCTTGAAAAAACAGAGTCAAGCTTTTTTTCAGCGTTTCTCAAGGAACTCGATAAGGAACTGGTCATCAGGAATGATGAATTCAGCATGCACAAGGACACGCTTGCCATCGCCCCTGTAGGTGAAAAACGGGAAGAGGGCCGCCTGAACGGACTCCTGTCGGACATCATCGAAAAATATAAAGACAGGCGAGATTCCGTAAAGGTGATAAATATAGAGTCGATATCGCTCTATAAGACATGCGTCAATATCGGGCTGCTGCTGAACGTAAAATCCAGGAGGATCCGCAAGGCCTACGAGCATGCCCTCGAAAGCATCGGGGGGAACGAATTCGAGTGCAGCCAAGTGCTGGTGCTGGTGTCGCAGTAACAACGGGGTCTCTTGCCGGACGCTTTTCGGTTTCTTCGGAAAATCTCCCCTTCCCTCTCTGAAAAGAGGGGATTAATGTCCGGACCCTATATTTGCGGGAGCAGACAATGTAACCGCTCAGAAGGTGTGAAAAAAATCATTTTCATTTAACACATGTCCATTTGATCGGTGAAAAACGACTCTCGATCACCGTTCATTCGATGGAATGCAGTGATAACCCTTATGTTATTCAAACATCAGGGCAGTCTGAGCTTCCTTTTAGTTGTTTTATGTTCATTTTTTTTAATTTTCCACCCATCGATCTCTCCATCGGAGGCGAATCCACTGTTGAACATTGTAAGTAAGACAAGCCCATAGTGTTTCCATTCCGACTTTTATCAATCCTCGCACACTGAATTGACGAAGACATATCTTATTCTTTATCCATGCATTGGTAAATTCAGCCACTGCTCCTCTTTGTTTGTATATTCTTTTAGCCTCTTCCGTTTGCATCTTTTCATTAACTTAGAAAAAGCAGTTAAACCACAGCAACTTCTCAGTTACGTGGATACAATCCCCCCCTTTGGCAAAGGGGGGCGAGGGGGGATTTTTCAATTCATTCTAGAATCTCCCCTAACCCCTGCTTAAGGCACCTACTGTTGGTCTTTACCAAAGAGGGGAATCGTTAAATCACCCCACGTAACTAAACGTTTACCAGGCAATTATGATTTTTCTTGACAAAAACCGCGCGGCATATGGTTTAATAATATTGCCTTAGCTGCAAATTTCATCATTGCCGAGACCTTTGAAGCTCATGTCAAATGAAACCATCATCAGGTTTTTTGCCCGGAATTCTATCTCAGGAGGGTAGGTATGTATAACAAGACAGCAGTCCTGTTGCTTCTGACTCTGACCTTTTTTGCCGCAACCGCCTCTGCGACCGACAATGGCGGGACCATATCCGGAGTTGTTACTGCCGGCGACACCGGACAGCCTTTGCCTAACATTTGGGTAAGCGCATGTTCATACACCGGCAGCTACTATTGCAGCGCCGCCCTGACTGACACAAGCGGTAATTATTCCGTCGCCGGGCTGCCGCCCGATACTTATCACGTCAGCGCAAGCGGTAGTGATGCATATGCCGGTGAATATTACAACGACACTTATGGCTGGGTCTCGGCAAGTCCTGTTGCAGTCGCCCTGGGGTCGATTTCCGAAGGAATAAATTTCAGTCTTGCTCGTGCGGGCTCCATATCAGGCAGAATAACCGACGACGACACCGGGGGGGCGCTTGTCGATGTTCCGGCAAGCGCCTGCCCTTATGAGAGCGGTCAGTGCCGGAGCGCGTCAACGGACGCAGCCGGGAATTATACCATTGCGGGGCTTCCACCTGTCGCTTGCCAGGTCTGGACGCAGGGAAGAGACAATTATATCGGTGAATTCTATTATGATACGCACGAACCCTACGCGGCCTTGCCTGTAAGCGTGATATCGGGGGCCGATACAGGAGGGATTAATTTCAGTCTTGAGTTGGGAGGCTCGATATCCGGGGTCATAGTTTCCGATGATACAGGGCTGCCTCTGCCGGGCGCGAGTGTAAACGCATGCACTTATCAGGATTATTCTTATTGCTTCGGCGCAATGACGGATGACGACGGGAGCTATATCATTTCCGGTCTGCAGGCCGGCCCTTACCGTCTTCATGCAAACGGAAATGACGGGCGCCTCGGGGAATATTACGACAATACCTTTGACTGGGCCTCGGCAGCGGCTGTGTCGGTTACCGCCGGACAGACTACCGACAGGATTGATTTCGGTCTTGCAAGGGGCGGCTCTATTTCCGGCAGGGTAGTTGCAGACGACACCGGACAGCCTGTTGAAGGACTGAACCTGAGCGCGTGTATGGATAATGAAGACAGAACTTTTTGCGTGACACCCTTTCCATTTGCGCATGTAACCGATGCCGACGGGAATTATACAATTACCGGTCTGATGCCGGGCTTATATCGTGTCAACGTAAACGGCAACAGCGCTTACGCGGGTGAATATTATGACAATACCTGTGACTGGAATGCCGCTTCTGCTGTTGCCGTTGCTGCCGGGCTTGATACCCTGGGAATCAATTTCAGCCTTGATAAAAGCGAGACCCTTTATTGTGATGATGACGGCGACGGTCATATGAGCGGCGTTATATATTCAGGCGAGATATGCCGGACGGGATGCATGACGCAGCCCGGAGACGACTGCAATGACCATGACGCCCTGATTTATCCCGGCTCGTCCGAAGGACCTGATGGCGACCCCACGTGCGGCGACGCGCTGGACAACGATTGCGATGGAGCGACTGACGCGGCGGATCCCGGCTGTCGGATTCCCCCGGTGACTGTTACGCTTGTGCCTGATGACGGCATTGTCCCTCGCGGCGGTGTGCTGGGCTATAAGGCAGGGTTTACAAACAACTCTTCATCCGAACGGACTTTCATGTTCTGGACATATATGACTCTCCCGAATGGAGACCGTTTTCCTGCTGCCGGAGAGCTGTCGCGACCGGTGGCCGTTACCCTGTCCGCGGGACAAAGCAGGCGCTTCCATCTGACCCATAATATTCCGGCAATGGCCCGGGCAGGCAGTTATACTTACCACTGCAACGCCGGCCCGTATCCGGTTGTTTGGGAAACGGACAGTTTCCAATTCACGGTAACGCTTGCTCCGGAATAAACGGGCCTCGGGTAAAGCCGAAATTGACAGCCGGGTTTGCGAAGCGGGATGTCGCAGGCTTACGACCTGTTTTGCCGCGCGTAATGCTCCATCTCAAGCAGTCTTTTTTTCACATTGACCCCGGAGGAATATCCGCCCAAGGAGCCGTCCGATTCAATCACCCTGTGACAGGGGATGACGATGGGAATGGGATTTTTCGAGAGCGCCCCCCCGACGGCCCTTGCCGCGGCAGGTTTCCCAATCTTTCCGGCAAGCCATTTATATGACCTGGTTTCGCCGAAGGGAATTTTATTCAGCGCGGACCATACCTTCTTTTCAAAGTCCGTCCCGGCCAGGAACCTGATCTGCTGGGTGAAGCTGCTGTTTTCGCCATTGAAATACGCGGAAAGCTCTCTGATAAAACTCTCCGGCGCGGAACCCTTTTTAAATGGGACGCCGGAAGGCTTGCTAAATGATACAGCGGTAAGAAAGCTGTCTGAAAATGTCAGATACAGCGTGCCCAGAGGCGAATCGAAGGTGTCGTAAACGCTTTGAGATGTATTCATATTGCATAAAGGGGTCGAGGGTTCAAGGGGAGAGTTTCCCTTGGCCCTTGACCCCTAAACCCTTAAACCCTGTTTTTACGTCTTGACCCTCATCACCTCGATAACGCCGCTGATCTGGGCGAGCTTTTTAAAAACTTCGTCAAGGTGGCGTTTGTCCCTGATGTCGATAATAAAATTGAACAGCGCCTGCATATCATGCGTTATGGAGGCGTCGAGGTGATTAATATTTACATTGTTTGTCGACAGGACCGCGCTCAGCTCGGCGAGCAGGCCCTTTTTATCGACGGTAAGCACCTGGATCTTGACCGCATACGCGCCTTCGTCTCCTGCCGACCATTCCACCTCTACGAGCCGGTCAGAGTCGACGGTCTGACTTTCAAGTGTGGGACAATCTGTTGTGTGTATGGATATGCCCCTTCCCCTGGTGACAAAGCCGGTGACCTTTTCGCCGGGGAGGGGATAACAGCATTTGGAGCGGTGAAACATGATGTTGTCCACACCCTTGATCTTTATCCCCTTCCCTTCCTCGGGCCTCTTTTCATCTTTCTTTAAGGCAAGTTTTTCCGCCTCGGCTTTTTCCGGCTCGGGCATGAGCTTCCTGACGATTTTATGCACCGATAATCTTCCGTACCCGATGGCCACAAGGAGGTCCTCGTGGGTCTGTATTTTGTAGGCCTTTGCGGCATCGAGTATTTCTTTCGACTTTGCCAGGGCGGGACTCAGGTTATACCTTCTCAGCGCCTTTTCCAGCAGTTCCCCGCCCAATATCAGCCCCTTCTTCCTTTCTTCGACCTTGAGCCACTGTTTTATCCTCGACTTCGCCCTTTGAGATTTTACGAACTTGAGCCAGTCCCTGCTCGGCGCGTGACCCTGAGAAGTTATGATTTCCACGGTGTCGCCGTTTTGAAGTTTGTATCTTAACGGGACAATCCTGCTGTTGACCTTTGCGCCTATGCATTGATGCCCTACTTCAGTATGGATGCTGTAGGCGAAATCGACAGGGGTGGCGTCCTGGGGGAGCTCAACGATATCGCCCCCCGGGGTGAACACATAAACGACCCCCGGCGATATATTGCCCTTCACCTCTTCGAGGAATTCTTTTGCGTCACCCGACTCTTTCTGCGATTTTACGAGTTCCCTGAGCCAGGTAAAATACTTCTCGTCAAGCTTTTCCGCATGGTCCGCTTCTTTATACTTCCAGTGGGCCGCGATGCCTTCCTCGGCGATCCTGTTCATTTCCTCGGTCCGTATCTGGATTTCCACCTTTTCGCCGCGAGGCCCTATTACCGTTGTATGCAGGGACTGGTAAAGGTTGGACTTCGGGGCGCCGATGAAGTCTTTGAACCTGCCCGGCACGGGAGTCCAGAGTGAATGTATAAGTCCCAGGATTGCGTAACAGTTGGAAGGGGTGTCCGTGATAATCCTTATGGCTGTAACGTCATACACCTGCTCAAAGGGGATCCTCTGCTTCTGCATTTTAAGGAAAATACCATAGTTGTGTTTTATCCTGCCGAATACATCTCCGGGAATTGAAGCGGCCCTGATGTGGGCCTCTATGATTTTCATTACCTCGTCAAGATAGCCCTCCTGTTCCTCTTTCTTCTTGGCGACCTTATGCACAAGCTGGTCGTACATCTCCGGCATCAGGAACTTGAAACTCAGGTCTTCCAGCTCCGATTTCAGCCATCCTATGCCGAGCCGGTTGGCAAGGGGCGCGTATATTTCCATCGTCTCGCGGGCTATGGCTTCACGTTTTTCAGGGGAGAGGTACTCAAGGGTGCGCATGTTGTGGAGCCTGTCGGCGAATTTGATCAATATCACCCTCATGTCTTCGGCCATGGCGAGAAGCATCTTCCTGAAATTCTCGGCCTGGGCCTCTTCGCTCGTTTTGAATTCCATCCTGCTCAGTTTTGTAAGGCTTTCGACAAGGAAGGCGATATCTTCCCCGAAAAGACCTCTTATGTCTTCAACGGTCGTGTCGGTGTCTTCGATGGTGTCGTGCAGGAGACCCGCAGCGATGGTGTTCATATCCATCTTCATGTTGCACAGGATCGCGGCCACGGCAAGGGGGTGCTCAATAAACGGCTCTCCCCCCTTTCGCTTCTGCTTATAGTGCGCCTCATTGGAAAAGGCGTACGCCCTGCGAAGGAGGTCCGCGTCGGAATCGGGGTTGTACGAAAAAACCCTGTCTATAAGGGCGTCCACCGTATTTATGTCTCTGAGTACGGCCATAGTTCTATTATAAATGAAAATGTTAATTCGTCACAGAATCCATATTCTATTCCCGGCTGTCACAAAACTCAATAAAAATAATTTTCCCTTGCATTATGAAAATTATGAGATATAATTTTTTCATGAAAAGCCGAGGTGATTATGGAACTTTCCCGAAGACAACTTCTGACAGCATCTCTCTTTCTCTACGGCGTCCTTTGGGCCGGACCACTTAAATCATTGCGCGCACAACCTGAAAGGAGACCGACCCCGGAACAGGTCATGGGCCCTTTTTATCCTGTGATAAAGCCTTCCGACCTGGACGCCGACCTGACCGTTATCAGCGGAAGACCCGGAAAAGCGCGTGGGCAGGTTATTTATGTCTCAGGCCTGGTACTTGATCTGAAAGACGACCCGGTGGCAGGCGCGCGGGTGGAGATCTGGCAGGCCAACACCTACGGAAGATATCGCCATCCGGGTGATAAAAATCCGGCGTCTCTCGATCCGGACTTCGAAGGTTACGGCGTTCAAATTACGGATGCGGAAGGGAGGTACAGGTTCAAGACAATCAAACCGGGCGCGTATCCGGCCACTAAAGAATGGACGAGACCGCCCCACATCCATTTCATTGTCACGGGCAAGTCGAACAGGCTTGTGACCCAGATGTATTTTGACGGAGAGCCTTTGAATAAAACGGACATGCTGCTGAAGGACACCCCGAACAAAGAGCTTCTCATAACAAAACTGACGCCTCCTTCAAAGGACATGGAGCCCGGGGCGCTTGCAGCACTCTGGGACATTGTGCTTCCGTAGCCGCTGACGGTCTATTAATAATGCGGCGGTTTTTCGTCTTTAATGTCTTCTCCGGGAGATACGATGATCCGGTCAATAAGGCGCTTCACTGTTTCTTTGAGAGTAGTTATCTGTTTTTGCTGATCGTAGACAGCGTCGCTCAGGTCTTTTATTGTGTTTTCCTGAAAGGCTATTTTTGCTTCGATATTTGATAGACGGTCTTCATTCATCCTTTCACGCTCCATCTTTTGGATTTAACTTGTCCGGGAATTACTTAATTATACCGGAATCGCGGGGCGAGTGCGGGGTCCTGAAAACTTTTTGAAATAAAACGGGTATAATATCGGGCCTCGAATATAATTCTATTTAAATCCAAATATGAAGGAGTTGAAAAGATGACAGAAGCAAAAGGATTGAATAAACCGGTAAAGCTGAAAAAAGAGCTGGCTGAGTTTCTCGGAGCGACTGAACTTCCCAGGACAGAGATCACCAAAAAACTGTGGGACTACATTAAAGCGAATAAACTTCAGACAAAGACTGAAAACGGAAGGCCCGAGAACGCGGGCAAGTTCATTGTGGCGGACGCCAAACTGCTCCCGATCTTCAGGAACACAAGCTCCACAAGCAAATCAGGCGCGGTCACTGATCTTACAAATCTCAATGAAGGCCGGACGATCAACATGATGCAGATGGCCGCTGTTGTCGCCGCTAACATAGAATAAGCTGAAAGCGCCGTCCTGCATCGGCAGCGCCGGCGCTTTGTCGTCATGTCACAATATATCCGGAGGAGAACACTAAAATGAATCCACACGCGATCCCTGCGGAGGTAATATGTAATCTTTGCACAGCGGTCCTTCCCGGTTTCCGCAAGATCATGAAGAACCTTGAAGGACTTGACCACAAGCTGTCTTCCCATGATTTTGCCATGCACCTTATGGAGCTTGGGAGGGTGCAGATGTCCGAGGTCGCCGACCCGGGCGAGAAGGATGTCGAGCTGATGGCAGGGTATGTTGAGTCACTGGATTATGATAATGCGGAGAAGGCTTTTTTTAACGCCTTTGCCGGCGGCTGCGTGCTGGGGCTGGTGATGATAAATGAAGTGGCCCGTGAGGATTTCGGCAGGGCGCTCCTTCTGATAGAGGATTTTACTCTTCAATAATCCTGACCTCGGTGATGAAGTACTCGGTTTCGCCGAAACAGCTCGTGGGAAGGCCTACATGCTGCTCATAGATAAGGACGACCTTCTTGCCTGCCGCCCTGCTGATCTGGCCGGCGACAGCATCGCTGCGCACGCTGAACAGAAATTTTTCAGACATTGTCCCCGGCATCGATACCATAACGAGTTCGCCCTCCCAGGTCTTGCAGACCCAGCCTTTTTTCGAAAACTTCTGCACATACCCCGCCCGTTCACCGGTTGAGTAACTCCATTTCAGGGCAGCCATGGTGTAAAGGACAAATCCCCCGATGAGCAGCAACATGAAGAGCAACATCCAAGCCTTTGCGCGTGATCCCTTCTTTTCCATCCGGATTTTCTCCTTTCTTCAGGGACGAGTCCCGGCCTCATAAAATTGAAAATATCATACGCAATAACGGTGAGAAAGCGCAACAGGTTTGTAGTGAAATAGTGATCGTGGTCAGTCCGGCGTAAGCCTCCCAAACGCTTGACATATTACGCGGAGCGTCATAGACTATGTCTGATGATCCGGTCCTTCCGTGATAAGAAAACCGAGATGCTGTTCAATGACCGGGATGTGCCGGGGTTTCGTTCGATCGAACGGTCTGCTCGGCGTAAGCTTCTGTACCTCAACCGGGCCAGGCATATAGAGGACCTCAGAATTCCGCCGGGCAACCGGCTGGAGGCCCTGAAGGGAGACCGCAAAGGGCAGTATAGTATCAGGATCAATGATCAGTGGCGACTCTGTTTTTACTGGAAAGATGGAGATGCCAATGATGTTGAAATAACAGACTACCATTAGAGGTGTGATATGACTGCAAAACGGAAACTTCTTGAACCTATTCACCCTGGAGAGATCCTCTTTGAGGAATTTATGAAGCCGTTGGGGATCAGTATCAATAAACTCGCCCGTGACATCGCGGTGCCTCCCGGCCGCGTTAGCGCCATCGTCAACGGTAAGCGTGCGATAACTGCCGACACGGCACTCAGGCTTGGCCGGTACTTTGGCACGTCGGCGGAGGTCTGGATGGGCCTGCAGGCGGATTATGAACTTCGAGTTGCGCAGCGCACAATCGGGCCTGAGGTAGAGAAGCGCGTACACCACCACGCGGCGTAGGAGAAATATTGTACGCAATAATAGCCTGGATTAATCAATAAGGTCTTTCATGAAACATATTGAAGTCGCTTGCGCCATTATTGAAAGAGAGGGGAAAGTGCTGTGCACACAGCGGAGTGAGACCATGAGTCTTCCCCTGAAATGGGAGTTTCCGGGGGGGAAGATCAATGAAGGGGAGAGCCCTGAAGAATGTCTGAAGCGGGAGTTGGCGGAGGAACTGGGAATCGAGGTAACTATAGGAGCGCCGCTGCCTGTATCGTCACATCGTTATCCGGAGTTCAGTATTACTCTCTACCCGTTCATTTGCAAAATCACATCAGGCGAGATCGTTCTCCATGAACATGCAGATGTGTCATGGTTGCCGCCGGAGGAACTGCAGGATCTTGATTGGGCGGAGGCGGATGGGCCGGTTATTGAGGAGTATCAAAGGGAGTTTGACAGGAAAAACGGATGATTCTGAAGAATATGGACTTGACACCCCGACTTATTTATGAAAACTACTATCACTTTGATATTCAATTTTTTTTATGATCTCTCGTAAGTGGTCGGCTATTGCTTGTGCTTCTGAATGATCACGGCATATTTCGATTGTAGCGAATTCATTTCTTTCATGATTCCCCATTAAATAGCGAGCCGTTTGTTCATATGATTCAGCTCTCGATCTTAAGGCATCGATAGTTTGAAAAATATCAACAGAGGAAAGAATCATTGTATGTATCGATTTCATTGCAATAACCTCCTTCTTTAAAATAAATTCGTTTGATAATAGTCGTCGATAATCGACAATGATAAAGCTTTATTCCAATATATGCTTGCCACCTAAAGACGCCCCATTGTGCCGTGTTTAGAAGTTTATATTATACGCCATAATAGGGCGTGCCAGCAAGGAACAACATACAGAAAGAGTTATATCAGTTTGGGACTAATCTACAGCGTGAAAGGACTGCGCGCAAGATCACTCAAGAGAAACTATCAGAGCTCGCCGATTTAAATGTAAGAACTGTTCAGAAGATTGAAGCTGGGCAGACAAATATTTTAATCACGACAGCGAAAAGACTCCAGAAGGCTTTAGGGTGTTCTTGGGATAAGTTGATGCAAAGCTAATGATCAATCAAGGAGATGTAATTTCTTATCTCGAAATGTGTCGTGTCGAAGGGGTGAACCTTCAACGAGGAATGAATTTCCGATTGAAAGGTGGCTTCAGTGTCATTTTGATGAGCCTTCGTTCTGGTGCACCTTATGCCGATCGAATTGAGAATAATGGTAGAGTGTTGATTTATGAAGGTCACGATATTCCGCAAAGGAAGGGTGGCTCTGATCCTAAACACGTTAATCAAGAAAAATATAACCCAGGAGGAAGCCGAACACAAAATGGCTTATTTTATGATGCAGCTAAGAAATACGGAAACAATAGTAGTGAACCTGAATTAGTGAAAGTTTATGAAAAAATCAAAACAGGTATCTGGGTTTATAATGGGATCTTTCGACTCATTGACGCTTGGGTAGAGCATAGTAAAGCCCGTAAGGTGTTTAAATTTAAACTAGAGTTAGTTGACGATGTAGACTCTCCGAACGATTTTACGTTCCGGGACATTGACCATAATCGCCTTATACCATCACAAGTAAAACTGGAAGTATGGAAACGAGATAAGGGTAAATGCATCAAATGTGGAAGTCAAGACAATCTTCACTTCGATCATATCATCCCGTATTCAAAAGGGGGGTCTTCTCTTGTTGCCGAAAATATTCAGATTCTTTGTGCGAGGCATAATTTGAGGAAGAGGGACAGAATTGAATAAACTTACACTCCACCCCGCAAGGCAATTAGGGTCTTGATTTTTGCAACTGTGTCAGTCTTTTCTCATTGACATTCAAAACCTCCTTTGATAACGTGCTGCTAAGATGACCATGCGCATCGACAATTACACTTTCGGAAAAATAGTCATCAATAACAAAACCTACTCCTCCGATGTCATCACATACCCCGACAAGGTCGATCCATCGTGGTGGAGGAAGGAGGGTCATTATCTCGATAAGGAAGATCTTTCCGAAGTTGTTATGGCAAAACCGGACATTGTAATAATCGGGACAGGCCAATTAGGCATCATGAAGGTGCCGAAGGGCACGGTCGATTTTCTTGAATCGCAGGGGTTTAGAGTGTACATCGGGAAGACCGGCGAGGCAGTGGAACTTTTCAATGATCAGCCTGAGGACAAGGTCGTGATCGGCGCCTTTCATCTGACGTGTTAGTGCAAGAGAGCAACAGTGCCACAGGTAATAGGGCAAAAGTTTAAAAGAACAAAAGTTCAATAGTTCCAAAGAGCGGAAGTGCGAAAGGGAAAAAGAGCATAAGCTCGAACGTAAGGCTGAAAGCACTAAAGGGGGGTATTATCTGTAACTCAATGGATACTCAGCAGGTTTTTCGAGTGCGTCAATCTCTATGTCACAATCAAGGTTTTCCCATCTGAGCTGTCCGGGCGCGATTACCTTCATCGAATAAATTTCCTGAACGGTAGCTTTTTTAAAAGCAGGATAATCCTTAAAAGAAATAAAATATTCCCTGCCTTCATATAGGATCCAGAAACCATTTTTACCTATGTTGGTAACCTCACTGTGAAAAATGCTTTTTCCACGAGTTTTTAAACTCATTTTGTTTCTCCTCTATTATAGTTGATACTTCTTTTAACTCTTTGGTTGAAAGAGTACAGTAACTTTCAAGTGCAATAATAGGCTCTAACCAGAATTTGGCTGTTCCATCAGCGGTCTGAACATGGACATGCATCCGTTTTTCTTCACGACTGTTAAAGAAGAATCTGTATTTTCCATAAATTAATACTGTTGGTGACATTAGTAATTATATCAGAATGAAGGCGGCATTTACTAAATCATGTTGTAAGTATGCTCCCTATTTATATTTGTAGGGCAGTGAACTTTTCAATGACCAGCCACCTCTGACAAGGTCGTGATCGGCGCCTTTCATCTGACGTGTTAGTGCAAAAGAGCAACATTACCGCAGAACAATAGAACAAAAGTTCGGAAGTTCAAATATCAGATAAGACAATGTAAAGAAATAATAAATCGTTTATAATGTACTAACGCGAGGATAAATGAAAACATTTAATGACATAAAGACAATACTGCAGCAACACAAGAAATTCATACGAGACAAGTATGGAGTGCGGGAGATAGGGGTTTTCGGTTCATATATACGAGGCGAGCAGGTTGAAGACAGCGACGTAGATATACTTGTTGAGTTTGAAAAACCAGTCGGCTTTTTCCGGTTTCTTGAATTGGAGGAGTATCTTGAAAGCATATTGAGCCTGAAGGTTGACCTTGTCACTAAGAAGGCATTGAAACCGACGATAGGCAAGTATATTCTCGACGAATTAGTCAATGTATGAAAGACAGGAATTACACAGATTACATAAATGATATCTTAACCTCCATCAAAGAAGTGGACGAATTCACAAAAGGAATGACGCCTGATGATTTTTACAAAGATAGAAAGACTATTAATGCCGTAATCAGAAGTCTTGAAGTGCTTGGAGAAGCGTCCGGTAAAATATCTGATGACATAAAAAGTAAGGCCCCGAATATCCCGTGGGGAAAGATGACAGGAATGAGGAACAAACTCATACATGAATATTTTGGCGTTGATCTTGAGATTGTCTGGACGGTCATCAAAGAGGACTTACCACCCATAAAGCCACTTATTGAACAGCTTGCCGGAGAGATTCAATAATTATAAAGTCTCATACCTGATTTTCTGCCCTGGAGCGCACCTCTGCAATCGAAAGTACAACGACTTCTTTAGGCGTGAACTGAAAGTCTGATACTTTTGCACTATCACCTAAATCTGTTAACATGAATCTCTCATGGAATCTCTGCTTGCCGTCGATTTAGGATTAAAGACCGGTCTTGCGCTATACGGACGCGACGGACGGTTGTGCTGGTATCGTTCCAAAAACTTCGGCTCAGCCGCAAGCCTGAGGCGCGGGGTAAATACTCTGCTTAACAGTCTTCCTGACCTCTTATTCCTTGTACTGGAAGGATCGGGACCACTCGCATTGATATGGCAGCGTGAAGCCGGCCGGAGGAAGATTCCCGTAATACAGATCAATGCCGAAAAGTGGCGGCAGAAGCTGTTGTATCCCCGTGAACAGGTGACAGGGCCTAAGGCCAAGCATCATGCCGATGACCCGGCGCGCAGGATAATTATATGGTCCGGGTTGTCCCGGCCTACGTCTGTCAGACACGATACAGCAGAGGCAATTCTCGTTGGTTTTTGGGCTGTAATGGATGTGAGATGGCTGAAAAATATACCTCGTGAATTAAGACGTTAGAGATCAGGCAAGAAGGGCGCATATCATCTGTTTCCCAAAATGGGGCTCTGCCCCAAACCCCGGCTACTTATTTGCGCGGCCAAATAAGTAACCAACAAAGGCCGCCCCGGATTGTTTCTAAACGGGATAATTCAGGCCTGAACGCTAAATTCAAAAAACTCGCTCCGCTCAGACACTTTTGAATTTTTAACGCGTTCAGTCCTGAATTATCCCTAAAACAATCAATGGGGATTTTTGAACCCCATTACCTTTCAAAAAAACATCCCGTTTATGTTAAAGTTTTACGGAAATGTTCGCTGACGATTGTAAACAGGAAGGCAGGTAAAGAATTGCGTGGCTGACACAGACAAACAGGCAACAGGCGTCGTCCTGCTCAACCTCGGCGGGCCGGACTCGCTGCAGGCGGTCAGACCGTTTCTCTTCAATCTCTTTTCCGACAGGGAAATCATCAGGCTCGGGCCGGCTTTTCTCCAGACGCCGATAGCGTGGCTGATTTCGACCCTCCGCTCGAAGAAGACAGAAGCGATGTACAGGCAGATCGGGGGCAAGTCCCCTATACTCGACATTACGAAGGCCCAGGCGGAGGCGCTGGAGAAGGCGCTGAATGGAGAGTCAGGAGTCAAGAGTCAAGAGTTAAGTTCCAAACTCCAAACTCCGGACTCTAAACTCCACTTCAAGGTTTACATCGGCATGCGTTACTGGCATCCGTATTTTGAAGATATGGTAAAGAACATCATCTCTGACGGGGTAAAAAACCTTATCGTCCTCAGCATGTATCCCCACTATTCAAAAGCTACAACCGGATCATCCATCGATGAGTTCAACAAGGCAGTCTCCAAACTCCAAACTCCAAACTCCAAACTCCAAACGCAGTACATCGACCGGTGGTATGATTTCCCTCCCTACATAGACGCTCTTGCGGAAATTATAAGCGAGGGATTATCTGAATTTTCACCCCCCTTTGGTGAAGAGGGGCAGGGGGGGGGTACCGTCCTTTACAGCGCCCACAGCCTGCCGCAGTCTTTTATCGACGAGGGAGATCCTTATCTTGAACATATCAAAGCTACCATTTCGGCAGTGAACTCGTCACTCGTCACTCGTCACTCGTTACTGTTTAAATGGCGGCTTTCTTTCCAGAGCAAGACAGGGCCTGTCAAGTGGCTGGAGCCTTCAACGGAGGAGGCGATAATGGAGCTTGCGCGTGAGGGATGCAAAAACCTGTTTGTCGTCCCCATCAGCTTTGTGTCGGACCATATTGAAACGCTGTATGAGATTGACATCCTCTATAAAAATCTTGCTCAGAAACATGGTATTATTCTAAGTAGATGCCGGGCGTTGAATACGACTGAGAAATTCATACATGCCATGAGGGAGCTTGTTATGGGGAAGACAGAATCATAGCTGAGGAATATCAGATGATTTGTGAGGGAGTAATCACGTTGGTTGTCATTCCCGTGCCTAAAGCACCTACTGTTGGCAGTCAGTAAGCGGGAATCCAGACTTTTAAAGAGGAACTGGATGCCCGATTAAGGACTTCGGGCATGACGGATTAGTTTCATGACGCATTTAAAATGACAGCACTATTTAAGGAGTTACCATGAAACGAATTGCGATTGTCGGCGGAGGACTGTCAGGCCTTACGACCGCGTATGCGCTTCTCGGCAGGAAAAATGATCTGGATATTACTGTTCTTGAGTCCGACAGCAGGCTCGGCGGAAAGATTTGGACGGACAGGGCCGACGGCTTCCTCTGCGAAAAAGGCGCCAACGGCTTTCTTGACAACAAGCCGCGCACTCTCGAATTATGCAAAAGCCTCGGCATCGAGCCTTTACGCGCCAATGAGAATGCCGCGAAGCGGTATATATTTGTCAACGGAAAGCTCAACTCCCTGCCGGAGTCGCCTCCCGCTTTTATTAAATCCGACCTCCTTTCATGGAAGGGTAAGCTCAGGATGTTGTTTGAATACAACGCCCCGAAAGGGCCTGATGATGAAACCGTTGCCGATTTTATAATCAGGCGGCTTGGAAAGGAGGCCCTTGATAAGCTTATCGACCCTATGACCTCGGGGATTTACGCGGGCGACCCTTACACCATGAGCATCACAAGCTGCTTCCCTCGCATTAAGGAGCTTGAGCAGCAGTACGGCGGATTATTCAAGGGTTTATTGAAAATAAGAAAGGAAAAGAAGCGTAGGGGCGGGGTGACCCCGCCCTTACAGGATGGAGGGTCAGGTAATGACAAAGTCTCGGTGGCGCCGGGCGGCAAACTTACGTCATTCTATAATGGGGCGCAGACAATGACGGACGCGCTGGCGACGGAACTTGGAGACAGGTTACGTACCGGGGTTTCAGTCCAGGGAATTGTAAAGAACGGGAACCGGTATCAACTCCACACCTCAGGAAATACCGTTGAAGCCGACATAGTGATACTTGCCTCTCCGGCTTATGCATCTGCCGAAATACTGAGAGATTTTGACGGAGACATTTCAAAGGCGCTCTCCGACATTCCATATCCCCACGTAGCGGTTGTGTGCTTCGGATATAAAAAAGAAAAGGTAGGTCATCTCCTGGACGGCTTCGGATTTCTTGTTCCTCATATCGAAGGGCGGAAGATACTCGGCACGCTCTGGGATTCAAGCATATTCCCCAACAGGGCGACGGAAGGACACGCCCTGTTGAGGACCATGGTCGGCGGCGCCAAGGCGCCGGACATGGCGATGCTTGCCGACAACAGGATTATAAGCGCTGTCTTTGACGAGCTCAAACCGATTCTCACCTTGAAATCAGACCCTGACATGGTAAAGATTTACAGGTGGGACAAGGCAATTCCCCAGTATGTTCTCGGGCATGCGGACAAATTGAAACTGCTTGATGATAAATTAAGGGCCTGGCCCGGACTGTACCTGACAGGTAATTCATACAGAGGCATCGGCATGAATGACTGCGTGGAGAGCGGGTACAGGCTTGCGGATGAGATCATCGCCGGACTCGCAGTATAGTTTCGCGTAGCGTCGGGGTTTATCCCCGACGAAAAGGCCACCCCCAGTGAATGAGGGCGCTACGGGGATCCTTCCGATATTCTTGCCCCATCCTTCCATCCCATCTCGGGCAATATGACATAAATTATTTGACATAAGTCATTTTATGATGTATTGAACTCGTATAACATACAGATTATAAATTGATATTTTCAGGCGGGTCGGGTTTTAATCCGACCTCGATCAATCGGAGGTGATGCTTATTGAAAACGCATTGACCATTGTTTTCAAACGTTGACCAGAAGATCGTTATCAATCGTAAAGGAGATGCCGAATGAAGAGAAAATCGTACATAACGGCTGCTGTTTTTTTTGCGTTCGTTCTTACAATCGGTGTTTATTATTCAATCGCGGACGCCCAATACGAAGGCGCGTCCGCAAAGAAGACTGCTCAGAAGGAAAAAGATGTAAAGGTCGCCACGTGCTACGGATGTCATTCACCAATCAAAGAGCTTCACACAATGGGCAAACACGCGAAGGTCAATTGTGTAAACTGCCACAGGGGACTTGACGCTCACCTAAAGGGGCCCGGTCCGGATACAAGACCCATGACGGACACATCCTGGGAGTCATGCGGGAAATGTCATAAGGAACAATATGAGAGCTTCATGAAGGTGACCTGGCACAGACCGGCGCGCGATGAAAAGTCACAGCTTACCAATAGGGCGCCGAACCCCTTCTGGGACAAGCTCATGGCAGGGCACGGCTTTACGAAAGAACATAACCTTACGAGGAGCCATAACTGGATGCTGATCGACCATCTGGTTGTGGACAGGGCCTACGGCGGGAGGTTCCAGGGAAAAAACGGCTGGCAGTATATACTTGAAAAAGGCGAGGCATGGGACGTACTGAAGGACAACTATCCTGACAACAACGAGCATAAACCGTTTATGCCGCAGAGCGCCGCGGCGTCAAACCCTGTCTGCCTGCAGTGCAAGTCGCAGGACCATATCCTCGACTGGGCTTACATGGGCGACCCGGACAAGGGCGCGAAATGGTCCAGGGCATCAAATGTTGTTGACCTGGCAAGGTCTCTTCCGCACGGTCTGAACTGTTTCCACTGTCATGATCCTCATGCCGCGAAACCTAGGATCGTGAGAGACGGCATGATCGAGGCCTTTTCAAGGCCTGAGGCTGACACTCTCTGGCACAAGGACCCGAAGAGGACCGGCATCAGGGTAATCGAAATGGGCACAAGAGGATATACCAGGAAGATCGCCCTGTTAGACAAATATGACACGAGGATCCAGTGCGGGCAGTGCCATGTGGAATACAACTGCAACCCCGGTTTCGACCCGAAGAACCCCGATACCTCGAAGTACTCGGTGACAATGGCGGACAGGAGGACCAACCACTTCCCTTACAAGGACGTATTTGAACTCTACGATCATTATATGAACAAGGTAAGTTTCCTCGATTTCAAACACTCCCTGACCGGCGGTCTTCTCTGGAAGGCGCAGCATCCCGAATCCGAGACATTTTACAATTCGAAACACGCAAAGGCCGGAGCAGGGTGCGACAGTTGTCATACGCCGAAAGTGAAAGACGCGAAGACAGGAAAGGTCTACACATCGCATTTCGCGGTGACCCCGAGGGTCCAGCTCAAAGAAACCTGTCTCAAGTGCCATCCGAAATGGACGGAAGAGCAGGCGAGGTACACCATCGATTCCATCAAGGCGCATATAAAAGGGAAGATGAGGAAGGCGGAGTTCTGGCTTTCGTCCCTCATAGACAAGATAGTGGAAGGAAAGAAGGCGGGCCTCGACCCGGAGATAATAAAGAAGGCCCAGGACCAGCATCTGAGGGCCCATATATTATGGGAGTTCTGGACAGCAGAGAATTCGGACGGCTTCCACAACCCGGAGATGGCAAGAGAATCACTTACAAAGTCCGTGGATGAATCGCAGAAAGGCATTAAAATAATTACCGACGCGCTGGCGGAAAAGACAGCGGCGAAATGAAGGCAACTAAGAAATAACAGTAGACAGTAGCAAGTAGTTAAGTAGTTAAGGGCATCTCTTTAGAAGTTATTCTTCCTTAACTACTAACTACTTAGCTACTTACTACTTTTTGCTTTTTCCTCACTATGGATTTTTCTTTTTTTATGTCATAAACTATTAACACTTATGTTTGCTGTCGTACTGTTTTTATCTATTCTGCTGGTCCCATCGCTGGCCCATGCATGGGGGCCGCTTACGCATATTTACCTGGGATATCAGGTCCTGGAGGTCGGGGCCGCGTTGTTGCCCGTCGGTATATACCGCATCCTGAAGAAATACAAAAATGATTTCCTGTACGGCAACGTAAGCGCCGACATCATATTAGGCAGGAGATTCCAGGGGCATGATAAAAATACCCATGACTGGCATATAGCCTGGAAAATACTCGACGCCGCAAAGACAGACAGGCAGAAGGCCTTCGCCTACGGCTACCTGACGCACCTTTGCGCCGATACTGTTGTGCATAATCTCAAAAAGAGCAGGATGCCTTTCGGCCACCCCATACTCGAAGTCAAGGCCGACAGCATAGTCGAGAAGAAATACCGCACAGCAATGATGAACCTCGACAAGATGATGCAGAAGAGGCACGACGTTTTCCTGGAAGACAACCTTGAGAGCCTCCTCTTTTCTTTCAAAACCAACAAGCGGATATTCAAGGGCGTCCTGATGCTGTCGAGGATACCGAATTACGCCCCGTTGTCCAATTTCATCGACGACCGTTTCCCCTATGAAATCCCGGTCATCAGCATTTACAATTTCCGTCAGGAATCCCTGACGAGGATGCTCGAGCTGCTGACCAATGGAAAGGAATCGGCAGTGCTGCTGGAACATCCGCTGGGCAGATTCAAGAGAAAAGCATCATAAGCCATGCCCAATGTTTCGTGAGGGGTTCGAAGGTAGCGCCCTCATTTACTGGGGGCGGCTTTTTCGTCGGGGATAAACCCCGACGCTACAGAAATCTGTGTAACTCCGTGTATAGCTAAATAGGATTGAAAATCTGTAAACGGCATTGTTTTTTTGGGCGATTTTTGTTACGATTTACCTCGATTGAAAAATTACAAATTTCAAATTTCAAATCTCAAATTTACGTTCCATGGAAGACAAAGAAGCCAAATCGATACTTGAAGCAGTCCTCTTTATATCCGGAGATCCGATATCGCCTGACTCACTCAGCAGTATTCTGGAGGTAGACAGGGGAGAGCTGGACAGGCTTGTAAAGGAGCTGGTCAATGATTATACGATAAACAATACGGGCCTTCTCGTGGCTGAAGTTGCCGGCGGCGTGCAGATGGTCACCAATCCCGCCTGCGCCCCCTGGATCAGGAAGCTCCTCGCTACCTCTGTGCCCGCGAAATTGTCCCAGCAGTCGTTGGAGACCCTCGCCATCATTGCGTACAAACAGCCGATCATCAAGGCCGAGATCGAGGCCATCAGGGGCGTGAATTCAGACGGGGTAGTCAAAACACTCCTCGACAGGAAACTGGTTAAAATCCTTGGCAGGAAGGAAGTCCCCGGCAGGCCGCTTATGTACGGCACGACAAAGGAGTTTCTCCAGCACTTCGGCTTAAAAGACCTCTCCGAGCTGCCGACACTGAAAGAGTTCCAGGAGTTTGAAACCCCCGAGGCGCCTGAGCAGGTCCCTTCTGAACAGGAGATGCCGGAATACGCCGGGACAGATCAGCAGCCGGCGGAGGAGTCTGTCGAAACTTCACAGGATGAAGTCCATGCCGAGGATGAAGGTGAAGCCGCAATTACTGAAAATGCAGACCCGGCAGAGGAAGAAACAATTGAGGATTCTGTTCACAGGGAAAATGATGATTCTGGTGAACACGATGAAGAAGAGCGTTCAGGGCAGTTGCCGTAAGAGGGAGAAGGCTCACGGAATGACACGTGACACTATTTTCGTCCATTCTTATGGTTCCGTGTTTTCCTGGTCTATAGGCCGTTTCGTCAGCTCCCTGATTGCATTTACAGCCTGACGGCACTTCTCTAACTCCAGCATCAGATCAGGCATCTGAATTAATAGCTCGGGATGCTGTTCAATAAGCTCTTCGAGATGTGCCAGCGCCCGGGGGTCTGATGCGTTTGATCTGGTCGCTCTGACAAAGTTCTCCGCTGCGGCCTTAAAATCTCCCAGTCCCGCGCGCGATACCCCAAGATTTTTGTAAGCATTGTGGCGGGCAGGATTGATCTCTATAGCGGCCCGGCAGTATTTTTCAGCCTCTTTATATCTGCCTGACTGGTTTAGGCAATAACCAAGGTTATTGTTGATTAAATACCAATCGTAGGCAGCACCTGTTTTCATAGAGAGCGCCTGTGAATAGAATTTTATTGCATTTTCAAAGTCATTCATTTTTTCCATAAGCTGACCCATGGAAAGATAACATCGAACCTTGATTTCCGGATCATCGGATATATCAGAAAGTTTCCTTATGTATACCAATGCTTGCACCGGTTGGCCGGAATCCCAATAACACCCCGCCAATTCCCATAAAGCATCCTGATAGACGGCTTCAAGCCGGGTAAATTCCAGAAGAAGTTTTCTCTCTTCTTCCTCATGTGAGGGCACATTTCCTATTTTTCTTTTTCGCAAGCGGAAGGCAAAGCCCTCAGGAATATTTAAATCTTCCAACATATTATATTATCTTCATAATTACATTGATGTTTTTTGTTCAAGTAACCTGTCGATCCAATATCGAGGTTCTCTGTGCAAATGAGCAACTGCAACAATGATGACCGTGCCGGAATCAATACCATATATGATCCCATACGGAAAGCGTGAAAGGAGACAACGCCTTATATCTTGTTCGATTTCCGCACTTGATAGAGGGAATGTCACTATTCTTCTGATAGACCGGTCAACCTCATCCAGGAATTGTGTCCCGAGTCCAAACGACTGGGAATTATACCAGACGACCGCATCATCAACTTCTAATTGCGCAGGCTTTAAGAAGCGGACTTTCATTTAGCGCGATACTTCTCCATTACCTGTTCATAGGGTACTGTTTCCAGTTTACCTGCTTTATAAGCCTGCCAACGTTTACGCGCTTCGTCCGCCCAGATGCTGTCAATTTCCGGATCCGGCTTGTCAAGCTGCATTAAGATAGAATCTACCAACTCGATCTTGTCGGTGTCCGGTAAAGATTTGATTTTTTCTGCAAGCTCGTTACTTATTGTTCTCATGATGTTGTCTCCTTTCTTCTATATTTTACAGATTATTTGTTCCGAATGCCGCCCCTATTTACTTTTGCAATTGAAACATACATTATCGCCTGGAATCGCCGGTAAACCACAACTGCATCTTCGTAACCTCGGCCCGGTTGTTGTTATAGGAAGGAATATCCGAGCGGTTGTCCCCTGTGCAGGTTCATCAATTGCTTCAAATAATTCCTCAGTAATTCTATGCCAGACTTGAACTTTATTTATGCATTCATCGATATCGTCTCTCACTTCATAAACCCAAAATCTTATCACATCCCAGCCTAACTCAATCAATCGCATATTTCTGATCTGGTCACGTCTGCATAACTCGCCATCCCAGCTTCTATGATATTTTTCTCCATCGACTTCAATATCTAACTTTCTTTTGTCCTGGAATAAGGCCAGATCCAGGGCATATTGTTCGACCTGATACTGAGGCATCGTCCTAATACCCTTTTTGTATAACTCAATATACAATATCTTTTCCCACTCGGAAACAACAGCAGACGATGAGACAGGTGGATATATAGGTCCGTAATCTTTTTCTTCAGCTTCACTGACAATATCTTCAGGCTTAAGTTGATTAACATATTTCACAAATCGCTCCATATATTTAACCCCACAGGAGCTACAAGCGCTTTTGTCACCGACCACGATTAAAGCTGCCCTTGCCCGCGTTATGGCAACATTGAATAAATTCCCGGTTCTTGCAAGAAATAGTTTAGAGCCCTCTCTTATGCCGGACGAAACCACAGGCGAAAATATCATTATGTCTCTTTCATCGCCCTGAAATCTATTGATTGTGTTAACTAAAAAAGCGCGTCTAATAAGTTGTTCAGACAGCGTTTGATCCATATTCACTAAGTCTCTGATTCTATTTACCTGTGGTATGAAAGGAGTGACCACCCCGATAGTTCCTTCATAATTTGTATTTATCAATCTTCTTAATTCATTAACAACAGCATCTGCTTCTGTTGGATTTATGGAGCTTCCGGTGCTTGGACTTATAACATTACCTGTAATATCTATCCATCTGACAGCCGGCTCGGCCGGGATGCGCTTCAGCCGTTCATATTTAGTTGCAATTCTCAAACTGCCATCATAAAACTCCTTGTTTGAGAAATTAATAATATCGGCATGAGAGCGATGATGATCTCTCAAAACAACAATATCGGCTGAAGAACAAATGCCCTGACTCGTAGCCAATCCAAACAATGAATTTCCGGTATAACTCCAGCTTAAGAAGTCCTCATGAAGACCATATTTTTCGAGAAGTTGAATGTCCTGATGTGTGTCAATAGAGCAGATATGCGTCAACTGTTTGCTGTCCCCAATAATTACTGCCCTTTTGGCTCTGTACAATAACGGCAAAGCTGACGCTATATCGCACTGACTCGCTTCATCTATAATGACCAAGTCAAAAAAGTTTGGCTCAAATGGTACCCTTCCTTTAACGGACAATGACGTTATGGCCCAACATGAAAGAATGTTTGTCACTTTTTTCTGTAATTTATCAAACTGATTCCGGATATTTTGGCCAGGGTATCTATTCTCTGCTCTTGCCGTAACCATAATATTTAACAGCGCGGTGTAATCACCTATTGCCTTACGCTGGTCTTTGGTCAGCCTGTCAGGCAAAAGACGGAGCCATGTTTCCCATAGCTCCTGTGAGTTGTCTGCTAATTCGTCCTCAATAGCTTTTGCTTCCTTTGATAATTGAAATAAGCTTTTGTGATCTTGCAGCTCTTTGAGTGACTTGAAATAGGTCGATATAGCAATTGCTTTCTGGAGACGATCATTGAGTTGATTAAGAATCGTGTAATAAGCGCCCAGTGAATTTTCGGATATGGCAACCTCCGTATCCTTAAGTTTAAAAGAAAAAATGTATTTCCTTAGATTTTCATAGGAAGAAGATGCCTTCTTACATCGGAAGCTTTTGAAAATAAACCATAGCAAACGCACAAAAAGAGGTTGTTTATTTTTATCGGAAGATTCAAGCGCTTTTGAAAATCCCTTTATGAGGGCTTCTATATTCTGAAATACTTTTTCATCCCAATTCCTAATCTGTGCAAATAACTCTTCCCCAAATAATTCTCTCAATTTCTCTACGTCTTGTTCAAGTTTGTCGGTGATATTCCTGATTCTCAAAAAGTTATCCTGCGAGTGTCTTATCTCTTCCATTCTTTTTACAAGTTCATTATGCTTCTGTTTCAAAGTTTCATATTGATCTTTGTTCGCTTTTGATGAACTTGACGAAAGAAGTCCTGATAAGTATTGGGCCAATTCGGCCTGCAGCTCATTACTGCCTAAGCGTAACATTACCGGCTTTGAAGTAAGACCGTTTACTCTTTCTCCTACAACATCAACGGCTTTATTATTCTTGCTTGCAAACAGCACTGTTTGTCCTTGATAAACTGCATTAATAATTATGCTCGTCACCACCTGGCTTTTCCCTGTGCCTGGCGGCCCTGTCACGACTGTTAAGGAAGACTGCAGAGCCTTTCTGACAGCTTCTCTTTGTTCATCATTTAATGGCAATGGTTCTATTAACGGTATATTTTTCTGTTCGGGTGCGGGAAATTCTCGGGGGATCAAGTGACCTAATGCGCTTGATTTATATCTTTCAACACTTAATTGCTTGAAATCGGTCAGCTCTTTTTCCAACCCTTGTGTAAATTTTGACCGTTCAGAGAAAAATATCGCTGCAGCATTATATATCCCCTGCGTTTTGGCGTCATTTAATTTCATTGTAGTGAGGTTATCAGGCATTATCGTTTCAACCCATCGCCATTGGGGACGTATCTGTTGCAGGCGAATTGCGATTTCATCGAAATCCGGCTGGTCTTCCAGAGGATTATTCAATCCAAGTTCATCTGATATAATCATTATTTCTTCAAGCAATACATTCTTTTTTAAACCGGATACATTTTCTAATGCTGTAAAGTTAAATCTTGGCACTTCATCTATTAAAAACGGCGTCCCTCCATATAAAAACGATGGGGTATCAAAAGGAATGAGCATAAGCGGGTCAACAAAGAAAGTCGAACCCGATCTGGCTTTTCGTAAATAAATGGGATAGCCAAGCTGTAAAACGAGCCGATGTTTATCTTGACGAACTTTATTGATTGCTCTCTTGCAGTTGTCTGATGAATATAGATTTGTTATGTCATCTAAAAGCTGCGGCAAAGCTGTTAGTTGTCCATAATCCAGGGGTTCATATTTACTGGAAGCAAAAGCCCACAGTTCAGTGTCCATATCCCGCGACAGGCAGTCTAAATAATAGGACGATAGTCTTGATAATGGTGTGTCAGCATATTTCTTTGTTTCCCTCGGTTGTTGCGATGGTATCTCACCCGTACTTAAACTCCAATAATATTCTTTGTCCTGATAAACTTTTCCCTTTAATTGATAATAAAGAATTTTATTTACTGATCGAACATCGATGTTATCACTGAACTTCTCATTAATCTTAAACGCAATCTCTTTTGCTTTTAATTTCCCTTGATCTTTTAGAATGGCGATTATTCTATCTTCAATTTCCATGATAGTTGCATTTTAACAAAGGAAGTTCGATGCCCCCTCCAAATTCCAACTTTTCAACAAATCCGGCATCCGGCGGGATAAATATTGAATTCTGCGCCGCCCGGTACAACGGGGACTCAAATCCCTCTTACTATGACGATATCATAAGCAACGATGGCAGTAAATACAAGGAAATTTAGAGGGCGCAGTTGAAGATGCCGTATTCACAGAGGAAGAAACAATTGAGGAACCTGTTCACCGGGAAATTGATGATCCCGGAGAACCCGATGAAGAAAATAGGGCGGGGCACCCGCTTTAAAACTTTATCTCCCTCGGCGCCCTTGGGCAGGGGATGACGTCGCGGATATTCTGCATTCCGGTGATATATTGAACAAGCCTCTCAAACCCTAAGCCGAACCCAGCGTGCGGCGCTGAGCCGAACCTGCGGAGGTCGAGATACCATTGCATATTTTCAACCGGTATCCCCGACTTACTCATTCTCTCTGTCAGGACATCAACCCTTTCCTCGCGCTGGCTTCCGCCGATGATCTCACCTATCTTAGGGACGAGGACGTCCATTGCCGCTACGGTCCTGCCGTCGTCGTTCATCTTCATGTAGAACGCCTTTATCTCCTTTGGATAATCGGTGACGATTACCGTACCTTTGAAAACCTTGTCTGTCAGATAGCGCTCATGCTCCGACTGGAGGTCGAGTCCCCACTTCACGGGAAATTCAAACTTCTCCCCGGATTTCTCCAGCTCCCTGACCGCGTCGGTGTAGGTGATGTGGACAAAGGATTTTTCAGCGAGGTCTTTCAGCCCTGCTACCGACGTGTTCTTGTAGAACTTTTCGAGGAAGGCGATCTCGCTCTCGCCTTTTTCCAGGGCCCTCCGGCAGAGGAAGCGGAAGAAATCTTCCGCAAGCAGCATGTCGTCTTTAAGGTCCGCAAAGGCCATTTCAGGCTCGATCATCCAGAACTCGGACAGGTGTCGCGAGGTGTTTGAATTCTCCGCCCTGAACGTGGGGCCGAACGTGTAAACGTCTCCTAAGGACATCGCCAAAAACTCCGCCTCGAGCTGACCGCTTACAGTCAGGTAGGCGTGTTTGCCGAAAAAATCCTGCGAAAAATCGACGACCCCGCCGGCTGCCCGCGGCAGGCTTTCCAGGGGCAGAGACGTGACGGTAAACATGTCGCCCGCGCCCTCGCAGTCGCTGGCGGTAATGACCGGCGTGTGGACCCAGATGAAGCCCCGGCCCTGAAAGAATTCATGCACGGCCTCCGCAAGAATATTCCTGACCCTGAATATCGCTCCAAAGGTATTGGTCCTCGGCCTGAGATGCCCTATTTCCCGCAGGAATTCCAGGGTGTGCCCTTTTTTCTGCAGGGGGTATGAAGCAGGGTCGGCGTCTCCGAAGATCTCTATTTCCGAGACTTCAATTTCAAACTTCTGCCCTTGCGCGGGAGATTCTTTCAGTGAGCCGGCCGCCTTGATGGCCGCTCCCGTATTGCAGCGGGCCAGTATCTGAAAGGCCGGGGAAGTTTCAGAGACGACAAGCTGCAGGGTGTCCTGAGTCGAGCCGTCGCTGAGTGCGATAAACGCGATGCCCTTTGACTCGCGCTTTGTCCTCACCCATCCGCAGACAGTAACCGGCTGCCCGGCGTGTCCTTCAGAGAGAACGTTTTTTATCCTGAGTCGTTGCATGATTACCTCCGGGACAATGTGTATAGAGTATAGAGTAAAGAGTTTGGAGATCGGAGTCAACTATTCTTCAAAACACTGTTTCATTCTCTCTTCATTTCCTTGACAGTCTCCGGATTTAGTGATATAAGAATCCCACACGCCCTGGGGCGAAGCGAAGGAAAGCTGTTTAATAATAACACCAAGAACAAAAGGAGAATGAAATGAAAAAAATTGTGATTATCGGGGTCCTGGTTGGTTTTGTACTGGTCCTGGGCGGGCTTAATCAGGTGTACTCGGCTGATACGGTTACGGTCAAAGGTGAAATCATCGACACCTACTGCTATGCCCTGAAGGGAGTAAAAGGGGAAGGACATCGCCAGTGCGCTATCGACTGCGTCAAGAAGGGCATACCCGCAGGACTGCTCGAAGACGGCACAAACAAGGTCTATGTATTGTTGCCGAACGCGCCCAAGTCCGCGCTTCCTGACGAAGTTATTGAGAAGATGGCCATGAAAGTGACCGTTACCGGCAAGACCTACACAAGCGGCGGAAGCCAGTTCCTTACGATTGAATCAATTAAATAACATGTAGGGGCAAACGCCCTGTGGTTGCCCTCATTGTAGGGGCGGGGTTCAAACCCGCCCTTGCAATATACCCCCAAGAGATGAAAATTGAAAAATACATTTAACTGGAAAATCATTTTAGCGGAGTTTGTTATATTCATTTTTACTATCGGCATGGAGGAAGGTCTGATGGCGGAAACCGCTCAAAAAAAAGATCTCAGCAAATACACGAAACCACCCAGGCAGGAGCTGAAGAAAAAATTGACCCCCCTTCAGTACAAGGTGACCCAGGAAGAGGGCACTGAAGCGGCCTTTGACAATGAATATCACGACAACAAAAAAGAAGGCATTTATGTCGATATCGTCTCAGGCGAGCCGCTCTTCAGTTCACTCGACAAATATGACTCGGGCACGGGATGGCCGAGCTTCACAAGGCCGCTTGAGAAGGGAAACATCACGGAGCGGTCGGACAGGAGTTTCTTCATGAAAAGGACGGAGGTGCGGAGCAGACACGCCGACTCGCATCTCGGCCACGTATTCGACGACGGCCCGCCCCCCACGGGTCTGCGATACTGCATGAATTCCGCGGCCCTGCGCTTTATTCCCAAAGAGGACCTTGAAAAAGAAGGGTATGGGGAGTATTTGAAGCTGTTTAATAAATAAGGCGCATCCGGGTTCTTCATGGGTCTACACAAGATATAGGGGTTGAAGGTATTCTATGAGGTATGGACGAAAAAGCACTGTTTACAAGAATATTGAGAATCAAGCTTCCGTGGTTTGTGAAGCAGGTGGTAATGGACGAAGTGGCACAGCGGATCGACATTTATGTAGATCACGAAAAGGACATACGGGTAAGGTGTCCGGAATGTGGAGAATTTTACGGCATGTATGATCACTCGCCGGAGCGAGTATATCGTCATTTGAATACCTGTCAGATGGAGACGTACATTCATGTGAGGCCGCCGAGGGTGAATTGCCCGAAACATGGAATAAAGCAGATCAACTCGGAAGTAGGGGAGAACGGCTCGGACATGACGTATGCCTTTGAGAGCCATGTGATCCGTGTGGCTCAGGAGTGCAGTATTGAGGCAACGGCCCGGCTCTGCGGATTGAGCTGGGACAGGAGTTGGAATGCCCTGGAGCGGGCAGTCAACCGTGGCTTGGGGCGCAAGGCGCATCGAGTACCCAGCCGCATTGGCGTGGATGAGAAGTCGATAGCCAAAGGGCACAAATATGAATCGTTGGTGTATGACATAGATGGCGGCACGGTTGAGTTTGTATGGGACGATCGCGGGCAGGAAAGCCTTGAAAGCTATTATAGGCAGTTTACCGAAGAGGAGCTTGCCGGCATTGAGGCAGTAGCTATGGACATGTGGGATCCGTATATTGCTGCGACGAAGGCGCATGTGCCTGAGGCTGAGAAGAAGATCGTATTTGATCGCTTTCACGTAATGAAGCATGTCCTGACTGCGGTTGACGAGGTCCGAAAGAGCGAGCACCGCGAGCTTTCCGAAGGAGGCAAGGAAACGCTGAAAGGGACCAGGTATCTGTGGCTGTGGAGCCGGGAGAATATTCCGCAGTGGAGGCAGGAAGAATTCGACGTATTACGGGCAAAAGACCTGAAGGTGTGCCGGGCTTGGGCAATCAAGGAAAACCTTCGGCATCTGTGGGATTATCGATATGCGGCCTCTATGAGAAAATACTTCAGTCGGTGGTATTTCTGGGCTGCTCATTCGCGCCTGGAGCCCATCAAGAAGGCCGCAAAGACGGTCAAGGCACATATAGACAACATTGTGACCTATGCGCGGCATCGCATCACCAATGCTTTGGGCGAGGCGATCAACGGCAAGATCGAGAAGATCAAGAGAATGGCTTGTGGTTTCCGTAATCGTTATCATTATCGAACCGCTATCTACTTTCACTGCGGCGGTCTGGATTTATTCCCGAAACCACCGACCGATCCAATACTAAAATTCAGGTCCTTCTGACACAATATGTTGGGGCTACCCATGAGAAAGTCTGATGCGGC
>JACRHD010000055.1 GCA_016234115.1 Nitrospirota bacterium
GCCAGAGCTCATCGAGACTGGTGAACGCCTTTTTCCCTTCATCTCCGACCCCTTCCACAACGCCTACGAGCTTGTCAGGATTGTTCTTTTTGAAGGCATACAGGCGTCAACCGTTGAGCAGTTATCACAAATCAGCTCAACGGACGACTGACACGCCCGGGCCATAAACGCCGCCGCCTCTTAAAGAAACAACATTCATAACTTCAGTGTGTAAAGTAAAAAGATGATACGGCCATCAACTGCTAAGGATAACTTTATTAAACACCTGGACACCATTTCTGTCAAGAAAATTCGTTACTTGCACGTTTGCGCAAATAGGTACGAATTATGGCGAAAAACAGCCGGGCGATCCGCCGGATCGCCCCTACGGGCGGGCAGACACTCCGGTCAGCCCCTACTTGACTCTTGACTCTTGACTCTTGACTCTTGACTCTTGACTCTTGACTCTTGACTCTTGACTCTTGACTCTTAACTCTTAACTCTTAACTCTTGACTCTTGACTCTTGACTCTGCCTTCACTGGCACGCGCACCCGCCGGTCTGCCCGAACTGCTGCCTGACCTTGAGTTTGTCCATCAGGTTCACCACACCGTCACACGTCGCGTCTGCCCTGACGTCCCAGTTCGGGTCTCCTGCTGACTGGCCGAAGTGCTGACGCACAAGAAGCTTGTCCATCAGATTAACCACACCGTCTCCGTTTACGTCTCCTGCCATCTTGATGCGTATGTCCACGGTCTGATTCGATGATAATCCTGATACGTCCGACGTCACCGTAAGCTGCACCTGATACGGACACGGATGTGGCCCGGCATCAGGAGGATCGAATTGTACGACTGCCCCGCTGCCTATAATCGCCCCTCCGTTCAGCGGCGTCCAGGTGTATGTGAGATTGCCTCCGCACTCGTCGCTTGCACTTGCGCTCAAATCGCTTTTGCAAAGCTCGGAGAGACAGCCTTCAACGTTTATACTGCCGATTGCAGGCCCTGTTTCACAGGAAAACCCTACTCCGTAAAACGTGTACCAGAAGCCCGCCTGGTTCGTGAAATTCGCACTCGAGGACTCGCCGATTGCGGTGGACTGTCCGGTCGTGTGGCTGGTGGAATAATTGGCCGAGCCGCTGTCTCCTCCGCCGCCTGATACTACGTCCGTCGGGATTTGGAAGTTTGTGCTCGACTGGCCTCCGGCGTAGAGCCGGGTGCAAAGAGCCATCAGCATCAAGCAGATCATTACGGACAATTTACGACGCCTTTGTATCCTGGAATTCATGTGTTTCCTCCTTAAAATAATTTGACTTGCCCCGGGGCCTCCTTAAACCGGAGAGGAGGCCGCGGGCTGAGAATTTATATCGTATTAATAATCAGAGAAGTATTCCCCGCCCTGCCAGTCATGATTTCCGGTAACAGTCCTGATGAGACCTCCGCTGACTGAAGATAGTATGCCGCTTGCGTTGTTCGATACTCCTCCGCTGATTGAGGATCCCTCGCCGCTGGCTGTGTTGACCTTCCCCCCGGTGACTGACGCATCGTTAGCGCTGGCTGTGTTAGAAGCCCCCCCACTAACTGAGGAATTAACGCCGCTGGCTAAGTTATGAGAGCCTCCGCTAACCCATGAATATGACCCGCTGGCTGTGTTCTGCGAGCCTCCGCTTGCAGAAGATAATTCACCGCTTGCCGTGTTCTCATACCCTCCGCTGACCGAGGAGCGCAGACCGCTGGCTGTGTTATAACTTCCTCCGCTGACCGAGGAATCAGTGTCGCTTGCTGTGTTTCCATACCCCCCGCTGACCGAGGACCATAAACCGCTTGATGTGTTATCGCCCCCTCCGCTGACCGAGGAGAAATCACCGTTTGCTGTGTTACCAGACCCTCCGGTGACCGAGGAGTTTTCGCCGGAAGCTATGTTGCCATACCCTCCGCTGACAGTGGATGATTCTCCAATTGCGGGGTCTGCAAGAGCCTGATCTCCAGCCCTGTTTCTTAGGCCTCCGAGGATAGCGGAATAATTGGCAAAGGCCGTATTGCCGTCATATGATAATTCTCCGCCCCCGCCTGCTACAAAAGAGTGATCACCGCTTGCCTTGTTATACTGACCTCCGCTGACCGAGGATCTTAAACCGCCGGCTGTGTTATTTTCCCCACCGCTGACTGAGGAGGCATCGCTGCTTGCTGTATTCGAAAGCCCACCGCTGACCGAGGCATTATAACCGCTTGCTGTGTTATCAGCCCCTCCGCTGACTGATGAGGTATTGACGGTAGCTTTGTTACCAAGCCCTCCGCTGACTGAGGAAAAATCACCACCGGCTATGCTCCAGAATCCTCCGCTTACGGAGGAGCTCTCGCCGCTGGCTGCGTTTACAGCCCCACCGCTGACCGAGGAGTTTTCACCGCTTGCTGTGTTACCAAGCCCTCCGCTGACTGAGGCATATATCCCGCTTGCCGTATTCTGCATACCTCCTGTGACAGAGGCATAAGTCCCGGAGATCGTATTGATGGCTCCGGCTACTATCCCTCCGTAACTGCTGTAGTTATTCTGATAGCCGACTATCAGATTGTGCGAGCCGCTCCTGTTATCGCCGGACCCGCGAAGCTCATTGTAACCGATTATTATGTTGCCGAGGCCGTTGACTGCGCCGCCGGTTGCGCCGCTGCCGCTCCGTACGTGAAGATTTGCCCCGTCAATATAGATATCATTGCCGGTCCGTGTCATACCGGTCAGCAAATTCTTTAATGCGTCTATTTGCGCCTGAAGCTCGCTCCTGACGGCCTCGACCTCAGCTTTGCTGTAATAGACCGCGTTATGGTCGTGAGCGGACGGCGCAAAGTCCAGTGCATGCGACCCGTCCACCGTGTCCGCGTCAAGGCCTGAGCCATGCCCCTGCTGTATCTTTGACGGGCTGATTGTCCCTCCTATCTTTTCATCCGTCACCGCTCCGTCCGCTATCGCGGAATTTGTCACTGTCCCGCCTGCGACACTGTCCGATGTCGCCGACCTCATCGCGTACGGCACACCCGTCAATTGCTGCCGAGGAGTAAATTCCTCTGCCCCAAACGCCATACCCATATAATATTGCCTGTCAAAGGTCATGTGCGCGGGAAAAGGACCGAGCACGACATTGTATATTCCGTTCGATATCGTTACAACA
>JACRHD010000056.1 GCA_016234115.1 Nitrospirota bacterium
TGCGCAGCCCTTTTCGACAAGGCCGATGTTTTCCTTAGTGTACTCTTCAGGCAATGCCTTGCCTGCCACGACCTTCGGCCCTCCGCCGTGCATCTTCAGGGCGCGGACAGTGGTTGTGAGAACCGACACATGGGGCTTCAGACCGCTGAAACGGCACTTGACGTTCCAGAATTTCTCAAAACCGATGTCGGCTGCAAACCCGGACTCGGTGACATGGTAATCGAATAATTTCAGGCCGATGCGGTCTGCGACAATAGAGGACTGGCCCACTGCGATGTTGGCGAATGGTCCTGCATGGACAAAGCAGGGATTGTATTCGGCAGTGCACATAAGCGTCGGGTTAATGGTATTACGCATAAAGGCGGCCATTGCGTTTCCGACTTCGAGATCGCCTGTTGTGACCGGCTTGCCGCTTTTGTCAAAGGCAACGGTGATGCTGTTCAGGCGTTTTTTCAGATCAGCGAGGTCATTGGCCACGGACAGGATAGCCATGCACTCGGAACCGACCGCAATTCCGAACTTCGACTGCATCATGAAGCCGTCCTGCTTGCCTCCGATGCCGATGATAATATTGCGGAGGCTCTGTGCACAAAAATCCATGATCCAGCCCATCTCGACCCGGGTAGGATCGATATTAAGCCGCCTCATTTTTGTCAGCCTGTCCAGCTGCTCGTCGGTGTAGTTGCGCTCATGCTGCATCCTTGCGGTCAGTGCGACCATCGCAAGATTGTGGGCGTTCATGATGTCGTTGATGTCGCCGGTGAGGCCCAGAGAGAACTCGGTCATAGGGATAAGAAGGGAGTTTCCTCCTCCGGCAGCGGTCCCCTTTACGTTCATAGTCGGACCGCCGGAAGGCTGCCTCAGAGCGCCGCCTACGTTGACGCCTCTCTTGCCGAGGCCCTCCATCAGGCCGCATGATGTAGTGCTCTTGCCTTCGCCGAGAGGGGTAGGAGTGATGGCTGTCACCTCTATATATTTGCCGTCAGGCCTGTCCTTCAGACGATCGATGACCTTGAGGAAGTCGATTTTGGCGAGGCGGCCCATCGGGAGCATCTCGTCCTTCTGAAGGCCGAGCTTCTCCCGCCATTTTTCGGTGGTCGGCATATTCTTTTCAGCTTCTTCGGATATCTGCCAGTCGGCTAATTTCGTTGCATCATACGGCATTTTTTACATCCTCCTTTATAAATAATATTGTCTATCCCGTAATTTTGGGGTAAACCTCTTGATTTATTTTTTGAAGATCAGTGAGTTATGCTTCCCGGAATATCAAACCTGTCTAAAATTGCTTATATGCGTTTTGAGGTTTAAAAACTGCATATAACTAGGAAGTGTAACAATTTAGCATAGTGCTTACGATACTGTCAAACAAAATATTTTACCGGTATATAACTATTTGGAAATGTAATAAATGCCTGCGCTAAAAACTTCTTGCTGTTTGGCATGAGTATGAACTAAAATTAAGCGTTGCATCTCAAGGGGCGAAAGGGAACGGGCTGGAATTAAAGACACATCGAAACCGATTATAATACATGTTAAAAACATATTTGAAAAATATTTTTGAGGTCAGTAAACGTGGGGATGCAACGGAATCAAGTTATTATTCCTGCATTGAAGGACTATTTAAGGATTATGCTGAATCAATAAACAAGAAGAAAGTTCATGTTACGACCACCCCCAAAAAGACTGACGCCGGTAACCCGGATTTCAGGGTATGGGACGGGAAACAGCATATCGTCGGATATATTGAAGCAAAGACACCCCCCTTTACTTCCCCCCTTGATAAGGGGGGATTGAGGGGGGTTAAATATCTGGACCAGATAGAAGATATGGACCAGTTAAAACGTTATCTGCATACCTTCCCGAATTTGATATTGACCAACTTCTTTGAATTCAGGCTTTACCGGGACGGTCGAATAATTGATAGTGTTCAAATCGCCAGACCGTTTTTAATACAAAAGCTAAACACTATTCCGCCTGTTCAAAAAGAGCAGGAGTTTTTCAATCTCCTTGAACAATATTTTTCTTTCTCTCTGCCTAAAACATATACGGCAAAAACTCTCGCTGTCGAGCTTGCAAAGAGGACGCGGTTTTTAAGAAATGTTATTGAGGAAGAATTAAATGGAGGTGTAGACCTGCGTGTTTACCCATCAAAAGAAAAGGGCGAACACATAGGTTCGCCCCTACAGGGTTTTTATGAGGCGTTTCAGACGTTTCTAATACACGGCCTTACAAAAGAAGATTTTGCAGACTTGTACAGCCAGACAATTACCTATGGTCTTTTTGCCGCAAGGACACGCGCGGAAAACGGATTTAACAGAAAGCTTGCATTCGACTATATACCGAGAACCATAGGGATATTAAGAGATGTCTTAAAGTTCATATCCCTTGAAGATTTACCTCCGCAGATGGAGTGGATCGTTGACGACATATCCGAGGTCCTTTCAGTGGCTGATGTAAAAAATACGCTCCATAAATTTTATCATGAAGGCAAAGGCAGCGACCCGATCATTCATTTCTATGAGACATTCCTTGCGGAATACGACCCGAAGGAAAGAGAGAAGCGCGGAGTCTATTATACGCCTGAACCTGTTGTCTCTTATATTGTCCGTTCTTTAAATATAATTCTGAAAGAATATTTTGGGAAGAAGGACGGCTTTGCATCAGACTCCGTTACCGTATTAGACCCTGCCGCCGGGACACTAACCTTTCTTGCCGAGACAGCCAAACTGGCAGTTGATGAATGCACTTCCAAATACGGCGAAGGGACCAGAATACCCGTCATAAGGGAGTATATCCTTCAAAA
>JACRHD010000057.1 GCA_016234115.1 Nitrospirota bacterium
GGGAGTGGAGATGGTGATGCCCGGAGACAATGTGACGATGGAGATAGAGCTGATAACGCCGATAGCGATGGAGAAGGAGTTGAGGTTTGCGGTGAGGGAAGGTGGAAGGACGGTCGGAGCAGGGGTTGTGACCGAGGTAATTGAATAAAAGGACGTGAAACGTGTCCGGTTGACGTGACCGTAAAATACGGACACGGAAAACGGTCACGAATGACGGATAACGGACACGGAGGACGGAACAATGCAGGACATATTACTTTTACAATGTACGGCTTGCAAGAACAAGAACTATGCGACTACAAAGAACAAGAAGAATACTACTGAAAAACTTGTTCTGAAAAAATATTGCAAACATTGCCGCAAGCATGTGGAACATAAAGAGACAAAGGCATAGGCCAGTAGCTCTAACGGCTAGAGCGTCGGACTCCAAATCCGAGGGTTGGGGGTTCGAATCCCTCCTGGCCTGCCATTTTATCAGATAAGGAATAAATATATGCTCGAAAGGATAAAGACTTTTTTCAGAGAAGTTAAGACCGAATTAAAGAAAGTGGTGTTTCCTTCGCGGGATGAAGTAATAGGCTCCACGAAGGTCGTGGTTGTGATGGTATTTATCATCGCAATATTCCTTGGAATAATAGACTTAGTGCTTTCCAAACTGGTTGGCATGGTAGTGAGGTAAATGAAATTATGGTAAAGCAGTGGTATGTGGTGCACACGTATTCAGGATTTGAAGAAAAAGTTATGGCGAGTATCAGGGAAAGCGCTCAGAGAAGGGGGCTAAGCGAAAAAATCGGTCAGATACTGATTCCGACCGAGAAAGTGATCGAGCTTAAGGCCGGGAAGAAAAAGGAAACTACAAAAAAGTTTTATCCGGGATATATTCTTATTGAAATGGACCTCGACGATGAGACATGGCATCTCGTCAGCAGCACCCCTCGGGTCACCGGGTTTGTCGGAGCTGAAAAGCCCACCCCATTGCATCCTGAAGAAATAGATGTAATCGTCCAGCAGATCGAAAAAGGACCGGCGACACAGGTAAAGACACTGCTGGAACGCGGCGATTCCGTAAGGATAATTGACGGTGCCTTTGCCAATTTTAACGGTTTGGTGGACGAGGTGGACGATGTCCATAATAAACTGAGAGTAATGGTGACGATATTCGGCCGGCAGACACCGGTTGAATTGAACTTTTTGCAGGTGGAAAAGACAACTTGAGAATTTGAAATTTCAAATCTCAAATTTGAGGTCTGAAAATCGGAGGTTATAAAATGGCTAAAAAAGAAGTAACGGCAATGGTGAAGCTTCAGGTCCCGTCCGGAAAGGCGAACCCGGCCCCGCCCATAGGTCCTGCTTTAGGTCCTCACGGAATCAACATAATGGATTTCTGCAAGGCCTTTAACGCCCAGACTCAACACATGGGTGATACAATTATACCGGTCGTATTGACTGTATATAAGGACCGGTCGTTTTCATTTATTCTTAAGACCCCGCCGGCGTCTGAACTGATCAAGAAAGCGGCGGGCATAATCAAGGGTTCAAACGCGCCCAATAAAGATAAAGTCGGAAAGATCACTATTGATCAGGCAAGGGAAATCGCAAAAACAAAACTCCCCGATCTTAATGCCTTTGCCCTTGAAAAGGCACTTAATACCATCAAAGGTACGGCAAGAAGCATGGGCATTGAGGTGGTAGAGTAATTAAAGAATTAAAAATGAAAAATCAAAATTGAGGAAGGAAGAATTCAATAAATTGATTTCCTTGATTTTGCATTTTGATCTTTAAATTTTGATTTTATTATCGGAGGCTGAAATGGGTAAGAAACATACCAGTGCAAACGAGAAGATAGATAAGACAAAGCAGTATGATCTTAAAGAGGCCGTTGACCTTGTCAAACAGCTTGCGCACACAAAGTTTGATGAGACCGTGGACCTGGCATTTAATCTCGGAGTGGATCCGAAAAAGCCGGACCAGATGGTGCGGGGCAGCGTGGTGCTGCCTCACGGGCTCGGCAAAAAGGTCAGGGTCCTCGTCTTTGCAAAAGGGGAAAAGGCGCTTGAAGCCAAGAACGCGGGCGCTGATTATGTGGGCGCTGAAGACATGGTAGAAAAAATTAACGGCGGGTGGCTTGAATTTGACAAGGTTGTGGCTACGCCCGACATTATGGGACTTGTCGGCAAGCTCGGAAAGGTCCTCGGACCAAGAGGACTGATGCCAAACCCCAAATCAGGGACCGTAACATTTGATCTGGGCAAGGCCGTTAAAGACATAACTGCCGGAAAGGCCGATTACAAAACCGAAAAAGCCGGCATTGTCCATGTGTCTATAGGGAAGGCATCATTCGAAAGTGATAAACTTATGGACAACGCGAAATCCGTCATAAGGGCAATAGAAAGGGCAAAGCCGTCGACAAGCAAAGGAAAGTATCTCAAGAAGATTTCCATTTCATCGACGATGGGAGTCGGGATACCTCTGAACGTCGGCGGGGTATCGACAGTTTAGCCGTTAATGGTTGATATAGGGGCGGAGTTTCAAACCCACCCCTACAAAAAATAGGTCAGAGACCGCGGGTACTTATCTGATGAATCGGGTCAGTTTAATTGAGAGCATGCGCTCAGCCTGCATAGACCGGGAGAATGAAGAGTAATGAGTTAAGAGTCACGAGTTAAAGAAGACGGAAGTTTCCTTAACTCTAAGCTCATAACTCTACCTTATAATTTTTAACTCATAACTCTTAACTCTTAACTCTGCTGTGTCCCGTGGTCTCCGATATAAAAGAAGGGGGTGAAAGAACTGAATAAGCAAGAGAAAAGCCAGTTAGTTTCAGAGCTCCAGGCCAAATTTCAGAAGGCAAAAGGCATTGTCTTTACTGATTACAGGGGTCTGAACGTAGAAGAGATCACGGGTCTAAGGAACAGCCTCAGATCTGCCGCGCTGGAGTACAAAGTCGTTAAAAACACGCTTGCCAAAATTGCCGCCGAGGGCACGCCTGTAAGCGTCGCGAAGGACAACTTTACGGGGCCGGTAGGGATTGCCATCGGTTATGACGATCCTGTTCTTCTCGTAAAGAAGGTCCTTGAGTACAACAAGACGAATGAAAAACTCCAGCTTAAGGGCGGTGTGATTGAAGGCGGGCTCTGTTCCGTCGATGCGCTGAAGAAGATTTCCGAGCTTCCGTCGAGAGAAGTCCTGTTGTCCATATTGGCCGGGACTCTCCAGGCGCCTGCGAGCAAGCTTGTAAGATTGCTGAATGCGACCGTTGTGCGTTTTGCATATGCTCTGGAGGCGTTGAAACAGAAAAAGAGCTGACCGTAGGGTAAGGCTTCAGCCTTGCAGGAAAGCAAACCTGAAGGACCGCCCTGCTGTCGATCAATACCGGAAAACAAGTTAAGAGTTGAAATTTAACTGATAAGAGTTAAAATTTAAGGAGGAAGACAATGTCAGTAACAAAAGATCAGGTTTTTGAGTTCATCGACAAGATGACGATTCTGGAGATGTCGGAATTTATCAAGGATTTTGAAGCGCGGTATGGAGTGACGGCGGCGGCGCCTGTTGCGGCAGTCGCGGCGGCCGGGGCGCCTGTTGCAGCAGCGGCGGCGGAAGAGAAAACAAGCTTTGACGTCATCCTGTCTGCCGCGGGAGACAAGAAGATACAGGTCATCAAGGTGGTCAGGGAGATTACGAGTCTCGGCTTGAAAGAGGCCAAAGACCTCGTGGACGGGGCCCCGAAACCCGTGAAGACGGGCGTATCGAAAGAAGAGGCTGAGGCCATAAAGGCAAAGCTTACTGACCAGGGAGCAGTAGTAGAATTAAAATAAATCAGGGTCCAGGGGTTCGAGGGTTCGAGGGTTCAGGTGAAGGAAAGTCGCTTGACCCCTTGAACTCTATACCCTCACCCCTTTGTAAAGGAGAAATATGGCAGAGGCTTTAAGAACCAGAAAGAACTTCGGGAAAATTCCGGAGATGCTCGCGATCCCGAATCTTATCGAGATACAGAAGCGGTCGTTTGAACGTTTTCTGCAGGAGAAAATCACCCCCCACAAAAGGGAGGACAATGGCCTGCAGTCTGCTTTCAACAGTGTGTTCCCTATTACCGATTACAACGAGACTGCATCCATTGAATTTATGGAATATATCATCGGGAACCCGAAATACGATATAAGGGAGTCTCTTGAGAAAGGCATTAATTTTGCCGCTCCCCTCAAGATAAAGGTCAAACTCAATCTGTGGGAAAAAGCAGACGCAGGACAGAAGCGCCTGAAAGAGTCGAGGGAACAGGAAGTATATCTGGGAGAGCTTCCTTTGATGACCGACACCGGGACTTTTATTATCAACGGCGTCGAGAGGGTGGTAGTCAGCCAGCTCCATCGTTCCCCCGGCATATTTTTCAGCCATGACAAAGGCAAGTCCCCAGGGGCGAGCAAGGTGCTGTTTTCCGCCAGGATAATCCCTGCAAGGGGCTCGTGGTTTGATTTTGAATTCGACACCAAGGACACGCTGTTTGTGCGTATCGACCGCAGGAAAAAGCTGCATGCCACCATTATTCTTAAAGCGCTCGGATATTCCGAAGAGCAGATACTGAAACTGTATTATCCCATCGAAGAAATAACAATAAAGAACAGCGTGGCAACGCGCGCAGTAAGCGATGTGCTTGCGGGGTCCAAGGCCTTCAAGAACATTTCCAATCCAAAGACCCAGGAAGTTATCGTGAAAGAAGGCGGCAGGATAACGAGGTCCGCCATAAAAAAGATGGAGGCGGCAAACATTAAGGAGATCCCCATCCTTAAGGAAGAGCTTGTCGGGAGGGTTACGCTGGCCGATATAATCGATCCCGAGACCGGGGAGATTATGCTTGAGAGCAATGAAGAAATCACGGAACAGGTGATAGAGCGAATTATGTCCCTGAATATCCCGTCGCTTCAGCTCCTTTATATTGACGGCATCCGCTATCTGCCCTCTTTGAGGGACACTCTTCTCCTGGACAAGGTCAGCAGCACGGACGAGGCGCTTATCGAGATTTACAAAAAACTGAGACCTGGTGAGCCGCCCTCGCTTGCGGACGCGAAGGCCCTTTTTGAAGGGCTGTTCTTCGACCCGAAGAGGTATGACCTCTCGGAGGTCGGCAGACTCAAGCTCAATAAACGGCTCAACCTTGACATCCCCCTGGAGAACAGGGTCCTTACGGACAAGGACATTATAGAGATCCTTAGATATCTCTTTGATCTCAGGGCGGGAAAAGGCGAGGTCGATGACATCGACCACTTAGGCAACAGGAGAGTGAGGGCCGTTGGAGAGCTTCTGGAAAATCAGTTCAGGATCGGTCTGGTCAGAATGGAGCGCGCGATAAAGGAAAAGATGACTCTTACGGAGCTCGATACGGCAATGCCGCATGACCTTATCAATGCAAAACCCGTTATTGCCGTCATCAAGGAGTTTTTCGGCTCAAGCCAGCTCAGCCAGTTTATGGACCAGACAAATCCATTGTCCGAGATAACGCACAAGCGGAGACTGAGCGCCCTCGGCCCGGGAGGATTGACAAGGGAAAGGGCGGGGTTTGAAGTCAGGGACGTGCACCCGACCCATTATGGACGTATATGTCCGGTAGAGACCCCTGAAGGCCCCAACATCGGACTGATCACTTCGCTTGCTTCCTATGCGAGGGTAAATGATTACGGCTTCATCGTATCGCCTTACAGAAAGGTTGCAAACGGTGCGGTCACGGATGAGATAAAATATCTGGATGCGATCGACGGTGAGAGGCATGTAATAGCCCAGGCGACGTCGCCTATAGACGCCAAAGGACGTCTTTCCGGCGAGACGGTCTCGGTAAGGGTCGGCGGGGATTTCAGGCTCGTTACCCCTGCTGAAGTGGAATACATAGACGTTTCTCCCAAGCAGATAGTAAGCGTCTCCGCGTCCCTGATACCTTTTCTTGAAAACGACGACGCAAACAGGGCGCTGATGGGCTCCAACATGCAGAGGCAGGCTGTCCCGCTGCTGCAGACCGACGCCCCCCGCGTGGGGACGGGCGTTGAGGCGGTGGCTGCCAGGGACTCGGGCGTCGTAGTGACCGCGAAGAGGTCAGGCGTGGTGGAAGCGATTGACGCTTCGAGAATTATCATCCGGTGCGACGACGGCGGAGCGGACGTGTACAATCTGGTGAAATTTTACAGGTCCAACCAGGCGACATGCGTAAACCAGAAACCGATTGTTACCGCCGGGCAAAAAGTAAAAAAGAACCAGGTCATCGCGGACGGCCCGGCCACCGACAGGGGTGAACTTGCCCTGGGCAAGAATGTGTTAGTGGCCTTTATGCCGTGGGGCGGCTACAACTTTGAGGACGCTATCATTATCAGCGAGCGTCTTGTCAAGAACGATGCATTCACTTCAATACATATTGAAGAATTCATGATAGAGGCCCGTGAGACAAAGCTCGGGCCGGAAGAGATCACGAGGGACATCCCGAATATCGGCGAAGAAGCGCTGATGAACCTCGATGAGAGCGGGATTATCAGGACGGGGGCCTATATCAAACCCGGCGATATACTCGTAGGTAAAGTCACGCCCAAGAGCGAGACCCAGCTTACGCCGGAGGAGAAACTGCTCAGGGCGATTTTCGGTGAAAAGGCCGAGGAGGTCAGGGAAAATTGCCTTTACGTGCCGCCCGGAATAGAGGGCACGGTCCTGGATGTGAAGGTCTTCACGAGGAAAGGCGCTTCAAAGGACAAGCGGACCAAGGGTATTGAGGAAGACAAGATCGCCCATATGCGGCGGAATCTTGACGACGAAATCATGATCCTCTCCGAGAACGGGCATAAGAAGATGAGAGACCTCATAATCAATGAGAAGGTTGCGGAGGATGTGAAGGTCCCCGGCGTCAAGGAAATTTTGTGCGAAAGCGGGAAGCGCCTGACAGACAAAATACTGGAGCATATACCGGACAAGTCACTCCGAAAGGTCAAACTCTCCGATCCTGAAAAAAGGGACAAACTGAAGGCGGTCGAGGATGAAACTGAAAGGGTAGTGACGGAACTTGAGGCCGAATTTGAAAGAAAACTGGATCAGTTCAAAAAAGGCGATGAGCTTCCTCCCGGCGTCCTGAAGATAGTCAAGGTATACATCGCCATGAAAAGAAAGATACAGGTAGGCGACAAGATGGCCGGAAGACACGGCAACAAAGGGGTCATCTCCATTGTTGTGCCGGAAGAGGACATGCCGTATCTGCCGGACGGGATGCCGATCGACATTATCCTCAACCCCCTCGGCGTTCCATCCCGAATGAACGTCGGGCAGGTGCTCGAAACCCATCTGGGATGGGCCGCAAAGACCCTGGACCTCTATGTCGCAACACCGGTATTTGAAGGCGCCAGCGAACGCGAAATAAAGGACCTCCTTAAAGAGGCGAGCCTGCCTGAAAACGGTCAGATCGTCCTTTATGACGGAAAGACGGGGCTGCCTTTTCAGAAGCCCATTACCGTAGGGTCCATGTATATAATGAAACTTCACCATCTTGTCGAGGACAAGATACACGCGCGGTCTATCGGACCTTACTCGCTTGTCACCCAGCAGCCTTTGGGCGGGAAGGCGCAGTTCGGAGGACAGAGACTCGGCGAGATGGAGGTATGGGCGCTGGAGGCCTATGGGGCTTCTTACACGCTTCAGGAATTCCTTACCGTCAAGAGCGATGATGTCGCCGGAAGGGCCAGGGTATACGAGGCGATCGTCAAAGGCGACGTGAACCTGGAGCCGGGGGTGCCGGAGTCATTCCATGTTCTGATAAAGGAACTTCAGAGTCTCGCCCTTGACGTAGACCTGCTCGAAGAGAAGCAGGTGGAAAAAAGCAAGGACGGCGGCGGCGATAAGACTGAGAAACGCAAACAGCTTGCGGGGAAGAAGAAATAACGACCTTGAAGATTGCAAAATGCAAATTTAAAATTTTCAATTTCAAATTTGAAATTTGAGATTTGAAAAGGGGGATTTAAGTGGAAGATATTTATTCGATATTTGAAAAGCCGAAGAATCCGACGGAATTTGAGGCTATCAAAATACGCCTGGCCTCGCCTGAAAAGATAAGGGCCTGGTCTTACGGCGAAGTCAAAAAGCCGGAGACGATCAATTACCGCACGTTCAAGCCGGAAAGGGACGGCCTCTTTTGCGCCAAGATATTCGGTCCCGTCAAGGACTGGGAGTGCATATGCGGGAAATACAAAAGGATGAAGCACAGGGGGGTGGTCTGCGACAAGTGCGGGGTCGAGGTCATCCAGGCCAAGGCGAGGCGTGAAAGGCTCGGTCACATCGAGCTTGCGACGTCGGTCGCCCACATATGGTTTTTGAAGGGCATACCTTCAAGGATAGGCACTCTCCTTGATATGACCATGCGCCAGCTTGAAAAGGTCCTTTACTTCGAGAGCTATATCGTGGTTGACGCGGGCGATACGAAACTGAAAGAGAAAGAGCTGCTCAGCGATGAGGAATACAGGAAATATGTCCAGGAATCCGGCGACAAGTTCAAGGCCGGCATAGGCGCGGAGGCTGTAAAAGAACTCCTCAGGAACATAGACCTCGATGAACTTGCAAAGGAACTGAGGGCAAAGACCCATGCGACGACTTCATTAGGGATCAAGAGGAAACTGACAAAGCGCCTGCGCGTTGTGGAGGCCTTCAGGAAATCCGGGAACAAGCCTGAATGGATGATTATGGACGTTATCCCGGTGCTGCCTCCTGATCTGCGGCCCCTGGTGCCCCTTGAAGGGGGCAGGTTCGCCACCTCCGACCTCAATGATCTTTACAGGAGGGTGATCAACAGGAACAACAGGCTGAAGAGACTTATGGAGCTGAACGCGCCGAGCGTTATCATCCGCAATGAGAAGAGGATGCTCCAGGAAGCGGTTGACGCCCTTTTTGACAACGGCAGGAGAAGCAGGGTCCTGAAGGCAACGACAAAAAGACCCCTTAAGTCCCTCAGCGACATGATCAAAGGCAAACAGGGGCGTTTCAGGCAGAACCTTCTTGGTAAGAGGGTTGACTACTCAGGGCGTTCGGTTGTCGTGGTAGGCCCGGAGCTCAAGCTGCATCAGTGCGGGCTTCCCAAGGTCATGGCGCTTGAGCTGTTCAAGCCGTATATATTCAGCAAGCTCGAAGAAAAGGGCGTCGTAACTACGATAAAGGCGGCAAAGAAATTAGTTGAGAGGGGTGAGGACATAATCTGGGATTGCCTCGAGGAAGTCATCGCGGAGCATCCCGTACTGTTAAACAGGGCCCCGACCCTCCACCGTCTGGGGATGCAGGCCTTCGACCCTGTGCTCGTGGAAGGGAAGGCCATAAGGCTTCACCCCCTTGTATGCACCGCGTTCAATGCGGATTTCGACGGCGACCAGATGGCCGTGCACGTGCCCCTTTCCATAGAGGCCCAGATTGAGGCAAGGGTCCTGATGATGGCGGTCAACAATATCCTCAGCCCTGCAAACGGCAAACCTATCGCAACCCCGACGCAGGACATGGTTTTGGGCATATACTACCTGACAAAGGAAAGAAAAGGCGCGAAGGGAGAAGGAAAAAAGTTCTCCGGCCCCGAGGAAGTAAGGGTCGTGTACGATGCAGGCATTGCAAGGGGGGGGAGAAAGAAGGGCAAACAGGGACAGGAAGATGACCCACAGATAATAGATATTCATGCCAAAATACAGGTGAGGATGAACGGCTCTTTTGTCGATACTACGGCGGGACGGATTATCCTGGGCGAGGTATTGCCCGAGGGATTGCCCTTCGCGATGATCAACAAGGAGATGACCAAGAAGGAAGTGGCGAGGCTTGTGGAATATTGCTACAAGAAGGTCGGGAAGAAGGAGACGGTGATCTTCCTTGACAACATCGAAAAGATCGGGTTCCGTTATGCCACCGTATCGGGAAGCTCAATATGCATTGACGATATGCACATACCGAGCAAGAAACCCGAGTTCATTAAAAACGCGGAACAGGAAGTGTTAGATGTCCAGAGGCAGTATGCCGACGGTCTTATCACAAACGGCGAGCGGTACAACAAGGTCATAGACATCTGGGCGGAAGTCACGGAAAATATCGCCGACGAAATGATGAGGGAGCTGGGGGTCGAAAGCGGCGAAGACATCGGCAAGCTGTCGGAAGAAGACCTTAAGCAGAGAAGGTCCTTCAATAACATCTTCATGATGGCTGATTCCGGCGCCAGAGGGTCCGCGGCCCAGTTAAGACAGTTGGCCGGCATGAGGGGCCTGATGGCAAAACCTTCGGGGGAAATCATAGAGACCCCGATTACCGCCAACTTCAGAGAAGGGCTGACTCCTCTTCAGTACTTCATTTCGACCCACGGCGCCAGAAAGGGTCTTGCGGACACGGCGTTGAAGACCGCAAACTCGGGTTACCTCACCAGGAGGCTTGTTGACGTCACGCAGGACGTAATTATCCGTGAGGACGATTGCGGCACAAATGAAGGCATTTATTTAACAAGCCTGATTGAAGGCGGCGAGATAATCGAACCGATCGAGGAGAGGATATTCGGAAGGACCGCGGCCGAGGACATAAAGGACCAGCACACAAGAGAGAAGATCGTGGCCCAGGGGACCGAGATTGATGACGACCTGGCCCAGAAGATTGTCGGGGCCGCTGTAGACAGGGTAAAGATACGGTCGGTCCTTACCTGCGAATCACGGCACGGCGTGTGCAAGAAGTGTTACGGGAGAGACCTCGGAAGGGGTGAAGCGGTGGAGACCGGCGAGGCGGTCGGTATCATCGCGGCCCAGTCCATCGGGGAGCCGGGAACACAGCTTACGATGAGAACGTTCCATATCGGCGGTACGGCGACAAGGCTCGTAGAGCAGACGGTGCTTGAGGCGAAAAACAGCGGCATCGTCAAGTTTATCGACCTTGCCACTGTCAGAAACAGGGAAGGCGCCCTCGTTGTCATGAACAGAAACGGGAGCATCGCAATCGCCGATTCAAAAGGTAGAGAGAGAGAAAAGTACTCCGTCGTATACGGAGCGAGACTCAAGGTCAAGAACGGCGAGAAGGTGGAAGGCGGGCAACTGCTTGTGGAGTGGGACCCGTATTCAATCCCGATCATAACCGAGGTCGGCGGAAGGATCGCCCTGGGCGACATAACAGAGGGCGTGTCGGTCAAGGAAGAGGTCGACGAAGTCACGGGACTTCACCACAAGGTGATAATAGAATACCCGGCGCACATGAGACCGAGGATCTCGATAAAAGACGAACAGGGAAAGTCCACATTAAAGATCCCCGGCACCAACAACATCGCCAGATATCTGCTGCCGTCGGGCGCGCATGTGCTTGTCGACAGGGGGACCATCGTCCATCCCGGCGACGTTATAGCCAAGATACCGAGGGAAACCACAAAGACAAAGGACATCACCGGAGGTCTGCCGAGGGTCGCGGAGCTGTTTGAGGCGAGAAAGCCCAAGGAACAGGCGATAGTCAGCGAGATAGACGGTGTGGTCGAGTTCAGGGGTTTCCATAAAGGCATGAGGATATTAGTAGTAAAAGGCGGAGTTGACAGCAGGGAGTATTTCATCCCCAAAGGTAAACACCTCAGCGTGCACGAAGGCGACTGGGTGAAGGCCGGCGAACCGCTGATGGACGGCTCGATCAATCCGCACAACATCCTCGAGATACTCGGACCCAATGAGCTACAGAGATATCTCGTCGATGAGGTGCAGAAGGTTTACAGGCTGCAGGGGGTCTCCATCAACGACAAGCACATAGAAGTCGTCGTCAGGCAGATGATGAAGAAGGTGAGGGTCGAGGACGCGGGAGAAACCGACTTCCTTGCCGGCGAGCACGTGGACAAGCTGGTGTTTGACGAAGAAAACAGGCGGGTCCTTAAAGAGAAAGGCAAGCCGGCGCTGGCAAAGCCTCTGTTGCTGGGTATTACAAAGGCGTCTCTGTCTACGGACAGCTTTATCTCGGCTGCATCTTTCCAGGAGACGACAAGGGTCCTTACAGAGGCCGCTATCAACGGGATGATCGATGAGCTCAGGGGTCTCAAAGAGAATATAATCATGGGCCGTCTCGTTCCAGCGGGTACCGGCACCGATATGTACCAGGCGACGTTTGTGCAGTCGGAAACGGAATAGAATCCGCAGATTTCACAGATTGACACAGATTAGAGATACAATAAGGGCGACTTTGTCGCCCTTATTATTTAGAAGACGCTGTGGGGGAAGCAGAGTTATGCCGAAGGAACAGGAAGAATTTTTTTAATTATCTGTGAAATCTGCGTTAATCTGTGGATAGAAAAGCATGAAATTCATTGCCGATGCGATGCTGGGACGCCTGGCGCGGTGGCTGAGACTGCTGGGCTTTGACACCCTCTATTTCCCCGACATCGAAGACCACAGACTCCTGAGGATCGCCAGGGAAGAAGACAGGACCATCCTCACCCGGGACACAAGGCTTGTGAAGGTGAGGGGGCTGAAGAATTTTCTCCTGCTCCATGATAATGATCCCTTTGAACAATTGACGAGGGTCCTCAAGGCGTTCAGCCTTTATCCTCCCGAACAGGCTGATTCAGGCAAAGAGGGCCGGCCCCGCCTTTACAGCCGATGTTCTCTCTGCAATACCCTCCTCGAGGACGTCCCCAAAGAACAGGCAAAACCTTCAGTCCCGGAATATGTCTATCAAACAGCCGGAGGTTTCAAACAATGCCCGCAATGCGGGAAATTCTACTGGAAAGGGACCCACCCTGCCCTGCTGAAGAAGAAGCTGAACGAGATACTCTCCGGCCTGTAAAACGTCGGTTCAAGCCGCCGGGGCTTCTCCGGAGAGGGCGCGGGGGGGCGCTTGTAGTAACTGATCATTGCTGTTATTATTTAGCGTCATGAACGCGCAGCGGACCCTTTATCTCATAGACGGGAACTCTTATTTCTACCGAGCATTCTATGCAATACGAAACCTGTCGGCTTCCGACGGCTTTCCCACAAATGCCATTTTCGGTTTCACCAATATGCTGCTGAAGATACTCAGGGAAAAGAAGCCCGACTACTTCGCCGTTGTCTTCGACACGCCTGCTCCCACCAAAAGGCACGAGGTCTATGAAGAATATAAGGCCCATCGCAAACCGATGCCGGATGAGCTCAGGAGCCAGATTCCGTATATCAAGGAGATTATCAGCGCCTTCAAAATAGTGTCGATTGAAAAACCCGGCTATGAAGCCGACGACATATTGGGCGCCCTGGCGAAGGAAGCTGAGGCTGAAGGGCTCGAAGTCTTTATCGTCACCGGAGACAAAGACATGTGCCAGGTTGTCAGTCCTCACATCAAACTGTACGACAGCATGAAAGAGGTCATGACGGAGGAGAAAGATGTTATTGAGCGATTTGGTGTGGAGCCGTCACGATTCCCGGAAGTCATAGCCCTCATGGGCGACGCCTCCGACAATATCCCCGGCGCACCCGGCATCGGGGAAAAGACCGCGGTAAAGCTCCTGAAGGAATTCGGGACCCTCGATAATCTGCTGAGAAGGTGTGATGAGCTGAAAAATGCCAAGGTTAAAAAGGCGGTCTCTGAAAACATGGAAAATATAAAGCTCAGCAAAGAGCTTGCGACAATGCATGCCGACGTGCCTCTGGAGGTCACGGTAAAGGACCTCAAACAGGGAGAGCCCGACTGGCGGAAGCTGCTTGAGTATTTCCGCAGGTTCGGGTTCAGCAGCTTCATGAAACTGGTCCCAGAAGGCAGCGGGGCCGTTACAGAAAAAACGGAATATGTGACGGTCCTCGATGAAGAAGGACTGACAAACTCAGTCCATTCCGCGGCAGGAGAGATTTCCGTTGATACCGAAACGACCTCGAAATATCCTGTGACAGCGGAGCTCGTGGGAATTTCCCTTTCTGCGGAGACATCGACTGCTTATTATATTCCGTTGACTCATTTATACCTGGGTGTTCCGGAGCAACTCAAAAAAGAATATGTCCTTGGCCGGGTGAAAGGACTTCTTGAAGACCCGCAAATCAAAAAGTTAGGCCACAATATCAAATATGACCTTATCGTTTTAAAGAATGAAGGGATAGATTTGAGGGGCGTTGCCTTTGACACCATGCTGGCCTCCTATCTGCTGAACCCGAATAAATCGAACCATAGCCTTGAAGATGTATGCATGGAATATTTAGGCGTCAAGAAACTTGCGTACAACGATGTCACCGATAAGGGCAAATTGAACTTCAGGGAGGTCCCCGTGGACAGCGCGGCTAATTATTCGGGTGAAGACGCTGCTTCAGTCCTGAAACTCAGGAAGCTTTTAGCCCCGGCAATTGAAGAACAGGGGCTGGCAAAATTATTTTACGAAATGGAGATGCCCCTGATCGAAGTGCTGGCCGACATGGAGATGGCCGGGGTGAAGATCGATGTGCCGCTTATGAATGCTTTTTCAGTGGAGCTGGAGAAAGAAATCGCGAGCATTGAAACCCGGATATACTTTATCGCCGGAGAGGAATTCAATATCAATTCGCCGAAACAGCTCCAGGAAATACTCTTTGAAAAGTTAGGCCTCAGGACCCGCAGGAAGACCAAGACCGGTTTCTCGACGGACATCGATGTCCTTGAGCAGTTGGCGCTTGAGCACGAGCTGCCGAGGGAGATCATTGAACACAGGACGCTGTCGAAATTGAAAGGCACGTATGTCGATGCCCTGCCGAGGCTTGTTAACCCGAAGACAGGCCGGCTCCATACCTCTTTCAACCAGACGATTACGGCAACAGGCAGGCTCAGCAGCTCGGACCCCAACCTGCAGAACATCCCGATAAGGGGGGAATGGGGCATAAAGATCAGGGAGGCCTTTATAGCGGAAAAAGGATTCCTGCTTCTATCATCCGATTATTCTCAGATAGAGCTCCGCGTGCTTGCGCATCTGAGCCGGGATGAAGGTTTCATAGAAGTATTCAGGCACGACGGGGACATTCACGCGCGTACGGCGATGGAACTTTTTGGAGTTCCCGCAGGAGATCTTACCCCGGAGATGAGGAGGCGCGCAAAGACCGTGAACTTCGGCATTGTCTACGGCATCAGCCCCTTCGGCCTGAGCAAACAATTAGGGATACCTCCGGATGAGTCGCGGGATTACATCGAGACCTTCTTCGCCAAGCACAGTGGAGTAAGAGATTACATGAACAGGACCATTGAACAGGCTGCGGAGGCCGGGTATGTATCGACCATGTTCGGCAGGAAGAGGCCGATACCCGAGCTGAAGAACCCAAAACAGAATATCAGGCAGCTTGGCGAAAGGCTCGCGATAAACACCCCTGTCCAGGGCGCTGCGGCTGATATAATCAAGGTATCGATGCTCAACATCTGGAGGAGGCTGAAAGAGGAAAAGCTCAAGACCCGGATGCTCCTTCAGGTCCATGACGAACTGTTGTTCGAAGTCCCCGAAGATGAGAAAGACCTTGCCATGGCCCTTGTAAAGGAAGAAATGGAAAACGCGGTAAAACTCGAAGTCCCCCTAAAAGTGGACATCGGCGCCTGCGTAAACTGGGCGGGGGCGCATTAATAGAGTTAAGAGTTCGGAGTTAAGAGTTTAGAGTTGGATGTATGTGCGTATGGCAATGCGCCCTTGTAGTGGCGGGTTTTAAACCCGCCCTCAGGAGTCATAGACGCTTAAAACAGCAGTCCCTTTCAACTTTTTTAATAGAATGACGACAGATAGATAAGCTGAAATATATGGACTGATTTTGTATAATGTAGACAACGGAATGGACTGGAGGGCTAATCATGGCAAAACCTATTAAAGAAACCCCGATACTGTACGGTAAAGACTCTGACCGTTTTTTGAAAGAAGTAAAAGAAAACGAAAACAAAAAAGTTCCAGCTAAACAATACAGAAAAGCCGTTTCCGCATATAACAAAATAATTAACAACTCTAAAACCAGGCTTTAGCCCTCAATTGCTTGAAAAATTTCCAATCATCCGGCTCGAACCTGACTCAAAATTAAAGCCTTTTGATTGTGGCGATTTAGACCTTAACGACTTTTTCCATACTGATACCGCAAACTATGCTCGGGAGCTGTTAGCGGTTACTTATGCTTTCGAAAATAATAATGAGACCGTTGCCTTCTTCAGCGTTCTGAATGACGCAATAATAAATAAAGACCGCCTAATGAAGAAAACTATATCCAATAAACTTATCCGTAAAATTCCCAATGAAAAAAGAAGACCGAGATATCCTGCTGTAAAAGTCGGACGTCTTGGGATAAATAGAACATTTCAGGGGCAGGGAATCGGGAGCGAAGTCCTGGATTTTGTAAAAAGCTTTTTTACCGTGCGAAACAAGACAGGTTGCAGGTTTATAACTGTTGATGCATATAATTGCGATAAGGTCGTAAGCTTTTATAAAAGAAACGGTTTCAAGTTTTTAACTGACCAGGACAAAAAAGATGACACCCGTTTAATGTATTTTGATCTGAAGACCTTTTTAAGGTAACTCGCGCAATGACGTGAATCAATTCAGGCCGCTTTTCTTTTCAAATACCTTCTGCCCGCAAGCGCCCCTGCCCCGAAAAGAAAAAGAACAGAACTCACCGGCTCAGGCACAACAGTAGGCCCATTGATAACTTCTATTGGAGCATAAAGATTGGCTTGAGTGTTATACGAGTTATTTCCCCAAATATTGAGCATAAACCCGCTTGTCAAATCATCAAGATTGAAAGAAGGATCGACGAATTCGCTGTAGTTTCTGGTTCGGCCTGCTGAAATCTCTTGCAACACATTATTAGTGTAATACCCTACTTTTTCAGAGCCATCGCCATTAGGAATCTCATATCCTACCCAGCCTGAGGCAGGACCTCTATTGGTCAACCCCCACGCGCTCCCAAAATAAACATTATCAGCGCTTGTAGCAGAATTGTAAACAGGATCATTATTTTTTATTGAAAACGCAAACAAGTCGTTGATATCATCCCAATTATAAGTTATCGTGTACTTGTTGTCGGCGCTCGTAGCAGTCAGTGCATTTGCATTTACCGGCCAAAGGCTTAGAGAAAGCAAAAGAAGCAAAACCAAACCAGGAATATTAATCAGTCTCAACATCACCCCACCTCCGAATAAGAAAATGAAGAACCGGTACCCACTCAGTGACGGATTTTAACACACCCCTGCACCCCTCTCAAGAGGGGAAATTGGAGAGCCCTACACCCCTCAGACAAGGTCCCCTCCTGGGAGGGGGAAGGGGTGGGTTAGCCAGCCCAAACTATAAACAGCAATTCTTATGCCGCGTTAATACCCGTGCAATAAAAAAATACAGCCCGAAAAAATACAGCGCAATAACGTCGTACTTTAAAGAAGTTACAGGACCTTAGCCGGTCACTCTTATAGTGATCATCGGCATAACACCGGGATGAAACGTCAGGGAAAACTGTGACATGACACAAAGGTGTGACAGAAAATCTCCTTTTGCACATATTTGACAAAAAGCAAAACAAGAATCAATCCTTAGGAGCATGCTTTAGCGGAAACCTCTTTCTCTTTATTCCCTTCTGTTATAATTACAAATGGCGCATCCGGGTTCTTCATGGGTCTACACAAGATATAGGGGTTGAAGGTATTCTATGAGGTATGGACGAAAAAGCACTGTTTACAAGAATATTGAGAATCAAGCTTCCGTGGTTTGTGAAGCAGGTGGTAATGGAC
>JACRHD010000058.1 GCA_016234115.1 Nitrospirota bacterium
CGCCCTGCTTCTGTTGTGAGAGAGCTTATCGACAATTCGATTGACGCGGGGGCGACTCGGATAGACGTCGAGATTTTACACGGCGGGAAGAAGCTCATCAGGGTATCGGACAACGGCAGCGGCATGGAAAGGGACGACGCCGTACTGTGCTTTGAGAGACACGCGACGAGCAAGATCAGGTCGGAAGACGACCTCTTTGATATCTCCACTCTGGGCTTCAGGGGCGAGGCCCTGCCGGCTATAGCGTCGGTGTCGAAGATAACGCTCATTACGGCAGCGACTGGTTCGGGTTCAGGCGTAAAAATCGAGATCGGGGTCAATCACAAAAAGGAAATTGCCGAGGCCCCGCCTGCGCAGGGGACTACGGTCGAGGTCAGGGACATTTTTTATAACACCCCGGCAAGGAGAAAATTTCTGAAAAGCAACCCGACGGAGCTCTCCCATATTATCGATACGGTAGTTCAAAAGGCGTTCGCATATCCCGGGATATCGTTTTCTCTCGTCCATAACGGCAGCGAACTGCTGAAGGTGTCCGCCGCGTCGGACCTGAAGGAGAGGTTCGGCCAGCTTTACGGTGAGGAGCTTACAGGGGAATTTCTCGACGTCCGGAAAGAAGGATGGGGCATAAAGGTTTACGGGTTTATCTCTAAAGCGGATTTTACAGGGGGAGGAAAGGGCCGGCAGCAGATATTTGTAAATAACCGTCCAGTGAAGAATGCTGTGATCAACCACGCCGTGAGCAGGGCCTACAGAGACATGCTTCCGGGAGACAGGCGCCCGGCATATTTTATCTTTCTTGATATCGATCATGGTAAGGTGGACGTGAATGTCCATCCCGCCAAGAGGGAAGTCAGGTTTGAAACGCCTGATGAAATCCACAAAATAACAGAGGCGGCGGCGTTTGAGGCGCTGAATCCCGGTCCTCGCGGAGAACGTTATGCCTCTCAAACGGGGGAAACCGGCAGTGATGTCCCTCATTATAAATACGGCCTGCCTGAAACCCGGAATGAGACGGGCCGGGTTTCGGAGAGATTTACCGCCTTCCAGTCCGATTTCTTTGGTTCCGGGCATGCGGACGAAGTCCGTGTTTTCTTCCATGTAGGAGAATCATTCTTTGCGACTGTCATAAACGGAGGGCTGCTGATTGTCGATCAGCATGCCGCGCATGAAAGGGTCCTTTATGAAAAATTTCTTGGAAAAACGTCCATCGAGACCGAACCGCTGTTTCTTCCGATGAGGGTCGAGCTTCCTCTTAAAGAATATCATCATATTGTGAGGCACAGGGATTTGCTTTGCGAATTCGGACTCGAGGTCGAGGATTTCGGAGGGAATAATGTCATTGTACGGTCATTGCCGCGGGAATTGACGAAGGCGGACATGAGAGGGCTTTTAATGGGCATTTCAGAGGGAATTCTTGAAGAGGAAACGAGCGGCGTAAAGGGGGACGCGCCCGGAGGGTCTCTTTTGAAAAATATAGCGGCCAGATTGGCCTGCCACAAATCCGTCAGGGGGAGCGAGCGACTTACCGATGAGGAGCTGACGAAGATGATGTCCGACCTCGACGGGACGGCGGAGCCCGACAGATGTCCGCACGGACGTCCTACGAGGATTTTACTTTCGCTTGATGATCTGAAGAAGATGTTTAAAAGAAAGTGACAAGTTACAAGTTACAAGTGACAGGTATATTCTTTTTTTTAATTGCCTGTTACCTGTTACTGTTTATTATGACAAAAATCATAGAATATATATCCGTAGCGCGTATAATTGAATCATAATCAAATCAAGGGGAGGGAAAGATGTTAAGAGAAAGAGTCGAAGCCGTGCTGGGAAAGGTCAGACCGCTGCTTCAGCGGGACGGAGGTAACGTTGAACTGGTGGATGTCCTGCCCGACGGGACAGTAAAGGTCAAGCTGACCGGCGCGTGTTCAGGGTGCCCCATGTCTACGATGACGCTTAAGAACGCGATAGAAGAGACCATTAAAAAAGAAATCCCTGAGGTAAAGTCCGTCGTGCAGGTCTGACGGGTATCCGGACAAACCGTCTGCGCGCCGAATAAGGGAAGCGAGGACAGCATATGGAACTTATCATTGTATGGTATCTCAGAATGAGCATTATTTATTTCGTAGCCGGGGCCGGTATAGGGATCATGATGATTCTGGAACCTTCGACGGCAGGTCATTACGTGACGTCGCATGCGCACCTTAATCTGTTGGGCTTTATGTCGATGATGATATACGGCGTGGGATATCATATACTGCCGAAGTTCAGCGGAAGACACATATACAGTTCCAGGATCATGCACATACAGTTCTGGCTTGCAAACGCCGGTCTTATAGGTCTTGCTGCCGGCTGGCCCCTTCGCGCAGGAGGCAATGCCGCCGACGCAGCAGCTTCATTGCTGATAATATCGGCGGCGGTCACAGTTGGGTCTGTCGTATTATTTGCAGTCAATATACTGAAGACCGTCAAGGCGGTCCAAATGTGAGAACACGGCGTGCAGGGACCGGCAGCCGAGGTTGTAAATTTCAGTAAGATACTGAAAAGTAAAAAAGGGAGGTAGCCGATGACTACAGAGGTAGAGGTAACAAAGAACTCGATCATAGGAGATATTATCAAGACCGTGCCCGGAGCAAGACAGGTGATAGAGAAGTATTTCGGATCAGGCTGTTTTACGTGTCCGGGAATCAACATGGAGACGATAGCCTTCGGCTCGGCCATGCATAATATGGACCCCGAAAAAATAGTAAATGAGATAAAGAAGCTTATGGAGAACCGGTAATGAGCTGCAAGTGTCTGAATTGCGGAATCACAAGTAAGGAAGTTGTATTGCTTTCATGCCGGTTCAACGGCGAACCGGTGTATGTGTGCGTAAAATGCCTTCCCATCTTCATTCACGGCTCGCATTGATGAGTACGCGGCCCTGTCATGAATCAGGTCCTTAGATTCCCATCCCCGGTCCCGAAGTGACAGGTCAGGCCTGTCATTGCACGGCAGTTCAAATTCTCTTCCTTACATTGAGGCGGGCCTCTACGCCGGATATTCACCAATATCATACTCCGGGAGGCATGATTCAAAAACATCTTGAAAGCAATGAGATTACTTGTAAGGATTTTTCGCTCTTTAAGTTATTGCTTTTACAGAGTGTACTTTTTACACCGCGCGAAAATTCCGGCTAAGGTCTTGCGGCAACATGTATTTGAATCATACCTCCCGGAGTTCATGAATAATATGGATTAACTTAGAAAAAGCAGTTAACCACAGAGGCACGGAGGCACAGAGTTAAAAAATAAGAGAAAAGGCCAATATGAATCATTCACCCAAGTGGTGAAGCAAAATTATTAGATAACCTTTTGTTTTCTCTGTGTCTCTGTGCCTCTGTGGTAAATGAACTGCTGTTTTTAGGATTAAGAATAATGTGGGCTATAGTAAGGCAGGCTTAATCGGGCATCCATGGACCTGTCGAAGTGTGGATTCCCCCTTACTGACTGCCAACAGTAGGTGCTTTAGGCACGGGAATGACAGGCTTCGGCAGATATTACTGATATTACATGTACCCACATAATTGAGCGGTTACGGGCTACATGTAAAAAACATTGACATGTGTTTATTTTTTATGTTATTGTTCTGTATTATTTCTCTGTTAAAACAATTAGTTGAATATTATTCGGGGGGGTATTATGGCGAGAATGGATGTCAGGTGCAATGTCGAGCTGCCGGTCAACGTAATTATGGACGGCAGCAACTCAACCGGCATAGAATCAGAGACAAAATTTACTTCCTTAAGTCTTGGAGGCGGATTTATTGAACTCCCCCCTCCCAGCATTGAAAATAAAATAATAGGGCTGCGCTATGACCTGCCGAGGTATGGAGAGTTTGAAATATTGGGAGAGGTAATGCGCATTGAAGAGACCGGGATAGCGGCGCGGTTTTATAATCTCAACAGAGACGCAAAATTGAAGCTGTGGGATTATATCAGGGAGAACATTTCCGATGACTTTTCCTGTCCCTATTGCGGCAAGAAAAACACCCAGAAGCTGAGAAGATGCGACAATTGCGGGTGGAGTCTGAATTTTCATTCCCAGGACTATCTCATCGAACACGAAAAGGAATCATTTATTAAACGCTTCGAAGTCAAGAGCGAATCATTCAGCATTGAAGATATATATAAAGTCCTTAATTTTGTCGACGTGGAGATATTAAAAATAGGAAAGAACCTCGACATCAATGAAGAATTCGTAGGGTCGAGCCAGGAAATGCTGAATGTCTTCTCGATGATCAGGAAAATTGCGCAGACCGATATCCCGGTCCTGATTACGGGTGAAAGCGGCACAGGCAAGGAATTGACGGCGATGGCCATTCATGAAAGGAGTTTGAGGAAGAACAGGCCGTTTATTCCCATTAATTGCGCTGCGATACCGGAGAACCTTCTGGAAGCCGAGCTCTTCGGTCATGAGAAGGGATCGTTTACGGGGGCAGTGAAGCAAAAGATGGGAAAATTCGAATACGCGGACGGCGGCACGGTATTCCTTGACGAGATCGGCGAGCTTTCTCCGAATTTACAGTCAAAAATCCTGAGATTTCTTGAAGACAGGGTCGTGGAAAGAATAGGGTCGAACGTCGGAAGAAAGGTGGATATAAGACTTATCGCGGCAACGAACAATGATCTGAAGTCGGCCATCAACAGGGGGACATTCAGGAAAGACCTGTTTTACAGGCTGGATGTTTTCAATATTAATCTCCCCCCGGTCAGGGACAGAGGGGGGGACAAGGCGATCCTTGCCAGATATTTTCTGAATAAGTTTTCTAAAGAAATGAAAGTTGCAAGGGCGTTTTCCCCGGAGGCCGTCGATGCGATCAAGATCTATGACTGGCCGGGCAACGTGAGGGAAATAATAAATAAGGTAAGAAGGGCGGTCGTTATGTCCAGGGAGTCCGTCATAACACCTGGTGATCTTGATCTGGAACTGACTGCAATGAAGGTGGACGAGGTGGCCTCATTAAAAGAAGTCAGATACTCCATTGAAAAACAGAAACTGATCGAGGCGTTGAAATACTGCAATAATAATATTTCAAAGGTTGCCAGAGTCCTCGGGATCAGCAGGCCTTCTGTTTACAGCCTGCGGAAAAAATATAATATTTAGTTAATAAGACACTGCAGCACCGGATGATTTAATAGCCCCTGGAGTGTAAAAAATACCCTACAGTGTAAAAATAAATTACATTTAGTTTTGACTTCGGGGAAAAATTAAATTACCAACCTTTTAAAAAATAAGTAAAACCTCTACGGGCATAATATTTGCTTTTTATGTGACTGGAAACTATTTCCTGTTTATTGCAGCTTAAATTGACTCCTCAGGGTATTGCGACGAGTTGCAGAGGAGATCATAAATCGGGGACAAGCAGGCAACACTGTGCAACTTATGGGGTAACTCCTAAGTTATGGTGACAACCGCATGTTAATCGCGCTATGGTTTGACAGGGCCTGTCCTGAGTTTATCGAAGGGTCCCCGTGGTCCGCATAGCTGAGGGGTTACCTTACGGTCTGTTTTTTTTATGTAACTATTTTCATTGCCTTATTAAAATAAATTAAATAGAACCATACCCGTTAACCATGACGATATCGAATCCTGCTGACGGCCTTGTGAACATTTATCTGCCCTTAATAATTTTATGGGATGAATTGTAGGATATAGGATGAGGTATATCTATTGACATTTAAAACATCATTGTTTTAAAACTATTAAATGAAAAAGGCCTTCTGGACGCCTTTCCTGATTCTTGCCCTTGCAAGTTATGCATATGGGTTAAAGCATTCCACAGTCAACGACCTTCGCGTCCAAACGTTCAACAACCATATAAGAATCGTAGTCGATGTAGACGCCTCCGTAGAATTCACGCAGAACCGTCTTTCCAATCCCGACCGGCTGTATTTTGATCTGAAAAACTGCGCTCTTTCAAAGCGGGCGGTTACTTCTATCTCACTGGATAACGGCATCCTGAATAAAGTCAGGATGGCCCAGTACAACAGGGACACTGTAAGGGTGGTACTCGATATCCGTAAATCAGGGAGCCATAATGTCTTCATGGTAGAAGACCCGCACCGGCTCGTCATTGATGTGCACTCCTCTGAGGATGACGTTCCTCCGACGGCAAGAGAAGACAAAAGTGCCGGACCAGGTGCCGTCAGGACAACAAGAATCGTGATTGATCCGGGACACGGAGGAGATGACCCCGGCGCGATCGGGCCCAGCGGGGTCCGGGAGAAAGATATTGTCCTTGCCGTTGGGAAAAAGATCGGCGGCATACTGGCGGAGCGTCCCGGCATAGAAGTAATTTATACCCGCGACAGGGACGTCTTTATCCCCCTCAATGAAAGAACGGAGACGGCAAATTCCAGAAAGGCCGATCTTTTTATATCCGTCCATGCCAACGCGAGCCCGAGGAAGAATACGAGGGGCATAGAAACTTATTTCCTGAACTGGACCGATGATGAAGAAGCCAACAAGGTCGCGGCGAGGGAGAACAAGATCTCGTTCAGCAGGATGGAGAAGATGCGGGGGGACCTCCAGGTGATCCTTTCGGACCTGGCAAGGAAGAACAAGAACGAAGAGTCGATGAAGCTCGCGTCAACCGTGCAAAGCGCGATGATCAATACGCTCAAGGACGCATACGGGGGGATTGAAGACCTCGGCGTGAAATATGCAATGTTTTATGTGCTTGTGGGGGCCGAGATGCCGTCGATCCTGGTTGAGATATCCTTTATCAGCAACCATGAAGAGGAGAAAAGACTTTCAAGCGAGCAGTACAAAGACAAAATCGCCGAGGCCATAGCGTCGGGGATCAATTCCTATATGACAGGGGCAACGATCGTTGCAAAGAGGACCGGTGACGGGTCTTAGTCACGGGCGGGCCGCTATCTGCCGAAATCTCAGACAGCTTTGAGGAGAATATCCTGACTATCGATTATTTAATCAAAAACGGTTTCGTCATCGACGGCGCGGATAAAGACAGCAGGCCGGTCAGGGCCGATATTGCGATTAAAGGCGATACAATCATGGAGACCGGAGATCTTTCCCATATCCGTGCTGAAAAAGTAATCGATGTACAAGGGCTGTGCGTTTGCCCCGGGTTTATTGACGCCCACGCTCATTCCGAATTTACTTTACTTGCCGACGGCAGGGCGGAGGCAAAGGTGTGTCAGGGGATAACCACCGAGATAAACGGCAATTGCGGGCTGTCGGCCGCTCCCCTTTTGGGGGCCGCGATGGAACAGAGGGAAAAGGACCTTGATGAACTTGATATCAGGGAGAGATGGAACACCTTCCCGGAGTATTTCGCGCTGTTGGAGGGAAAAAGGTCCAGCGTGAACTTCGTCACCCTTGCCGGACACGGCAATATCAGGGCGTCCGCCGCGGGATACACGGACAAACCTCTGTCGGACACTCAAAAAGAAAATATGCTTGAGCTGCTGTCCGACGCGATGAAAGCCGGCGCGAAAGGCCTTTCAACGGGACTGATTTATCCGCCGGGGATTTATTCCGGCACTCCGGAGATTATCGAACTCGCCCGTGAAGCAAAAAAGCATAACGGCATTTATACGACTCATATGAGAAGTGAGGGCGACATGCTGCTTGAGGCGGTCGATGAAGTGATAGCGATAGCTGATCAGGCAGGTATACATGTCCATATCTCGCACCTCAAAACAGGCGGGGAGAGAAACTGGAACAAACTGAATGACGTTTTTGAGAGGATCGGGGCGGCCCATGAAAGGGGCATATCTCTGACGTGCGACAGATATCCCTATATCGCGGCCGGCACCGACCTCGACGCGGTCCTTCCGTCGTGGGCCTTTGAAGGGGGAAGATCCAGAGAGCTTGAACGGCTCAAAAACGAAAGACAGAGACTTGCGGAAGATATTTCAAGGAAAAGTGGGGACCCTTCCGGCTGGGAAAGGATAATGATTTCATCGGTAAATTCGGACAGGAATAAATGGATGGAAGGGAAGAGCCTGTCGGCTATCAGCTCAGCTTCCGGAAAACCTGTGATGGAAACGCTCTTCGATGTCCTTGTTGAAGAGGAATTGCAGGTGTCGGCGATATTTTATTCCATGAACGAGGACAATCTGAAGCTCATTCTAAAGCGGCCGTATGTCGTCATTGGAAGCGACAGCAGCTCCAGGAGTTTTGACGGGCCCACTGCAAAAGGGAAACCCCATCCCCGCGGGTTCGGGAGTTTTCCGAGGGTGCTCGGCAGGTACGTGAGGGAGGAGGGAACGCTCGATCTCGGCGAGGCCCTTTACAAAATGACCGGACTGCCTGCAAAGATATTCGGCATTCAGCGGCGCGGGACCGTCGCAAAGGGATTTTTTGCCGACCTGGTAATCTTTGACCCTGAGCAAATTATTGACCGGGCGGAATTCAATGATCCGTTCCGGAGGCCCGAGGGCATTCGCCATGTGTTGGTAAACGGCGTTCCGGTATTGCTGGACGGCGAGCTCACCGGGGCGTTACCGGGCAGGGTGCTGAAGTAATGAGTAAATGGGTAAAATTCATCTGCTCTTCCACTTATTCACCCATTCACCTTTCCGCTGGTTTAATCTCCAATCAGTGTGATAATATTTAAAAATGCAAACCGAGCGCTTGACCTCGACAATTTATCTTGCGATTGTCCTGCTCCTTCTTTACCTCTTTTACAAGATCATGAGCCCCTTTCTGATAACTATTGCGTGGGCGATGGTGATGAGCATTACTTTTTATCCGTTATACGGATTGTTTCTGAGATATATTAAAAGGGCATGGGCGGCATCTCTCGTCACCCTCATGGTAATCCTGATCGTCATATTCGGCCCTGTTTCTTTCATCATCAGCTCATTGGCCGGAGAGATCACCGGTTTATACAGCTCGATTGAAGAACGGGGTATCGAGACCATCACAAACATACAGTCGTATCCGTTCCTTCAGAAGCTGATCGAAAAGGTGTCTTCATATGATATGCTGCAGGGCGTCAACTTTCAGGAGAGCATCGTCAGCACGCTGAAGACGATCGGCGAATATGTTGTCGGACACGTCTCGGATGTTTTTACCAACGCGTTTGTCCTCGTATTTAATTTTATCATGATGTGCCTGACGATTTATTATTTCCTGAAGGACGGAGAAGCCCTGATCGAATATCTTAAAATACTCCTCCCCTTTTCCGAAAAACAAAAGACAAGACTGGTGGGCCGCGTCAAGGAAACAGTGGTAGCGGCCGTATACGGACAGCTTGCCGTGGGGGTGGCGCAGGGGGTCCTCGGCGGTGTCGCTTTCTGGGTCCTGGGCATTTCCTCACCCGTGTTCTGGGGGTCCGTAATGGCGATTTCCTCCTTTATACCCGTGCTTGGACCATTCCTTATCTGGGGCCCGGCGTCGCTGATCCTGGTCCTGACGGGGAGCTACCTCAAAGGTATAGGCCTTTTCCTTTTCAGCGCCCTGATCATAAGCAGTGTGGACAACGTCCTGAAGCCGCTGATAATAGGCGGCAAGACAAACCTTCATACGCTTCTCGTTTTTTTCAGCGTCATCGGCGGCATACAGTTTCTGGGGTTCCTCGGGTTTATTCTGGGACCGCTGATTGCGGCACTGTGTCTTTCCCTGTTTGAGATGTACTCGGAAGAGGCATGACGGGACTTTATTGAAACTATCGCGCTCCGGTCCCCCGGCCCGACTCGTGTCTGACGGATTCCAATAAGAAGGGCCTGTGAAATTTCACAGGCCCTTTGATCTTAACCGGTGTGAGAATACTTTACTTCTTCTTTGCAGGAGCGGCCTTCGGAGCTTCTTTCGGGGACTCCTTCTTCTCCGCATCAGACCAATTGTTAAGGTCATGAGCTATGTTATGGCACTCGCCGCATTTATCGAATTTGGCGTGTATTCCCTTCGGGTGCGGCAAGCCGTGGCAGTCCTGGCAGTTCGGCACCATCTTGTGCTTTTCCTGGTGACAGAACGCGCAGGCAAACGACTGGTGCTTGGCGCTGCTGGCAGTGAGCGTGTCGAGGACCTTCTTGTGGCATGCGCCGCAGTTCGTTGAAGGGATACTGGCTGCATAGGTCACGACTGTCGGCATATGAGGCTTGTGACAATTTCTGCAGTCGGACGCGGCCATCTCGGACGAGTGCGGCTTGTGGCACTGGGTGCACTGCGGGATCTTGCGGTGGACGTCGTGACACATGGAGCAGTTAAGCGCCGAATGCTTGCTCTTATGGTCCCTGAGCTGGACGATCTGCTGAGAGTGGCAGGTAAGACAAGCGTCCGTAATATCCGTCCCAAACGCGATATTCAACGGCGTGTGAGGGTTCTTATGACAGTTGAGACAGCCCTTGAGCTCGAAATGGGGCTTCCCCATATGGCAGTTACTGCACAGGGGGATGGGTTTCTTTACTGTCGGCGGATGGCCTATATGACAGCCCAGGCAGCCGACGTCCTTGTGCTTTCCTCCGTGGGCTGAAAGGTCAGACGGCGGAGCGTCATGACACTTCAGACAATCATCGTTTGACAGCTCCGGTTTTGTCTGGGCTGTTTCGGCGCCGGTAAAAAACAGAAATACCGCAAGCACCGTAATCAGAAATATTACGACCGTAAGACCACTGCTTCTTAATACCTTCATTCTTCCTCCTTTTGAATGAGTTCGAGGCGCTGCGCGCCTTAACTAAGCAATTTTACGCGGTACGAGGGACACATACAAAGTCAAAATTATCGAAATTATGCCACAGTTCACTGAAGCAGTCAATAAGCAGGCGGAAAAAAAGCGATCAGCAGTCAGCTATCAGCCCTCAGCGTAAGCAGTTTGTGGTTTTTTTGCTGAAAGCTGATGGCTGACCGCTGACTGCTTTACATATTCAGATCATGGGCGATATTGTGGCACATGCCGCATTTCGGAAATTTTGCCATAAATATTTCCGGATGGGGTGTGCCATGACAGTCCCTGCAGTCTGGTATGGTCTTGTGCTTTCCCTGGTGGCAGAGAACGCACTCGAAGGTCCTGTGTTTGGCGGCGCTGGCGCTGAGCACCTCAAAGACCTTCTTGTGGCAGGCCCCGCAGTTGTTTGACAGCATGTCGTCTGCAAACGTTATGTTCTTGGGCTTGTGAGGGTCATGACATTTTTTGCACTCGGCGACGGCCATATCGTCCGAATGGGGCGTGTGGCACTGCGTGCACTGCGGGATCTTGCGGTGGACGTCATGGCAGGTGGAGCAGTTGAGCGCCGTATGTTTGCTGGGGTTGTCCCTGAGCTGTTCGACTTGCTTCTCATGGCAGGTAAGACAGACATCGTTTCCCAACGTCGAAATGTTCAAAGGCGAATGCGGGTCCCTGTGGCAGTTGAGGCAGCCCTCTTGCCGGAAATGGGGCTTCCTCGTCTTAAGGTGGCACTTGCTGCACTGAGCGATCGGTTTCTTAACTTCCGGGGGATGACCGACGTGACAGCCGGCGCACGGGACATTCCTGTGTTTCCCTCCGGCCTCCGCCCTGGCATTTACCGGACCGGGATGGCACCTGACGCAGTCATCCTTTGTCCAGGGAAATTGCGTCTTTGCCGGCGCCTCGTCTGAATAAGCCGGAAACAGGGGGGCCAGAAATAGTACTATCATGATACTGATGCATTTCAGCGCGTTCATCATGTCCTTCCGGAATTATTCCTGATTGCAGAGCCGCGTCTGCAACACATGGAATCCACTGAACAAAACAAGGTCTTAAAATTATGGCATAGTTAAATGAAATAGTTCAATGACATTTCAAGGTGATTTCAACGCGCTTGTTGTACAGTGCCACGGAATCAGGGAGACAAGGGCAGGGAGGTCAGGACATTTTCCATATTAACTCGAAGTTGCAGATAACGACCAGCGGGTTGCCGGAAATGTCCTTTACTATGCCGCCGCTGCCGTCTGTGGCAAGGAGCAGGTCATTGGATTTCAAGAGGGAGCCGTCATAACGCAGGTCCTTGAGGTTCTCCTTGACCTTGTTCAGCAGCATCCGGCACTGGGTCTCATCAATCAGTCTCATGGTGACCGCCCTCGCGATATCCACGGGCACATAAAGGGGACCCGTTTGCTGGGCCACCCACTGATCGGGGCCGTTATAATAGCCCCGGATGGTTATGTAATTGTGGTTCTCCTGAAGGATTGGATTGCCCTCAGGGTCCAGGATATGCTTGTGCAACTCGTATTTTCTGGTGTCTGATGAGGCCTCTATTTTTGATGTGCCCGTCATATAAACGGCCCGTACATAAACACACGGTATCCCTGAGCGGTTCAATTCATGAGCAATGGCAAACTCTTCAAAAGGGCTGTTTATACCGTATTGAAGGATCTTGGGATTATATCTCTCTGCTTCCTCATCCGGCAGCTCGCCGACCCGCGAAGTTTCCCAGACAAGATGAATATTGTCCTTTGTGATCGTGTAGAATACCTCTTTTGTATCGGACAATCTGATGGAAGGCGTTTTTCTCCACCTCTCGGGGAGAAAATAGTCGAACAGCCGGGCATTCTTTCCCACGACCCACAGGTGTCCGCCGGTGCTTTCCGCGTGACCGTATATGTAGGGCATGCCGAAAATCTCCATGCTCGTCAGGTGGTCGGGCAGCGGCGTCGGGATGAAACGGTCCCTCTGATCATCCAGGTAGGAATGCCTCCTTGAATTCTTGACTTCTTCTTCATGCCTTGAAGTGCGCAGGAGGAGCTCATAATCGACAAGTGAATATTGCCCGATATTGATAAGGTTATACAGGTAATAGACCTGCTCGCTCGGGGAATCGGACGTCTGTGTCCGTCCGATCTCTTCAATCCGCTCCGAATCGCGTCCGCTGATGATGATATGCTCGGGTTTCATGTCTGCGACCAGATATCCCTTCTGGTCCAGGTCGGACATGACCAGGTTATTGAGGGTTTTCAGATGCTGCCGGCGGTCATCGCCGTTTACCGCTATGTGTTCAAAAAGCTCCGTGAGATTGTGCCCTTCTATCCATTCATAAATCATTTTATACTGTTTGAGGATATCGACATCGATGCCGGGATGTTTTGCCCTGATGCGGTTGATCTTCGCCCTGGACCTCCCGCTTTGCCACATCTGCATCTTATCCGGAGGGACATAAATTACCATAGGACGCTGGGTGTTTATCTTCAGCTCCCTGGGACCGTACTGCCCGTCGCGCATCTCCATGACGAGAGAAAACTCTTCCCAGGGGCTGTTGAATTCAGCGTCGCAAAATTCCTGCAGGGTATGAGTGTCGAGCGGGACGTCTTCTCCCACGCGGCAGTTCTTGACCACGAGATTGAGACTGACGCCGTTGACGTCCTTTGTGGGGAGCTTGTAGACAGAGCCGGTCCCCTTCAGTTTTATCTTGTGGGCGTTGAACCAGCCCGGTTCATACCAGTTGGGTGTGTCGAAATGGTCCTGGTATTTTTCGGCGAACCTTGTTAAGTAAAGGTCTCCCCCGTCGCTCGTCTTAACGTGTGCGTACACAACCCCCAGGACATTGACAAGGGTCTTTTTGATCATGACAGGATGAATATACGAAGCAGCATTTCTGTTGTAATCATACCATAGCCGATAATTTTAGCGCACAAAAGAAGCACGGCCTGCTAAGCGATCAGCCATCAGCTTTCAGCGGTCAGCTAAGAAAAAGAGGTTGTTTTAGCTGAATGCTGATCGCTTCGTGTCGGGGTATTGCTCTTGGACCTTTGCCCCTGTTAAGATTTCTATTACGATTTCAGAAATCGAAGTTAGCGGGTGAAAAATCAAACAGACAGTCAACAATAACAGGACGGCGCAGATATGGTTCAGGGTCGCCGTCATTGCGACTTTTCTCATTGCAGTTTATGTCCTCTACAGGACGGGCGCGTTTCATTTTTTCATGGACCGGGAAAGGGTGGAAGCCTTTCTCGATTCGCTCGGCCCCCTTTCCTTTGCCGGGTTCATACTTCTGCAGGTCCTGCAGGTCGTTGCGGCCCCTGTACCCGGCGAGGCCACGGGCTTTTTAGGCGGCTTCCTTTACGGAACGGCGCTGGGCCTTGTTTTGTCTACCATAGGTCTTACGATAGGCTCTTTTATAAATTTCTATCTGGCAAAGACGTTCGGACGCCCCCTGATAGACCGCTTCATCAGTAAAGAGACGATAGACCGGTATGATTATCTGCTCCACCATAAGGGCGCCTTTCTCGTCTTTCTCCTTTTTCTTATCCCCGGCTTGCCGAAGGACCTCCTCTGTTACATCCTCGGCCTCGGGCATCTTTCCGTAAAAGAGTTCCTGATCATCAGCACCGTGGGGCGATTTTTCGGAACAGTCCTTCTCACTCTCGGAGGAAGCTTCATACGACACCAGCAATACTACCGGTTCTCGATGCTGTTAGGCGCGGCCATTGTAATCATCTTTTTTGCGATGGCCTACAAGGACAAATTAGAGAGGCTTTTCCGGAAGCTGCATATCGGGTCAAGGAGGAAACATTCCCGGAAAAAATCGGGGGGAAATAAGTAGGGGCGAACGGCCGTTCGCCCCTGGTTTTCTTGCACGATTCTCCTTGCTGTTTAGAGTGATTTAGATTAATATTAAGCGGTGGATTTTTAAAGGGGAACGGGCATCATGTCTTAATGATGCTGCCTGATGATGACTTAATTAAAACTATATTCAATCTTCATGCTGACATACTGTCGGACTTTAAAGTAATGTCAGCAGTTTTATTAATATAAGCGATTGGCAGGACAGGAAGTGGTAGATGAGTCAGTTCGTCAAAAGCATACAGAGATCGGTTTTGACACCGGTGTGACGGACTGTATGCGGCTCACAGTTCCTCGTGACCTGATTATGTTGAATACCCCGGCAATCAACAGCTTTGATTTTCAGAATGTGTTGACCATACCCCGTGCGGCATCATTTTCCGGCAGTATTGCGCACCTCCGGCAATTGGACAGCTTCCTCACCGGTGAATATAACCTGCCGCCGCAGACAATTACGACCAGTGACGTATGTTTTGTTCCACCTCCTGCGGAGAACCTGCCTTACCTCAAGTACCGGTTCGGACTACAGATCATTAAAAACGAAGACAAGCGGATTCTCGACTACTCTGAGCTGATGACCAAAATCGAAAAAGGGGAAGGCTCAAGCATAATTGATTTTGTGGATGGATACCTTAAAGAGAAAGTAGTCAATACCTACGATGAGACTAATTCCAGCTTCCGGGAGGAATATCCGAAGAACTCTGCACGTTTTTTTTATTCCGATAATCCATTGCCGCTCAATCAATCGCAAAAGAAAATATTGACGGCAATCGGGAATCCAAAAAACAGGATCGTGGTTATTGATGGACCTCCGGGAACAGGTAAGTCTCACACAATCGGCGCAATTACCTATTGGTCGAATCAGCACAAAAAGTCCATTGTCATCACTTCCCACAAAAAAGAAGCTCTGGATGTTGTTGAACGGATGCTGACCGACAAGTTCAAGTCACTCCATCCTCACACCAAGCCTTCAGTCATCAGGATTACCCGAAACAATGACCTCTCTACCCTCAACACCATCGATAATTCGCTTTCCCTGCCGGTCATAGATGGCGCTGCGCGAAGGTCTGACGAGTTCAATCTTGAAGCTGTAGAGCGTGACCGCGTAAAGGTGCGAGACAGCATCGAACAAACCATCAATACGGCAATAAATCACGCCAGACTCTTTCCTGAGATGAGCAAGAAACTTCTTCGTTTCATCCAGTTGGAGGAAGAGCTTGTCGTGAATTCAGATGAGCTTACCGGAACACCGACTGCGAGGATGAGAAAATCTTTGGCTCGCCTATGGAGAAAGATCTCTACGCACTCATCATCCAGAGTGATTTTTATCGCAAGAATAGGGACAGCCTGAAAGTCATTCCCCAATTTGATATAGGCAAGTACATCAGGCAGGAGTATAAAAAATATATTCCCCGTTACCGGGTGGACTTTCTGCTTACCCTCGCCTCAGGCGGCAAAGAGAAAAGCCTGATACTGGAGTACGACGGCCTTGAGTATCACACAAAAGATTCGTCGGTGGTGAGGTCGCTTGAGGACTTCAGGGAAGAATATCTCGAATACGACATCACCCGGCAGCTTGAACTGGAGAGCTACGGTTATCATTTTCTGCGAATAAATAAGTTTACACTGCTGCCAAAAGCGGTTGGGCAGACCCGGCTGGATGTCTTGAATGACCTGCTGGGGAAAACCTTCGCTCTGTAAAAGCGCATTGCTTGGGCTTGATATTATCGCCCCATAGGGGTATTATATTTTCAATTAACATCCTGTATAGGGAGTTTTTTTGAATAAAGAATCTGTCCTTAACATCATATTCGAGTGGCAAAAAATCGTTCAGGGCCGCCAGGGAACACTTCGGGAGGCAGAGCCTCTGATCATGAGTTCAATAGGTTCCAAACCTATAAAGATAGTCACCGGGTTCCGCCGCACCGGCAAGTCCTTTCTGGTACAGCTCATAGCAAAAAAACTGATCGACAGGGGTGATATCGCTCCCGATAATTTGCTGTACCTTAATTTCGAGGACTACCGCCTGATGGGGGTCGTAAATCCGGAGAAGCTCGGCGATGTTTATGATACATTTTTGCAATCCTCAGAGCGGCCGGGCCGGAAGCTCCTGATATTCGATGAAATCCAGCAGGTCTCAAACTGGGAGCGGTTTATCAGAACAATATATGAAAAAGGCGGCGTGGAGATAATTATAACAGGGTCGAATTCGAGTCTTCTGTCATCGGAGCTGGGCAGCGGGCTGGCAGGCAGATTTGTGGAGTTTTCAATATACCCTTTCAGCTTCAAAGAGTTCGTCCGCTACAGGGGACATTCAATCCGGTCAAAGAAGGAGTTTCAACGCAATAAACCCGAACTGCTCAAGCTGTTTAACGAATACCTGTCTTACGGCGGGTTTCCGGAGACCTTTGACATTGGCTCGCCTGACGCCAAAAAGTCTTATATCGGCGGCATACTGCACAAGGTGATACTTGATGATATCGTCAAGCGTTTCAGAGTAGACAATGTTGACGCGCTCGAAAAGATCATGCACTATCTGATTTCAGGGGCCGGGAACATTGTAAGCTATGCGGGACTCCGCAACAAAATGGCTGCGCTGGGCCTTAAGGTCAAGCCGGAGACCGTACTTACGTACTGCAACTATTTCATAAAGTCCTTCGCCCTTTCAGAGCTTTCCAAGTTCAGCTGGAAGCTTGGGAAGGTCTTCAGCACGTCAAAGAAATATTACGCAGTGGATACCGGCCTCATGTCTTTGTACGCGCCGATAGAGGAAAACTATTCAGTCCGCCTGGAGCATATTGTTTATCACGAGCTGAAGAGAAGATATGCCGGGATTTGTTACGGCGCAGGGGACGGCGGAAGAGAGATAGATTTTCTTGTGCGCAAGGACCGCTGGATATGGGAGAAATATCAGGTAGCTCTCAAGCTGGATAAAGGCAATGAGAAGCGCGAGCTTGGTGCCTTTACTCTGGCAGACCAGTATCTTACGCAGGGAGAAGATCATATTCTTACTATGGACGACGGAGCTGAGGAAATCGAATATTCCGGACGGAGGATATACCGCAAAAATATACTGTCATGGCTGCTCGGAATTGATTAGCAGGGAGATGAAGAATGTCCAAAATAAATCTGACTGAAGAAGAACTCAAACAACTGCTGAAAGCGGTAAACGCGGGCGCTGAGCCTTCGCCTGAGCTTGCCGGGAAGATATTCCCGTCTCTCATGGAGAAGCTGGGGCAGGAAGGAAAGTTCGACTTCGAGACATTGAACCGGATCAAGATTCCAACTATAGAATATGCGGGTAAGAGGTCGCAAGGTGTGATTCTGGCATCTGCTGCCGCTCTTGGACAGTCCGCGCCTCTGCAGGTGGTCCGCAGCTTCGGATCAGAAAAAGAACGGCTGGAAGAACCTCATTGTGCAGGGGGACAATTTACAATTTCTGAAGACGGTCTATCTCAATCAGGACCCGCTGATTAAGGACAAGGTGAAGGGGAAGGTAAAGCTTATCTACAATGATCCGCCGTTTGCGACAAAGTCGGATTTTCAGGGAAGCAACGGCAGTAAGAGTTACAGTGACAAGATAGAATCAGCAGAATTTCTAGAAAATTTCCGTGAGCGCCTGCTTTTTTTACGAGAATTATTAGATTCAGATGGAAGCATTTATGTGCACATGGACTGGAAAAAGGGGCATTATATTAAAGCTCTCATGGACGAGATATTTGGAATTGAAAACTTATTATCTGAAATAATTTGGAAGCGAACAACAGCCCATTTCACGGCTCAAGGTTTTGCATTTATTCATGATTCAATTTTCTGGTACAAAAAACAGACCAATTTGTCTTTAATAAGCCGTACATAGAACATTCGGAATCATATCTCGACTCTAAGTATAAATATGAAGATGAAACCGCAAAGTACAGGTTGAGTGATGCATCAGGTAAGGGGCAAGGACCGGCCAGAATATTCTTTGGGAAAATGATTAAACCGCCTGCTGGTAGGCACTGGCCATCTCAACAATATATTGATGAAAATATTAACTTGTACGTGTTGGGTGAAGATGGAATGCCCCAGAAGAAGTCATACCTAAAGGGGGCGACTATTGGTTCAGTATGGAATGATATTGATCCTGTAAACTCACAAGCATTTGAGAGAATCGGATACCCCACTCAAAAACCTGAGGCCCTGCTCGAACGCATCATCAAAGCATCTTCCAACCCCGGCGATCTTGTCATGGACATCTTTGGCGGCTCCGGCACAACCGCTGCTGTGGCGGAGAAGCTTGGCAGACGCTGGATTACCTGCGACTTCGGCAAGCACTCCATCTACACGATGCAGAAACGCATCCTGAATATTGCTGATTCCAAGTTTCAGAAAAGAACAAGGGGTCGCACCTTGACTTTGTACGGTTTTGAAAAGCAGGACGTTCTTGATTTCAAAAAAAATATGAGCAAGATGACATGGTCAAGACCGTTTCAATAATCCCTGAATACGCTTACCCCAACCGCTCCATAAACTCCTGGAACTGCTTCTTCAGCCTCTCCGGCATGCGGCTGCCGAAGGTCGAGAAGTGCTCTTTTATATCGGGGATCTCGGCCTTCCATTCATCGGCGTTTACGCTCATGAGTTCTTTCATTTTTTCAGGCGATACATTGAGACCGCTGATGTCGAGGTCTCCGTCTTTCGGCAGTAATCCTATGGGAGTTTCCCGGGCGCCGACTTTGCCTTCAACGCGCTCGCACATCCACTTGAGCGCGCGGCTGTTGTCGCTGAAACCGGGCCACAGGAACCTGCCGTCCCCGTTCTTTCTGAACCAGTTGACATAGAAAATCTTCGGGGCCTTATTGCCGAGCCTGTCTCCCATATTGAGCCAGTGCTGGAAATAATCGCCCATGTTGTACCCGCAGAACGGCTTCATCGCAAAGGGGTCGCGTCTGAGATTGCCGACGGCCCCGATATTGGCGGCGGTCGTCTCGGAGGCGGCGGTAGCGCCCATAAATACCCCATGGTCCCAGGTGAAGGCCTCGTATACAAGCGGCACGACATCGGAACGGCGGCCGCCGAATATGAAAATATCTATGGGAACGCCTTCGGGCTTTTCCCAGTCCTTGCAGATTGCCGGACACTGGGCCGCGGGGGCGGTAAAGCGCGCGTTGGCATGGGCCGCGTCTTCAGTGCTCGCGGGGGTCCAGTAGCGTCCTTTCCAGTCTATGGCATGCGCCGGCTCATCTCCGTCCATGCCTTCCCACCAGACGTCTCCGTCGTCGGTAAGGGCGCAGTTTGTGAAGATAACATTCTCCTTCAATGTGTCCATTGCCATGGGGTTCGTGCCGTACGATGTGCCCGGGGCCACTCCGAAGAAACCGTTTTCAGGATTAATGGCATAGAGCCTTCCGTCGGCGCCTGTCTTCAGCCACGCGATGTCGTCGCCGATACATTCGCATTTCCAGCCGGCAATGGAGGGCATCATCATAGCAAGGTTGGTCTTGCCGCACGCAGAGGGAAAGGCCGCGGCGATGTGATACTGTTTCCCCTCAGGGTTTGTGAGGCGCAGTATCAGCATATGCTCAGCCATCCAGCCTTCACGCCTTGCCATGGCCGAGGCGATGCGAAGGGCCAGGCATTTCTTTCCGAGAAGGGCATTGCCGCCATAGCCAGAGCCATACGACCAGATAAGATTTTCCTCCGGGAAATGACTTATATATTTCTTTTCAATCGGGGCGCAGGGCCATTGGCTGTCTTTCTGTCCCGGCTCAAGGGGCGCGCCGACTGAATGAAGGCACGGGATAAAATCGCCGTCTGTTCCCAACAGTTCCAGTACACGCGAACTGACTCGCGTCATGATATGCATATTGACGACCACGTAGGGACTGTCCGATATTTCAACTCCTATCTTTGAAATAGGCGAACCTATGGGCCCCATTGAAAAAGGGATAACATACATGGTGCGGCCTTTCATGCATCCCCTGTACAAATCCAGCATGGTTTTCTTCAGCTCGGAAGGATGGACCCAGTTATTGGTAGGCCCGGCCTCTTCTTTGGAAGAAGTGCTTATATAAGTACGGTCCTCAACGCGGGCCACGTCGCTCGGGTCGGAGCGGAAGAGAAAGCTGTTCGGACGTTTCTTTAGTGGAATTGCGATACCGCTTTTTAGCAGCTTTTCCATCATAGAGTCGTATTCTTCTTTCGATCCGTCGCAGATGTAGATATCATCAGGCCGGCACAGCTCGTCAATTTCCCTGATCCACTTGTTGAGTTTTTCGTTCTTCACCGTGACAGTCATAATATATCTCCTTAAGGGGGTATTTTCCGTAGCCATATAATATACATATTGCGCAGAGGAAAAATCTATATAGGTGATCAAGCCGCTTGAACCGCTTGAACTGCTTGAATTGCTTGAACGGTTTGAACGGTCAACGTCATTTCAGTTAAAGGTTTTCCATTTTAATTCTTCTGGTAATATAATACATTCTTGCTTCCTGCGTTACGCTTATAGCTTACAGCTTCTTTCGAAGAGTCGGTCAGGAGCATTTTTTCAATAACAAATGAGACACATCAAACTCACTCTTCAATACGACGGCACAGGTTACTCCGGCTGGCAGGTCCAGGCAAAGGGGACTACAGTCCAGGGACTGCTGGAGGATGCCCTGTTTGCAGTTACGGGAGAACGGACGAGAATGACCGGGGCTTCAAGGACCGATGCAGGCGTTCACGTCCTCGGACAGGTTGCTGTTTTCAGGACCGGTTCCGGTCTGTCGCCTGAAATATTCATTCGCGCCGTCAATGCTAATCTTCCGAATGACATCAGGATAATGACCGCTGAAGAATGCGGGCCGGATTTTCATCCACGGTACGATGCTGAAAGTAAAAAGTATTCTTACCTCATTTCACGTACAGGGGCTTATTCGGTCTTCCTGAGAAGGTATTCATGGAGTATGCCGTATAAATTAAATATCGATGCAATGCGGGAGGCCGCGAGGTATCTTGCCGGGACGCATGACTTCTCCTGCTTCCGCGCCTCGGGCTGCAGCTCAAAACATCCGGTCAGGACGATTCACAATATTGAAATAGCTGAATTGACGTCAATAGAATTCATCGGTCTTCAGTTCAATGTCCCTGTTATAAAAATCAGCATTACGGCAAATGCGTTTCTGAGGCACATGGCAAGAAATATAGCCGGCACGCTCGTCGATATCGGCAGGGAAAGGTCCGCACCCGAAAGGATGAAAGAGATATTAGAGTCAAAAGACAGAAGGACCGCAGGCAGGACAGCTCCGGCGTGCGGGTTGTTTCTGGAGAAGATAAGTTACGACTGAAGCTGCCGTTTGCGAAGCCGCATTAAACTTTAACCGTCATTCCCGAGGTAGTTATCGGGAATCCAGTACCTCTAATCTGGTTTCCGCTTACAGACTGCCAACAGTAGGTGCTTTAGGCACGGGAATGACAACTGATGTAGCTTCATTCACAAGCTCTTGGCATTAGAGCGACATTTGATAATCCTGCCCGCTTTAATCTAAAATATTTCACATTCCAAACTTGTGGGGACATGGAGGGAAAATAATGGAAGAACATGCCTCGAAAAATGCGTTGCCGGTCTTTGACACCTTAAAAAAGGTCTTCGGCTTTCAGTCCTTTCGTCCGAACCAGGTAGAGATCATCAGGAGCATCCTCGGCGGGAAGGACGTCTTTGCGGTAATGCCTACAGGAGGAGGCAAATCGCTGTGCTATCAACTGCCCGCTAAACTATTGGACGGGACAGCGGTCGTCATAAGCCCGCTCATCTCCCTTATGAAGGACCAGGTGGATGCCGCCGTGGAAAACGGGATATCGGCGGCTTTTATAAACAGCTCCCTTGCGACGCAGGAAACCGCAGCCGTTTTCCGCAGGCTCCGGGACAATTCAATCGAGCTGCTTTATATCGCGCCGGAGCGTTTTGCCATGACCAATTTTCTCGAAACTCTCAAGGGCGTCCGTATTTCTCTTTTTGCCGTTGATGAGGCCCACTGTATTTCAGAGTGGGGACACGATTTCCGGCCCGACTACCTGAGCCTTTCAAACATTGTAAAGACTTTCCCCAAAGCTCCCATAGCCGCTTTTACCGCAACAGCCACCCCGAAGGTGCAGGATGACATCATCGTTAGGCTCGGTCTGAGGCAGCCCTTTACTGTGCGTGCTTCTTTTGACCGTCAGAATCTTTTCTATCGTGTGGAGGGCAAAAGAGATTTGACTGCCCAGATCATGAATGTCCTGGGGAAACATGCCGGCGAGCCGGGGATAATTTACCGTACAACGCGCGATTCGGTCGACAGCCTGTCCGGTTTTCTGTCAGGTCAGGGAATAAAGGCCCTGCCGTATCATGCCGGGCTGGAGCAGGAGGAGAGGAAGGCGAACCAGGAGGCCTTCAGCAAGGATGAAGTCCATGTCATAGTCGCGACAATCGCCTTCGGCATGGGCATAGACAAATCGAATGTCCGCTTCGTCATCCACGCCGACCTCCCCAAGAACATCGAAGGCTATTATCAGGAAACCGGACGCGCCGGCAGGGACGGAGAGCCGTCAGACTGTGTGCTCTTTTTCGGCAGGGAAGACATCCCAAGGATCAGATACTTTATCGACCAGATAACAAATGACGCGGAGCGCGAGATCGCCCTGAAAAAACTGAACCAGGTAGTCAGGTATGCTTCTCATAATGTCTGCAGGCGCAAACAGGTCCTTGAGTATTTCGGCGAGGATTATGCTGCTGACAATTGTAACGCCTGCGATATCTGCACGGGTAAGGTCGAGAAAGTTGATATCACGATTGACGCACAGATATTTATGTCCGCCTTGTCAAGGACGGGACAGCGTTTCGGGATAATGCATATTATCGATATCGTCACCGGGGCCGATACAAAGCGTATCCGCGAACTTCAGCACGACACGATCAAGACTTATGGAGCGGGAAAGGACAAAGACAAAAACCACTGGCGCTTCATAGCGGATGAGCTCCTGGCCCAGGAAGTCATCTATCAGGACGGCGGGACGTATCCGGTATTGAAATTAGCTGAAGCAGGGAAGAGTATCCTCTTCGGCAAAGAGAAGATCAGCGCCCTAAAAAGGGAAGAGACAAAAAAGAAATCGCGCGCGGGAAAGTGGAGCGGCCCCGAGGACTATGACCAGGCCCTGTTTGAAAAGCTGCGTGTACTCCGCAAACGGCTTGCCGATGAACAGCGTGTGCCTCCGTATATTATTTTTTCCGACAAAACGCTTCACGAAATGTGCGGCCGCTATCCCTCATCTCTGCACGATCTGGCGTTAATCAGCGGAGTCGGTGACGCCAAACTTGAGCGTTACGGCGATGAATTCATAACGGAGATAAAGGCCTACCTAAAAGAGAATCCCGGCATAACAGTTCCTGCAAACCCGTTTTCCTGCGTCCCTTCCGGTCACGCGGGCGGCAAGCCCAAAGGCGAGACCTTTGAAAAGACGTATGAGCTTTTCAAACAGGGACTCTCTGTCGGTGAAGTCGCAAAGTCGCGCAACCTCGCGGAAGCCACGATCACCGCGCACATTGAGCAACTGATAATGGAAGGCAGGGACATAGACATCGACCGTCTCATCGATCCGGGGAAGCGGGATGAAATCGGGAAGCTCTTCCTCACTCTGCGGTCCTGGCAGCTTTATCCGGTCATCGAGCATTTCAAGGGGGCCGTAAGTTATGAAGAGGCGAAAATCGTCAGGGCGTATATGCGTTGTAAAACCGGATAATGTCCTAAGGGTTTTAACACACCCCTGCACCCCTCAAGAGGGGAGTAATGACAAGGTCCCCTCTTGGGAGGGGCAGGGGGTGGGTCTCTTTCCGGCGCACAAGTACACTCCAGAACTGATGGTTTCACCGGGACTGCCATTGTTGTTTTCGGACAAAACAACTTTCATGCTATAATCTGACAAATGAGGGCAAAAGAAAATAAGCTTACTGAAACTCTGCTGACTGAGCTGCGGGAAGAATGTCTCGCTGTTTTGAGTCTGCTCAATCAATTGGAAACACCGGGGATTTCTGAAACTCAAGAGGATGAAATTGTCGGAGAACTATCGGCCCGCCTTGTTCACCTTGAAATTCATGCCGGAGAAACACGGGGACAGATTGAGGAGTGATGAAGCTAATCAGGTCTTGAACGACCTGGCGCCGGTCATCCGATTTTAAAGAATGAGGGTGGATTGATTTTTTCAACCCACCCTCATAAATGCATTGATTATTTCTTCTTCGTGAGCGGACCACACCCGCAGCCGCAGCCGCAGGAACTTTTTGAATCGCTCTTGATTTCAGCGTTCTTTTCTGTTGTCTCTTTTTTAATGTTCTTTTTCATCCTTATCACCTCCTTTCAATATAAGTTTATGCTCATCTACTTATATAATTATGCAAAAAAATATCGCTATTTGGGCACGGTAATTCTTTTATGCGGCCGTTTTATATCCACATGCCCGCCTGAACAGCCGCAAGTACAAATACGATTAAGCCTTCCTCTGCATTTTTCGAGGGTGTCTCTGTTCAGAGAATAATAAATCCAATAACCATGTCTCTCATCCTTCACAAGTCCCGCGCTTTTTAGAACTCTCAAATGCTGAGATACCGCCGACTGTGTTATTCCCAATGCGTCAGCTAACGCATTGACACTCATGGCGTCTTTTTTCAGTAATTCGATAATCTCTATTCGTTTATCGACTGAAAGCAGTTTAAATAATTCTGCGGATTCCTTCATGATTATCTCTCGGTTATAAGTATATTAGTATGAACTAATATTAACCCGGTGAATTTATATTGTCAAGGGATTTATTTTGTGTGTCTGAAAAATGCAAAAAAGAACAAGAGTACATCAAAGCCGTCTGAAAGAGTTGATTTCTTGAATTGTGTAGATGCGCCCCTGAAAAGAATTACTCCCGGACTGGATGCGCCGCTAAGAGCAAGTATTTGGGGATAATCCAGATCGGCGGTAATGATGATCCTTTTCTGCTTCTTTGCTGCCTCTATAATTTCCTGTCCGGCGTATTATGCAAGCCTGCCTCAGAAGCATGAACAGCATCATAGCCTTTTTCTTTGAGCCACCGTGCTACTTCGGGAGAGACCGGCATGTCTATCAGAAAGCTCATGCAAACTCAAAAACTTCCTCATCTGCCAGACAAGCGGCATACAGTAATGCTTCGTCTATGTCTGCCGGTTCAAGATAAGGATATGCCTTGAGTATTGATTCCTTTGTTTCTCCTGAAGCAAGAAGCCCCAGCAGACGAGAAACAGGGAACCTCAAGCCTCTTATACAAGGCTTGCCTGAACATATTTCAGGATTTACTGTTATCCTTTGAAATTTCATAATATCTCCTATTTCCAGCAAAGCTGATCTGAAGAAATTATAACATTTCACACGATTAATCGACGTTATAATTTGCAAGGCATATATTGCATAATTTTTGAAAGCAAACGGGCCAAACGAATTGACGTCTCGAATTTTAGCATTCGTTGAATGAAACGCTCAAATGAAAGACCTGACGACGGTTTTATGACGACGGTTTTATTTTCCCATATGCAGTCCGCTGCTTGCCTGATTAGCTGATGTTTTATTTTCTTAAATCCAATCGAATGTTCTCATATCGTTGGCGCAGCAGATTAATGAAATTGCCGCCATTCGATACGTACTCTAAATCGGTTTGATTAATAACCACTATTACCATACCTCGGTCCTGAAATACTTTTAATTGCTCACGCTCAGCATCCGTGGATTTATCTGCGCCAGTAATACACTGTTTAGAAAATAGAATTCCAAAGCGTGATTTTGTCGAATCTAAAACTCGGCAGAACTTTGCCATTGTAGTAAAGTCAGCTGGTTTACTTTTTAATATGTTTAAAAGTGAGATTCGCAAGAGTATGAATGAAATTTTACAGACGTATTGAAAAAATCGCAAGAAGAATTTTCGGATAATGTATCGATTCAGTGACGGGTTTTAACACACCCCTGCGCCCCTCTCCAGAGGGGAATAAAAACAAGGTCCCCTCAAGAGGGGAGTAAGACGAGGACCCTCCCGGGGAGAGACACCAAAGTCCCCTCCGGAGAGGGGTGCAGGGGTGTGTTAAAAAAGCCAAACTGCGAGGCTATGAGACGTTATATAGAGCGGATCAAGGGGCTACTGCCACTACCCCACTATGTCAAATTCCCTAACCCTGAATTCCACCCCGAGCTCTTCCGCGATCTTCCTGCACTTCTCGACGTCTACTCCGGGTATTTTGACGATCGTGGCCTTTACCGAGGGGATGACCTGTACGGCCTCGCGGATGAAGGAAAGAACGCCTTCAAAGGAGCCCTTTATGGACGGCTTGCAGAGCTTCTCATATTTCTTTGAATCCTCAGCGTCGAGACTCACCGAAATGCAGTCAACAAGCCCCCTGAGCTCCGGCAGTATGTCTTTGCCGTGGATCAGGTTGCCCTGGCCGTTGGTGTTTATCCTGACTTTGCCGCCGTTCTCCTTGACCCACGCCGATACTTTTTTCACGACGTCGAGCCTCAGGAGCGGTTCGCCTATGCCGCAGAAGACGATCTCTTTATATGCCTTCGGATCATTTATGGCTTTTATGATCTGCTGGGCGGAAGGTTCTTTTTCAAGGCGCAGGTTATGACCTTTTACATAGCTTGTGCGTGACTTGACGCAGAAGCCGCATCTGTTCGTGCACCTGTTTGTGATGTTCAGATAAAGAGAGTCCCTTATCCTGTATGCTATCTCTCCCCGCTCGGAAACCTCTCCTATTTTAAAAAGCCTCATCGCGTTGAGCGTCGTGATCCTTGCGAGGTCGGAAATGCTTATCCCCCTCGCGTCCGCAATCACCTGGGCGGTATGCGTCAGGAAAGACGGCTCATTCCTTTTCCCCCTCATCGGAACGGGCGCGAGATAAGGCGCGTCTGTTTCTATCAGCAGGAAATCATCCGGGATGAAACCGGCGATTTCCCTCAGGTCTTTTACGTTCTTGAAGGTGACGGGCCCTGCGATAGAGATGTAGAACCCGAGACCCATCGCCTCTTTTGCCATTTCCATGTCGCCTGAAAAGCAGTGGAGAACGCCCGGGACTTCGGAGGCCTCTTCCTTCAATATGCGGACAGTGTCCTTCTTCGCTTCCCTGCTATGGATAATGATCGGAAGGTCTACTTCCCGCGCGAGCGCTATCTGTTTAATAAACGCCTCTACCTGGACGCCTTTCGTTGAATGAAGGTAATGGTAATCCAGCCCGATCTCGCCCACGGCAACGACCTTGGGCCGGTCGCTCCACCTCTTGAGCTCAATAAGCAGGGACCGGTCCAGGTATTTGGCGTCATGAGGGTGAATGCCGACCGCGGAGTAAACATTCGGGTACCTGGTGGACAACTCAAGGCCTCTCAGGTTAGCTTCTCTGTCCGAGCCCGCGTTGATTATATATTTTACGCCCGCTTCAGCCGCCCTCGTTAAAACTTCATCCCTGTCGCCTTCAAATTCGTCCATTTCGAGGTGACAATGGGTGTCTATCATTTCAAACTTCAATTTTCCCTTTTTCTCCTGAATAAACCACCGAGGGAGTTTAGTATAGAGTTTAGTATCACCGTTTTTCTAAACTCTATACTCCAAACTCCAAACTCTCTGCTGTTATGTTAGTGAAATTTACGGCCTTTTGTCAAAGCGTCGGCCTTGTATTTTTCCTGAGAATATGGTAATTTTTCAGTCTATCAAAGATAAGGGAGGAGCCTATGAAAGAATCCGAGATAATCAATATTCTGAGGAGTGAAAATGACGAATTCAGGAGGATCGAGGAAGAGCACAGGAAATTGGATAAATCCCTTGATGAGATGATAAAGAAGAGATACCTGACTGCCGAGGAAGAAGTTGAAAAAAAGAAAATCCAGAAGCAGAAACTTCAGTATAAAGACAGAATGGCGGAATTAATCAGAGATTACAACAAGGCCCATGCTTAGTCGTTTCCACGAAAGAGGGAATCCCGCGTCCGGATTGTCGGGGATTCCTGCTTTCGAAGAAATGACTGTCGATCTGATGCTGCGATCCTGAAAGAACAGGTATTCCTGGAAATTTCCATGAAAAGCGATTTAATTAAAAAGGGACTGGAAAGGCTGCCGCACCGGGCACTGCTCTATGCCACGGGGATACCCCGCACTGAAATGGACAAACCTTTCATCGGTGTCGCAACCAGTTTTACCGATATAATCCCCGGTCATGCCGGAATGCGCGACCTTGAAAGGTTTATTGAAAAGGGTGTTCACACGGGCGGCGGTTATCCGTTTTTCTTCGGCATCCCCGGCATCTGCGACGGCATTGCCATGGGACACAGCGGGATGCACTACAGTCTGCCGTCAAGGGAGCTGATAGCGGACATGATCGAGACCGTGGCGCAGGCGCACCAGTTCGACGGTCTCGTGCTTCTGACTAATTGCGACAAAATCACCCCGGGCATGATCATGGCGGCAGCGCGCGTTGACGTACCTTCAATAGTCGTAACGGCAGGCCCGATGATCTCAGGTCATTTGAGGGGCAAAAGGCTTTCGCTTGTAAACGATACATTTGAGGCCATAGGTAAGTACAAGAAGGGGTTATTAAAGGATTCCGAGCTTGATGACCTTGAGATGTGCGCCTGTCCGGGCGCGGGCTCCTGCCAGGGAATGTATACGGCAAATACGATGGCATGTGTAACGGAGTCTCTCGGTATGAGTCTTCCCGGCTGCGCGACTTCACTGGCTGTTTCAGCCAAAAAGCGGAGGATCGCGTTTCACAGCGGCAGCAGGGTCGTGGAGCTCGTAAAGAAAAATATTACTCCCCGAAAAATTATGACACGCAAGGCCTTCGAGAATGCGATCAGGGTAGACCTCGCTTTAGGCGGTTCTACAAATACCGCACTTCATATCCCGGCAATGGCCCATGAAGCAGGGGTGTCGCTGTCATTAGAGCTGTTTGATGAAATAGGCAAAAAGACGCCGCATATCGCTGACATGCTGCCAGGCGGAGCTCATTATCTCGAAGACCTGGAATACGCGGGAGGCATCCCCGCAGTACTGAAGAGGTTGCGGTCCGGACTCAATAATACCCTCACTGTGTCAGGCAGGAAAATATACGAGATCGCGGACAGGGCCGAGATCATGGATGATGATGTCATAAGGCCGTTAGACAGGGCGCACCGGAAGGAAGGGGGCATAGCGGTCCTGAGGGGAAATATCGCCCCTGACGGCGCTGTCGTAAAGCAGACGGCCGTGAGTGAAAAGATGCTGAGGTTTAGAGGAAAGGCAAAGGTATTCAATTCCGAAGAGGACGCGATGAAGGCGGTCCTCGCGGGTAAAATCAGGGCAGGCGATGTGGTCGTTGTTCGTTACGAAGGTCCTAAAGGCGGCCCCGGCATGAGGGAGATGCTCAGCCCGACCGCGGCAATTGCAGGCATGGGATTGAGTGACTCCGTGGCCCTGATTACCGACGGACGCTTCTCAGGAGGGACCAGGGGCCCGTGCATAGGTCATGTGTCGCCTGAGGCGATGGAAGGCGGACCTATAGCTATTGTTAAAAACGGTGATACGATTAATATTGATATCCCGGGGAGAAGACTCGATTTGCTCCTCAGCGAGAAAGAAATCAGGGACAGATTAAAGACGCATAAACCAATTAAACCGAAAATAACATCCGGCTGGCTCGCCAGATATGCCTCGCTTGTGACATCAGCGAGCACGGGTGCGGTTATGAAAGACAGGATTTAACCACAGAGACACGGAGACACAGAGGAAGAAATATATAAAAATAATAGAATCGCAAGAGAGCGTCATTCCCGCGCAGGCGGGAATCCAAGGAGCAATCAGGGATTAAGAAAAATGGATTCCCGTTTTCACGGGAATGACGAAAAAGGTCTTGTGGTCTCTTAATTCTTCTCAGTGCCTCTGTGCCTCTGTGGTTAATTATATATAAGGAGAGAAAATGAAAAAAAGCGGCGCTGAAATATTGATAGAATGCATGAAGAGGGAAGGGGTCAAGCACATCTTCGGCTATCCCGGCGGAGTGGTGCTTAATATCTTCGATACCCTTTATGACGACAAGGAAATAGAGCTCATCCTGACAAGGCATGAACAGGGCGCTGTCCACGCTGCGGACGGATACGCGAGGGCGAGCGGCAAAGTAGGCGTCGCACTCGTTACATCAGGCCCTGGAGCGACGAACACAGTGACGGGCATTGCCAATGCCTCGATGGATTCCATACCGATGGTTGTGTTTTCAGGGCAGGTGCCGACACTCCTTATCGGCAACGACGCCTTCCAGGAGGCCGATATCGTGGGAATAACCAGGCCCTGCACAAAGCACAACTACCTTGTAAAAGATATAAAAGACCTTGCCAGGGTCATTCGGGAGGCGTTCCATATCGCCTCTACCGGAAGACCGGGCCCTGTGCTCATAGACTTGCCGAAGGACGTAACAGCGGGTTCCACTGAATTTATCTGGCCAGAGGAAATCAAGCTCAGGGGATATAACCCGACATACCAGGGAAATAAATACATGATCAACCAGGCGGCGCAGATGATAGCGCATGCCAAAAAGCCGGTCATCATGGCGGGCGGCGGCGTGGTCTCCTCAGGGGCGTGGAAGGAATTAAAGGAGCTGGCGGAGCTTGCCGGTATCCCTGTTACCATGACCCTGATGGGGTTAGGCGGATTTCCCGGAACGCATAAACTTTCGTTGGGAATGTTAGGCATGCACGGAACATTTTATGCCAACACCGCTGTCCAGAATGCGGACCTTATCATCGGCATCGGCGTCCGGTTCGACGACCGTGTGACAGGAAGGACGAACGCGTTTGCTCCCAATGCCAAGATACTCCAGATAGACATCGACCCGACGTCGATAAAGAAAAATATAAGGGCGGACCTGCCTGTCGTCGGCGACGTCAAAAATGTATTGAAGGACCTGCTGAAGGCCGCGAAGGAGCTGAAAGGGCAGCAGTGGGACGCGGTAAGGAGCTCGTGGTTAAAACAGATAGAAAGCTGGAAGAGAGAAAGGCCGCTGTCTTACCAGCCTGTTGAAAATGTAATCAAGCCTGAATTCGTCGTTGAAAAAATATACGAGGTCACAAAAGGAGAGGCCATTATCTGCACGGAGGTCGGGCAGAACCAGATGTGGTCCGCGCAATTTTATAAATATGACTACCCGAGGAGATGGCTGTCTTCCGGCGGATTAGGCACAATGGGGTACGGGTTTCCCGCGGCCATCGGCGCGCAGTTTGCCTGTCCCGACAAGGTGGTTTTCGACATCGCTGGCGATGGAAGTATCCAGATGAATATCCAGGAACTCGCTACAGCGGTTATTCACAAACTGCCGGTCAAGGTGGCCATTCTCAACAACGGTTATCTTGGGATGGTGAGACAGTGGCAGGAGCTGTTTTTCAGGGAGCGGTATTCGCACACGGAGCTTGAATCCGGGAACCCCGATTTCGTTAAGGTTGCCGAGGCCTACGGGGCCGTCGGCTTAAGGGCGACAAAGCCTTCGGAAGTAGAGCCTGTTATCAGGGAATCAATGAAGATAAAAAACAAACCCGTGTTTCTGGACTTTGTTGTGGACTGGAAGGAAAAGGTCTTCCCGATGGTCCCAGCGGGCGCTGCGATAGATGAGATGATATTCGAGGAAATGGAAGAGAAGAAGGAGAAGAAGCTGAAGGCAGTGAAATAACAATTCAAAGTGTAAAAATCAAAAGTCAAAATTTTGGAATTTTTTTTAATAAATCTACCTTAATTTTACATTTTGATTTTTTATTTTTGATCTTCCGGAGGATTAATGCGACATACTATTTCCGTTCTTGTAGAGAATAAATTCGGGGTGCTTTCGAGGGTCTCGGGGCTCTTCAGCGGGAGGGGCTATAACATCGAGAGCCTCTCTGTCGGGGAGACGATTGACCCGTCAACTTCAGTAATGACCATTGTCACCACCGGCGATGATCTTGTCGTCGAGCAGATAACCAAACAGCTCAACAAACTCATCGACGTTATCAAGGTGACCGATTACATGGAGGTCGACCATGTCGAGCGGGAGATGGTGCTCATCAAGGTAGCTCCGAGGAAAGACGACCGGACAGAGGTGCTTCAGCTTACGGAGATCTTCAGGGGAAGGATTGTGGACTCCGGTCCCACGACCTATACGATAGAGATCACTGGGAATGAAGACAAGATAACCGCATTCATCGAGCTCATCAAGCCCTTCGGTATAAAAGAATTCGTCCGCACCGGCAAGGTGGCGATTGCCCGCGAAGGCGTGAAGAAAAAGTAGAGTTTAGAGTTTGGTGGAATACAGAATACTCTGCCCCGCCGGGATGATCATGTATGTCCCCTTCTTTTAAGTGCTGGAAATTATAATATCGATGCTGAGCTCCTACTTGCCGACTTTATCGATAAATTCCCTGGCGGCCCTGAAATAATCTTTGACCGCGCGGGTATCGTAAATCAGCCCCCTGTAGTAACCTGCTATATGCAAAGCGTCATAGAGTTTCTCGAATTCCCGCATCAGCTTCCCATTATGGACGGCTATATGCTTTTGTAATGCTGCTCTGTACGACTCTACTGACCTCGGAAGCTCTTTTTTGGTCAGGCCCTTTTTTATGAGATGCTCATTTATCGCTTCCAGGACCGCAAGATATGCTGTTCCAAACGCCTCCCTGACAGGCTTAACATCTGTGTAGGTATTGTTTACTACAGGGACCGACTTCAATATCCCCTTGGCATTATTCAGATATCTTACCGCCTCGCGCATAGTTATTCCCCCCCTCGGATTTCTTAGATTATCATATTTCATCATCACAGGCAAGACGAATGGGAGGATGGGTCTGCCGATAGGGCGCGAGTGGTGTGAAAAGAGGAAAGCAATCTATCTTACCTGTTCCCCATTGATTGTTTTAGGGATAATTCAGGACTGAACGCGTTAAGAATTCAAAAGTGTCTGAGTGAAGCGAGTTTTTTGAATTTAGCGGGCAGTCCTGAATTATCCCGTTAACGAATGCATAGCGACCCAAGGGAGCGCATGTGATAACTCTTTTTATTCCTTACATTCAGGTCCCCGAAGGGGGCATTAAACAATCCGGGGCGGCCTTTGTTGGTTACTTATTTGGCCGCGCAAATAAGTAACCGGGGTTTGGGGCAGAGCCCCATTATTTATGCCGCATCAGACTTTCTCATGGGTAGCCCCAACATATTGTGTCAGAAGGACCTGAATTTTAGTATTGGATCGGTCGGTGGTTTCGGGAATAAATCCAGACCGCCGCAGTGAAAGTAGATAGCGGTTCGATAATGATAACG
>JACRHD010000059.1 GCA_016234115.1 Nitrospirota bacterium
AGGCACAGAGACACTGAGAAAACAAGAGGTTATCGAATAATTTTGCTTCATCACTTAGGTGAATGATTCATATTGGCCTTTTCTCTTATTTTTTAACTCTGTGCCTCCGTGCCTCTGTGGTTAACTGCTTTTTCTAAGTTAATTAATTGAAATAGTCACTCCTCTCTGTGAAAGAATTTCAACGCCGGGTCAATACTCTTTCTTTCGCCGGCATTATTCGGTTATTCCGATCTTACTCGTCCAGGGTCTGCGGTCATTCAGGAAGTTATACCCGGCATAATACCAGTCCCATCGTAAAAAGGTGAATCAGCTTTTTTCCGACATCGGTCATCATCCTGTTTTAATTTTATCACCGGTACGGGGGGGTGGCTATGCCTGGGTAAGGAACCGTTTGTTAATGTGCTCGTAAACAAACAGGCGAAATAGTTTTGCCTCATCAATAAAATTCGTTTTGTTGACATAGCGGGCACAAAGTCTTATTATGCTTATAACAATATTCGGCCAACGCAGGATATTTTCACAGATCCAAAATGAAAGGGGGTGTTCGGTGTTATGAAAAAATTATGGATTCTTATCATTTCACTTGCACTGGCTTTTTCTCTGAGCCTGGCCACGGGCTGCAAGAAAAAAGAAACGACTGAGGTCAAGGAAACAACTGAAGAAGCAGCTACGGAAACAAAGGCTGAAGGCGGCGAGAAACAGATGGAAGAAGGCGGGCAGGCCGCGGCTCCGGAAAAACCGAAAACGGGAGGCTATCAATAACTATCCGTCCCCTGCTGTAATGAATTCCCCTGTTTTTCGAGGGAGCTGATTATCTGAGTATAATTTATACGTTAAAAGGGCCTGGAATTTTCCAGGCCCTTTTGTATTGATTTCATGTTGAGGTTTAGTGGTGGGAATCATTATTTCGATAAGCTCTGCAAAAGGACCCCCTTTCCGCAAAGAGACGTATATTTGCACTCACGGGGTGATTAAAGTTTGGAAGGATCAATTGCCGCTCACCATCCCTATTGCCGCAAATACGTCCCTGCTTAAACCGAAGACGCTCGCAAACGCGTTCCCGGACGCCGCGCCTGCAAAAAAAATCGGCGTCACTATGCCTCCGCTCCCGCCGAAACCGAGTGTTATAGACGTGAACATCATCTTGAGAAGAAATGCCGCCACGGGGACATCCCCTCCTTCAAGCGCTGTTTTGATAGTGTCAAGTCCCAGATAACGTGTTTTTCGAGCAGTTTTTTTCTCACAATTACAGCTCCATTACGTTCTTTCCCTTGTTTTCCAGCGAATACCACACCGACAAATAATCCCTTGTCTGCCTCGTTATAAGGAAATTAATCCTCACATATTCCCGGCCCCTTTCGCCCATCCGGGCTGCCATGTCGGGGTTGTTGAGAAATTGGCGGACCCTGAACGCCGCTCCTTCTACCGAGTGGTCCGGTTACCCTTTTTATTTCTTCTGGATATCTCCCACGCCTACAAACGGCATTGCTCCGCTTCCAGTAACCTGGGGGAGTATGCCGTTCCATTTTTCTATGGCCTTGAGATTGGCCTCTATTTTTCTAAGCTCTATGAGATCTCCTGAAATATTTGCTTTCTGCAGCCTCAGGGACTCTGCCTCTGCCTGTGCCGCCGTGATTGTCTGCTCTGCCTCTATCTTTATCCTGTCGAGGTCCCTTTTTGCCTTCAGTGCAAGCTGTTCGGCTGTCTGCTTGGCCTCAATGGCCTCTGTAAATACCTTGGAAAAGCTGAATGAGACAATAGAAAACGCATCAACCGCAATGTTGTGCGGCAGGAGTCTTTTAGTCAGGGTTTCCTGCATTTCCGCGCTTACCGCCGGCCTCTTTGTTATAAGTTCTTCTGCTGAATATCTGGCTGACACAGCCTTCATTACCTCTTGTATAGCAGGGTCTATAATACGCTCCTTGAAGTGTACCCCGAGGGTCTGATAAACAATATTCGCCTTGTCGGGTATGACGTGATAGTTAAGCGCGACCGATGAAGTCACATCCTGAAGATCAGCCGATGCGGATGCGGCGTCTGTCTCTGCCTTCTGCACCTTGACGTCCACCCGGACAATCTCCTGCATTATGGGCATCCTGAAATGCAGCCCCTCTCCAAACACAGTCGGCTGGACAGCGCCGAAATTAAGGACGACCCCTCTTTCACCTGCCCCAATCTGGACCCAGGGCCTCAAAAACATGAAAAACAGCAGAATTACTCCAATAATCAATACCAGCCTCACAGGGCCTTTCTTCATTGCAGACTGCATGGCATCTTTTGCCATGTAAATATCTCTCTCGTCCATTGTACGGCCTCCTTCTTATTTGAAGTGGTTTATTTTATCCGTTCCTTTTCCTCACGCATATAAACCGTCCTGTGCGGGAAAGGTATCTCTATCCCTTCCTCCTTAAATCTCCTGAACATCCTTTTCCTCAATTCATGCTGCGCGAGATACTGGTCCACAAATTCACTGACCTGGCAGATAAGCGTGAAATCGAGAGAGCTTTCACCGAAGCCAGGGATAAATCTCACAAAAGGCTCGGGCTCTCCAAGCAGTCCCGGCACCTGGCCTACTGCTTTCTTAGTTTCTTCAACAAGTATCCTTTCAACCTTCTCAGGTTCTGCCGAATAGCTTACACCAACCGGTATCAAAAGAGACATGCGTTTTTCAGGCAGGTAGTAATTCGTCACAATGTTCTGTGAGAGTTTGCTGTTAGGGATTACAACCATGTTGTTGGGCAGCATCCTTATCCACCGCGTTCTTTATCATGCCGAGGATATCAGGGATAGCCGACGTCACCCTGTCCCAGCTCGCTATTAGAGGAACACCGAGAGGGTCTTCGGTAATTATCTCCGCGGCCTTCTTTATCCCGTTTGTAAACGTGTCCACCGCGAGACTCTCCTCATGCCTGTCGAAGAACAGACCGTTAATTGCCGCATCGTCTTCATACCGCTTCAGCATGTCCTGCGCTGTCCTGACATATGTCGCAACCAGTGTCTTGAAAAAGCCGTCGGAAAACACGATCCCTTCCGATGCAAGCGTCCTGAAGACGGATTTGCTTATATCGACACACATCTTGTGCAGTCCCTTTGTGGCGTCTTCAGGAGAAAGTATCTGATGTTTGTGTTCGTAATTCTCCGCTATGTCCACCTGGCAGACCCTCCTCCATGAAGTATTGCGGTAAACCTCCGCAAGGACCCCTACCTCAAGCCCCCAGTCGCCCGGTATCTTGTTTACCCTCGCAAGGTCTATATCCATCGAAAATTCACCTGCCAGGGGATATCTGAAGCTGTCGAAGAATAAAAGGAGGGGATGATGACCTATTATCCTCTGAAGTGATCTTATCAACGGCGTGACGAGGAGCCTCGACCTTTCGAAAGATATCGAAGCCCTCACCGGAAGGAGCGCCATTCTTATACTCTGTTCTTTTCAAATGAAAGCCGAGAAACATCAGCAACCCGAGACCCGTCATCATGCCCAGGAAGGGCGGCAGATGCAGATTCCCGTCGTCATCTGCGGGGCTTCGCCGAAATGCCGGCCCTGTCTCTGATAAAAGAAAAGAGCATACCCCTGATAATCTGTTCAAGCAAGACCCTGCCGGAGATAGAACATTACAGGAAGAAGCTTTACAATCTCCATCCCTTCATTTCTGAAAACGGGGGCGGGGTCTTCATTCCAAAAGAATATTTCAGATTTCAGATTTCAGATTTCAGATTTGAAATTGAAGAAAAGGGCAAATATCATATCATCAGGCTTGGAGCAAAGTATCCCGACCTGAGAAGGGCCGTGCAGGACCTCCGCAAAGAAGGCTTCAGCGTAAAAGGATTCGGAGACATGACTGTTGAAGAAATCTCCGCCCTGACCGGACTCGGCATAGAAGAGGCGGAGATGGCAAAGGAGAGGGACTTTGATGAGCCGTTTATATTTCCAGAGGCAACTTATGAATTGCCCCTGCTTTTGGATGCGATCAGGAAGAAAGGCTTCAAACATACTCAGGGAAAGTTTCACCACCTCCTCGGCAACAGTGATAAAGGGAAGGCGGTATCAATTCTCATTGAGTTATACAAAAAAGAATCCGGTGAAATCACGACTGCCGCCGTCGGCGACAGCCAAAACGATGTCCCGATGCTCGAAGCAGTCGATCATCCAGTCATCGTTCAGAAGCCCGATGGAAAATTTGATCCGCAAATATACCTCCCTGATTTAATAAAAGCAGAAGGCGTCGGCCCGGAGGGCTGGAACAAAGCAGTGATTGAGCTTATAAACCTCCGGCCGTAAAATTCCTGACGTCCTCCGTCAAAAATGAAGGCTGAAGGCTTTCATTGACGCCGGGATTGCACCTGCTTCAAGCTACATTCCGGCCCGACGATAGGTTATAATTTATTACAGTTTAATCTGAAAGCAGGGCGTGGTACCCTTGTCCCTGTTTAAGTGGACCGTAAGATTGTCTTCCTGTAATTCAAGAGGATCGATGACGGACATAAAAAAATTCAACACCTTCGCGGCCCTCTCCGCTCTGCTTGTATTTTGCATCCTCTCCTATAATGTCCTGCAGGAGTATATATCAACAGAGCTTGGAGGTTATATCAAACGGCGCGTTTACTATGAGCAGGTGCTTTCAAAAAAAGGGCTCGGCCTGCATAAGGGCAAATACTGGAGAAAAGCGAATTAATGCACTCATCTACAAAAGGAAGTCAGCCACGGATTTACGCGGATTGTCACAGATATTCGTGAAAAAGACAGAAGCTGAGAAGTTGAGGACTCCCGAAACACAATAACATTCTGCAAGTTCCATATTTTATCTGATTATCTGCGTTGATCCGTGGCCAAAATCCACCACCTAACCACAGAGGTCACAGAGAAAGTCATTGTTATTCAGGAAAAAATACCATAATAGCTGCTTTAACTCTGCACACACCCCGGCATTTATAAAAAAACTTGCTCTTCGCAATAAGCCCTTGATATCCGGGAGAAAAAACTCTGTGGCTTGTCTTTTGATGGTGAATCAAGGGTGGCTAAATATCTTTTATAAATTTATAATATCCTCATGAGTACAAAGGTCCAGTGCGTACTCTGTCCCACGGAATGCGAGCTTGAAAATTATCAGGTCGGCGGCTGCAGGGTGAGGATAAACAGGGATGGCGTCCTGTACAGTCTTGTATACGGGGCCCCGTGCAGCGTGGCCGTGGACCCTATAGAGAAGAAGCCTTTTTTTCACGTGCTCCCCGCTACGGGCGCGTTTTCCCTGGCTACTGCCGGATGCGTGCTCAACTGCAAATTCTGCCAGAACTGGCAGATATCGCAGGCGAACCCTGAGGACGCGGACAACCTTGATATGCCTCCCGACGACGTTGTCAGAAAGGCCCTGTTTTACAATTGCAGGAGCATCGCCTACACTTATACGGAGCCGGCGGTCTTTTACGAATACATGTACGACACGGCCGTGTCGGCGAAAAATCACGGTCTGTTGAACCTCATGCATACTTGCGGATATTTCAATGAGAAGCCCTTAAGGGAGTTGTCGAAATACATGGACGCGGCATGTGTCGATCTCAAGGCCTTCACTGAGGACTTTTACGCCAGGGTCTGCGGCGGCAGGCTCAGGCCCGTCCTTGACGCGCTCGTGGTGCTTAAAGAAGAGGGTGTGTGGCTTGAGATAACGAACCTCGTTATACCTACGCTCAATGACGATATGAAGAGGGTCCGGGAGATGTGCCGGTGGATCATAAAGAATCTCGGCGCTGACGTGCCCATTCATTTTTCCCGTTTCTTCCCTGATTATAAACTCAAGGATCTTCCACCCACGCCTCCTGAAACATTGGAGAACGCAAGGAGTGCGGCCATTGATGAAGGTTTAAGATATGTGTATATCGGCAATATAAGGAGCAGCTCCGAGGACACACGCTGTCCTTATTGCGGCAGTCTCCTTGTTGAGAGGATAGGGTATTTTGTAAAACAGAACAATATTTCCAAAGGAAAGTGCGCCTCCTGCGACAACGTGATCGCGGGAATATGGGGGGGGGAATGACGAGGAGAATTTTTTTAAAATCCATTGTCCTTGGAAGCGTGGTCGGTTATTTTACCAAAAAGATACGGGCCGGAAACCGGGTGAAAGAGGCGAAGTTCTGGAGACGGGCGAAATGACTTCAACGAAATTCCTGTGTCTTGTCATCGCCTTCCTGTTCATATCCTTCACCCCGGGATGCTCTGAAACCGTAAAGGAGCCTGCCGTTGCCGGGTCTTTCTATCCAGCAGACCCTAAGGAACTGTCCCGGACTGTCGGGGAGTTTCTCTCCAATGCGGTGGACGGGACTGCCGATGGAAGACTTGTTGCTCTCATCTCCCCGCACGCGGGTTATATGTATTCCGGGGCCGTGGCGGCCCATTCTTACCGGCGCTTAAAGGGACGCGATATCAGGACCGTTATCCTTATCGGGCCCAGCCATCATAAGGCCTTCGAGGGCGCTTCCGTGTATGAGAGGGGGAAGATGAAGACCCCTCTGGGCATGATCGGGATTGACAGCAAGACGGCAAGGGCGCTTATCAATAAAGACGCCGATGTCACATTCTACCCTGAAGCATTTGAAAAAGAGCATTCACTCGAGGTGCAGATACCGTTTATCCAGAGTGTCCTGAAGGACGCCAGGATAGTGCCGGTCCTTATAGGAAATCCGACGAAGAGGTCCTTTGATTTCCTGACCGGAAAATTGATAGAGATAATGAGAAACGATGAAAAGACCCTGCTGATAGCGAGCACGGACCTCTCTCATTATCATGACTATGAGACCGCGGTGACGAAAGACAGGAAAGTCATAGACGCGGTGGAAAGGATGTCGGTTGAAGACCTGCAAAAATACCTCATGACAGGCGAAGGCGAGATGTGCGGCGGGTATCCTGTATTGTTCGCGATGACCGTTGCGAGGGGGCTGGGCGCAACGAACGGTCTTCTTTATAAATATGCAAACTCCGGGGACGTGACCGGAGACGGGACGCGCGTGGTCGGCTACGCTGCCATGGGCCTTTACAAAAGCCCCCTTACCGGCGCGGAAAAGGACAGGCTGCTCGACCTTGCCAGAGAGACCATCAGGCTCTATGTCAGAGACGGAAAAATACCTGAAGTCAATATAAGCGACAAAAGGCTGATGACAAACGGCGCGACATTCGTAACCATAAAAGCAAACGGCATGCTGAGGGGCTGCATCGGGAACATTTTTCCTGTTATGCCGCTTTATCAATCCGTAATCCATAATGCCGTCAGCGCGTCTTCAAGGGACCCGAGGTTCCCTCCCCTCGGCCCGGAAGAAATAAAGGACATCGACGTCGAGGTTACGGTCCTTTCCGCCCTCGAGCCGTGTAACGACAAGAATGAGGTTGAGGTCGGAAGGCACGGGCTTTACATTGTAAAGGACGACCGCAGCGGCATACTCCTTCCGCAGGTCCCGGTGGAACAGGGGTGGGAGAGGGACACGTTTCTCAGGCAGGTCTCTATAAAGGCGGGGCTTCCCGGGGACGCGTGGAAAGAGGCGGACCTGTACCGCTTCACGGCGGAGATTGTTCATTAGAAAAGCTATCAGCGCTCAGCTTTCAGCAATCAGCAAGAAAACAGACTTCCTTAGCTGACTGCCTTAGCTGACTGCTGAAAGCTGATTGCTGAACGGCTCAGAAAATACAGCAGCCATATGATAAACCTTCCTGTTATACTGATGGGGACGAGCTCCATTGTCCTGCAGATAATCTGTCTGCGGCAGGTCCTCTCAACTTTTTCCGGCAACGAGCTTGTTATCGGGATAGCGCTTTCCGTATGGCTTGTATTTGTCGGCATCGGCAGCTTGATCGGCTCAAGGATAAAATTCAGCAATGCCTTCGGCTGGTCTTTCGTGATCATCGCCCTTACTGCACAGGTCGCTGTCCTGCTCATCAAGGCCGTCAGGCCTGTCCTCTCCCTCGGGTTAGGGGAAGTGGTCCCGCTTCCCGCTACAATATTATGGACGGCCCTCAGCTTGGGACTGCTGTGTCTTTCAGTCGGCGTACAATTTCCCCTTGCCGTTTCTTACCTGAAAGATAAAGCGCCGGAGGTTTACAGCTTCGAGGCCGCCGGGGCATTTGCAGGCGGCGCTATTTTTACCTTCCTGCTGGCGGGCAATGCGGACGTGTACAAATTGGCCGCCCTTGCAGCCGTCATAAATATCCTTGTCGCCTCTTTTGTCCTCAAAAACAAAACCGTGCTTCTCTTTCTGCTGCTGCCGCTCCTCTTTTTCGCCGGAGGCAGCAATATCTTGTCGCCGCTTCACCACAAAGGGGTTGAAATTGTGCTGCAGGAGGAATCGAAATACGGCGAGATAACCGTACTCGGGATAAAGGACCAGTTCAATGTCTATTCGTCCGAAAAATTGCAGTTTTCCTATCCCGATCCGCAGGGGGAAGAAATGCGCGCACATGTCCCGATGGCCCTCCATCCGGGCGCGCGCCGGGTGCTTGTCATAGGCGGCTCTCCTGCCGTCATAAGGGAGTTCCTGAAATACCAGGTGTCCCGCCTCGATTTTGTCGAGATCGATCCGGTGCTGATAGAGTTTTCAAAAAGGATCCTGAACGCGGACGACCTGCGGTCCCTCGAAAATAAAAGGGTCCGGGTGCTTCACACTGATGCGCGGCGGCACATAAAAGCTCTGCCTCATGACGTATATGACCTTATAGTCCTCAACCTGCCGGAGCCCTCCACCGCAAGCATAAACAGGCTCTATACCGTCGAGTTCTTCAGCGAAGCAAAAGCAGCGCTTAACGATGAAGGGGTCCTATACCTGGGCCTGCCGGTTTCATACGGATATATAGGCCGGAGGATGCAAACGGCAAACGGATCGGTTTACAAAGCGATGGAGAATATTTTTCCTCACGTCGCGGTATCATCCGAAGAATACGGGATCATCGCGGCGTCTGAAAAGGGCATCAACATAAAGGCGGATGAACTGTCGGGGCGTTTTTCGGCGTCCGGAGTTCATACCGCCCACTTCCGGCCTTATTCGTTCAGTGATATCTTTTCACCGATAAAGGTGGAAATGGTCAGACAAAGGCTGGGGACCACTCATAACGTCAACAGCGACCGGCAGCCGCTGTCATATATTTACAACCTGATGCAATGGTCGGATATCCACGGCGGCAAGTGGCTGAACGCCGTCCTGGACCTTGAAGCGCGCGCCATATTTATTTTCCTCGCAGCGGCGCTTATCGCAATGACCGTTCTCTTTATAAAGAACTCCGGGGCGGTCTCGTATGCGGTATTCACGACCGGCTTCAGTACAATGTCGTTGTCGGTCATTATAATCCTTGCGTACCAGTCCGCTTTCGGTTATGTATATGAAATGATCGGCATGCTCACCGGCACATTCATGTTAGGCGGGGCGGCAGGCTCTTATATCATGAGAAATACGATAAACCGTCTGAAATGGCTCCGGGGGTTTGACGTTCTTGTCGTTGTACTCATGACGGCCTCTGCCGTCCTGATGAAAAACGAGGTAATGTTTTATGTAATAATATTTATCTCGGGATTATCAGGCGGCGGACAGTTTGCGGCCGCGAGCCTGTTATTCACGGAAAACAAGACAGGGGGACAGGCAGGGACTCTTTATGCAACGGACCTCGCCGGCTCATTCCTGGGGTCTTTTCTGACGGCGATTTTCATGGCGCCCTTGCTGGGCATTCTGAATACGCTCATGTTTCTGGCAGCAGTAAAAATGCTTTCACTTGTTTTGATGCTCAACAAAAGATTTATTTAAACTCTTATGAAAAAAATCAGAACGGCTTTTCTCATAATCGCGGCGCTCTCCCTTATCGCCGGGCGTATCTTCATGCCCGAAGAAAAAATCGATGAAAAAAGACACCTCAGCGAAATAGCTCCCGGCTCAAGCTTCTCGGACAAAAAAGGCGATCCCCCGCGCTATCAGGCGGACAGCGGGTCCATTGCATTCAATACCTATGACCTGGTCCCTCATATCAGGGGATACGCCGGACCGATCCGGCTCCTGCTGGCACTGGATTACAAAGGGAAGATAACCGGAATCAGGATACTTTCTCACAGGGAAACCAAAAACTATGTGCACTATGTGGAAGGTCCTCAATACCTTAAACAGTTTATAGGCAAGGGGGTAAATGATCCGTTCAGAGCGGGGGAGGACATCGAGGCCGTCAGCAGGGCGACTGTGAGTGTTGAGGCGCTTGCGGAAACGGTGCGGGAGTCAACGAGAAAGGCCGCGTCTGAGGTCTACGGTCTTCGCGTTGAAGGCGCGGAGGGGGCGAAGCGCGCCGACACAGGATGGGTAGTGTATCTGTCGCTCTTTATTCCGGCCTATGCCTTATATTCCGTCACGCGCAGACCAAAGAGGCTTTTGCGGTCGAGGGACATCAGCCTCGTCCTCGGCATCGTTATTATAGGCGTTTACCTCGCGACCCCCTTTTCAATCCTTCATGTCTTCAATACGACTCTTTTAAGATTGTCTTCCTCCCTTCTGCTGTACGTAATAGCGATAAGCACGATGCTGTCCATAATGTTCGGCGGCAGGTTTTACTGCGGCTGGCTCTGCCCGTTCGGCGCGCTCGCGGAATTCATCGGAAGGCTGCCTTTTAGAAAGTGGGACATCCCTGTGGAAACGGACGACAGATGGAGAAGGCTCAAATACTTTCTTCTCATTCTTATTACAGCCGTGGCCCTGGCCGGAGCGCCTGTGGAATACGTAAACTATGAAACGTATGTAACGCTCTTTTCTTTTCACGGCAACACCCTCACGTGGCTGCTTGTAATATTGATGCTCGTGATAAATATCCGGGTGGAGAGGTTCTGGTGCAGGTATTTGTGTCCTGTCGGGGCCCTCGCCGGCCTGTTTTCGAGGAAAGACGGCGGATATACCGGCAGGAAGGACTGCCCCATGTCCAACAAGCCCTCGCCTCATATATCGGAATGCGTCAGATGCAACAGATGTTATAAATTATAAGTTATACGGAAAAAGCGGCAAGGCAAAGTCTCAGTCATTTCACGCCCACGCAGCAACCCTGATTCACCATCAAGAGACAAACCACAGAGACCACAGAGGAAAAAAATAAATATTAATCCACAGATTACACTGATTAACACAGATGTATTTAGAAATAATTTTTCAATCTGTGAAATCTGTATAATCTGCGGATAAATAAATCTTTTCTCTGTGCCCTCTGTGGTTAGGTGGGTGGATTCTGGGCAACGCCTTCGCTTTCCATTAAGTTATTGTAATTGATATAATCCTGCATGAAGAAGACGCTCGTCATTATCCCCACATTCAACGAAAGAGAGACCCTTCCGAAAGTTATCGGCTCCATTTTGAAGCGCGAGGGGTTTGACGTGCTCGTGGTAGACGACGGTTCTCCTGACGGGACCGCGTTGCTTGTGAAGGAAATGATGTCTGAGGGCGGCCGGATTTCACTGATCGAACGGCCGGGAAAGCTGGGGCTCGGGACCGCGTATGTGGAGGGTTTCAAATGGGGGCTTGAAAGGAATTATGATTATCTTGTCGAGATGGACGCAGATCAATCCCACGACCCGGACGACTTGCCCCTGATTATAAAGCAAATGGATAAGGGCCCCGGCCTGGTCATAGGCTCCCGGTATCTTAACGGGACAATCAGTGTCGTAGGGTGGGACTTCCGGCGACTGCTGATGTCGAAATTCGGGAACTTTTATGCGTCACGCACCCTCGGGCTCCTCTTTACCGACCTGACCGGCGGTTACAGGTGTTTCTCAAGGGAAGCCCTTATGTCCATAGGCATTGATAAGCTCCGTTCAAACGGTTATGCGTTCCAGATTGAAACGGCGTATCGCGTCGCGACGGCAGGCATCCCGGTCGGCGAGGTCCCTATTATCTTTCGCGAGCGGGCGTCGGGCGAATCCAAGATGTCGAAGAAGATAATCAGGGAGGCTGTCATACTCCCGTGGAAATTGAGGCTCGGACGACTCTTTGACGCCCGGAACAGTGGAGCATCCCGGGATATCCCATACCATTTCAGGACGATCACCGGATTTCTCATGACTTTCGCGGGAATCACGGGTGGTCTGCGGTTGGGGTGGTGGCTGAGCACCGAGAGGAACATAATAGATATTCTTCACGAGTTCAAGCTGGGGCTGCCGGCCTGGGCTTGGGTATCAATGAAGATCGGCCTGTCCGCATTTTTCGCGGCACTGTTTTTGTCGCTGGTGTTCACAGCGGTCATCGCAGTCTTTGCGGGAGGCGGACAAAGGGGTAAAAAGGAATAACGGGCCCGGTTCTTTTTCTCTATCGCACTGCGGGAGGCATGATTCAAAAACATCTTGAAAGCAATGAGATTATTTGTAAGGACTTTTCGCTCTTTAAGATATTGCTTTTACAGAGTGTGCTTTTTATACCACGCGAAAATTCCGGATAAGGGATTGCAGCAACATGTTTTTGAATCATACCTCCCGGAGTTTATGAATAATGCGGGCTAAAAATTGCTCCACAATACAAAGGTCTCATCCGCCTCGAGCGTAGTGCTGTGACTGGATGATTTCCGGCTGACCGTATGGAGGTTGGGACACCATGAGAACACCTGCAGAAACAGCTCATCTGTTATTTCAACCGGTTCCAGTTTGGTCGCTTTATGATAATGAACATGCATCCTGAACAGACCGTTTCTCTTTAATACACGCTTGACTTCCAGGGACGTCCTGCGCAGATCGTCTACATGATCGATGGCATTTACCGAAATTATCGCGTCAAAGAATTCGTCTTCAACAGGGATATTTTCCGAAACCGCATGTATGAATCTGCAATTGTCATAGTAATGCAGGGGAAACCCGGCTTCCAGATATTTATGCAGGAGCGGTTCCAGACAATATACTTCGCAGTTCCTGAAAACCGAGGCGCTCGGCATGGGTCCGGCCCCGATATCCATGAGTTTCAAACCCGAGAAGGTGTCGTCCGTCAACTCTAAATCCTTCAGGTACTTGACCTGCTGATGCAATTTCAGCCACGTCAATATACTGCTGTCCTTCAAATTAGAGACCTTGATTTTCTCTGTCTCCGCCGGATTAGGCGTTTTATAATAACTGGTCAGTTCTCCTGTATACCATTTCTCCAGGTTTTTAATTAAGTCTTTCCAGAAATCGGATTCAGCCTCCTGTTTAGAGCTTGACAGCCTTCTGACTTTGTCGGCCACTCTTTTAAGGATCATTATTTGCCTGTGCGCTGAAGCAGCATGGTGAGAAATGTGAATATCACATTCTTATAGTAATATAATTTATTAGGGATTTACAATTCAGCATAGGCCCCTCTTTGGAGCGCCGGAAAAAACGACGCGCGCTCAGCCCCTTTATGGGCGTGGTCGTTTCAGCCGTCCGACAATGCGCTGAAGCCGGTCAAAAACAGACCCGAGCGCTGCCTTCTGTTCGGTAGTAATGATGCCGGCAAAGACCCTCCGGTATACCTCTTCCAGCCGGCGGCGAAGCCTTTTTTGCGCAAGCTCATAGCTCAGGTCCAGCAGCTCCGCATCTTCCGGGTCAATATTCGCCGCTGCGATCTCCTCTAATTCATGCGCCCCATAAGTAACATAAACATGAGCGCCGTGCCGCATGCAGCGTCCGCACAGGCTGTGGCCTTCTCTGAGCTTCCGGATTTCATCCAGAGACATGTCAAGGTAGTTCCCCAGCGTAAACTTCCCGGCATGATAGATTCCGCAGCACAACTGGACGTTGCCCCTGAAGTCCATGCTGATCTGTGAGTCACGCAGGCTGCATGTCCGCTCCCTTCTCCTCCGTGAGGTCTCGAGCGCTTTTTTCAGCGGGAGCGCGAGGCTGTCGATCAGTTGACGGTCCTCGCCGGTCAGCGGAAATTCGTTATTGTCCCCGTCCGCGTAGCACAGGACCTTCTCAACCGGGAACATGAGCGCCCATACCGGCTGGAACCCGAAGCCGAGACCCGCCGCGAACTCCCTCATCAACGGCTCCTCTTTCAGGTTGTGTTTATACCTGTGATAGTAGACGTAAATCCGTGTGGATGCCTTGTTGCGCTTCTTCGCCTCAGCCAGCTCCACCATGTGTTTCTTGACCCGTTCTATGTCCCCTCCCCTGTGAGTGCGGCCGTAAACTTCCTGGGTAAAGCCCGAGGCTGAAATGCGGAAACTGAAGGGGTCGGCCGCCATGACGGCGTCCGCGTTACGCATTATGTTCAGGTTCGAGCTCAGGTAGCAACTGACGCCGGCGTTTTGTACAATGCGCACGAGTTCAGGCAGCCCGGGATGTAGCATGGGCTCGGCCCAGTTGAACAGTCCGATGCCCGCTATCCGGCACTCGGACCCGGCCTTCCTTATGATCCGCGCAAGCAGCTCCGGCTCCATGAAGCCCTGGTCCAGGCGATAATCCCTGACGTTGCCCTGAGGGCAGGAAGGGCACCGCAGGTTGCAGGAGCCCGTCACATCGATGTCAAAGGCAAATCTCTTCATGGCCGGGTCAGAGAAGACCGATCACTCCTGAATATTACAAAAAGCATTCCGGCAAGGAGCGCCCCGCTGAAAGCCATAGCGGCGTAGATGAGGCGGGGGACATATTCAAAGACAATCGTATGATCGCCTTCAGGCACGATCACGCCCCTGAAGACGCTGTTGGTCCTGTATATTGTCGTTCGCGTCCCGTCGATGCGGGCCTCCCAGCCGGGATAGAACCGGTCAGAGAGCACTACAAATCCCTCGCCCCTGAATCTCGTCGATAACGCGACCCTGTCGGGCCTCTCCTCCTGGATTCTCACATAACCGGGAGAAAAGCCTGCAGCGCCGATCTCCCGCAGGTCCCCGGTCGAGACAGCGGCTTCATTCCACGGGTAAATCCTGTATGAGAACAGACCCCGCCTGAGATCATCCGCCGAATCAACGGGCTTCAGCGTCATGACGGAATAAGCCCTCGGCAGGACAAGTAAATTTTCATAAAGGACGATACGGCCATAGTCCCCTATTTTCCGGTAAACCGGGCGATACTCATCCGTCTGCGGAATTCCGGCGACCGGGGGAAGAGGAAACAGCACACCCGCCCGGTTTGTCACCAGGCGCCGCTTAATGTCCACAACGCCTCCGACAGCGCTGGAGACCGCGAGGTATTTCGCGTTCATCATGCTCAGGACCGAATTGTTTTCCAGGACAGATCGCCATACCCTGGGCGGCTGCGCATACATCCGGGGAAAAATCTTCGTATAGTCTCCTGTCTCAAGCGATTCATAACCCTCTACGAGACGTATCCCGTAAGGCAGGGCAGTCAGAGGCGGCACCTCGCTGTCCAGAAAGACCGTCCTGCCGTCCGCGGCCGCTGAAAGAGTGGAATAGAGTGCCCTGTTGTAATTTTCCACATCATCCCTGTGCGGTATGTCGGTCATCTTCCACAGCAATGCCTCCACGAAAATGACAGCGAATATTCCGGCCAGGAAAAGCGTCTGCAAGGCCTTTTTTTTCGCCTTAAGATAGGCAAGGACGCAGCCAAGACAGACGGACATGATAATGATCGGGGTCGAGATGGAAGCATCGGAAATGCTCAGCGCCTTCTCCGGTATATCAGCGCGTTCCCACCTGAGCTGAAAATGGCTCATGCCGGAAAACACGCCTTTGAAAAAAGCCCTCAGCGAATCGTCGAAAAAAAGGAAAACGACTGAAGACGCGACGATTGCCGCGGCAAGGACCGTGACGAGCGCGGTATTAAACCGCCGCTCCCTGCCCCTTTCCTGCAAAAAAGATATGCCGAAGCCCGCAAGGACGCTCAGCGCGAAAGACACCTCAAGCATATGCTTGGAAGCGCCCCTGAAGGCATTGTATCCCGGAAGACGATAAAGCAGCCTGTTGAGCGGCGGGATGCCGTCGCCGAGGGACAACGCAAAGGCGAGGGCGGCAAGTGCCCCCCAGAACAGGATGTACGGGTTTTTCTTCCATTTCACGATGACCAGGAGGGAAAGAAGAAAAGGCAGGGCGCCGATAAAGGCCTCCTGTCCGAGATCAGGGACCGGTCCCCACATCTCTCCGCGCTGACTGCCGCCGTAATAGTAGAAGAAGGGAAAGACGAGCGTGGGTATCTTATGGATCGGAAAAGCATATGATGAAAAGAACTCATAAGTGGCCCCTGTTCTGTCCGCCATTGCGGACAGCTCGCGTGAGGCGATAATCTGGGGAAGCGCAATAAGAATTCCCAGCGCCAATGAAAGGGCGCACGACAAAGCGAATTTCAGTCGCTGCGGCTTCCCCTGGTAAAAAAAGTGGAACAGCACATAGAGGACCAGCACAATACCCGTGTAGAAACTTATCTGCGGATGGCCCGCAAAGACCTGCAACCCTATTGCGAGTCCCGCGTATAAGGCATATTTTATCTTTCCTTCTTTCCTCAGCCGTTCATACAAATAAAGAATAAGGGGTATCCAGACGGCTGCATTGATTACGGACTGATGGTTAAGGTGCGCGGGCAGGTAGCCCAGGAAGGAAAAGACGGCCCCCGAGACCAGGGAAGCGAATACGCCGGCCCCGATTTCTCTTACATAAAGGAATGTGAAAAAACCGGCGAGCGCGAAATGGAGCATCAGATTGAGATTGAAGGCCCGGACGGGCTCCAGCAGCAGCGGCAAGAGGACGTTAAAAGGATAAAGGGCGCCGGCTTCCATTGCAGCGAACATGGGAAACCCCGAATACTCCAGCGGGTTCCAGAAAGGAAACATAAAATTCCTGTACTGCTCCGTCATGGAGATCATTACCGGGTAGTAATATTGAAAACCGTCTTCGACGGTCAGCAGGGCGCTTTTCAGGAACACATCATTAAAATACAGGCAGGTAAGAGCGACAAAAACGGCAAGATATCCGATCTCTCTTTTCAACCCAGACATTACGCTGATATTATAAATAAAACAGTCTTTTTTTATTTCTTTCTGGCTACGCAGAATATAGACAATCCAAAGGGGAAATTCACTCCGCCGAGTATAAGCCTGTTTTCCAGCGTCAGGACATTCCGCAGAGAGCTGTTTAAAAATGCCGGGAGTCGGCCGACGTCCGATTCTATTCTCCCGCGGTCGGGGGAAATAAATTTTTTCACAATTCTCATTGACACGATCAGGGGGAAAAGCAGGCTGTTGCGATAAGTTATTCTCTCAATCTCAAACCCTGCCCTCTCTACCTTGTCTCTCAGTTCCCGCAGGGTATACCTGTGCCGCGCGTGACTCGCCCTGTCATGAGGGCCCTTCAGAAAATCATAAGCCGGCACGTTTAACACAAGCATGCCTCTTTGGGCGCTTACGCGATGAAGCTCACTCAGGGCCTCAGCGTCATCCGACACGCTTAAATGATAAAGGACGTCGAGAGAAATTACTATATTGAAGGAATTGTCTTTAAGCGGCATTTCCAGTAAGGAACCCTTCGACAGTTTGACCAGGTTTCGCATCCTGCAGAACCTTATTGCCTCTTCGGAGATGTCCAGACCAAAAGCGTCATAAGCGTCGCATTCGGCAAGCATCCCGCCGGTGCCGCAGCCTGCATCCAGTATGACCTGCTTTTCTCTTCTGCTAATAAAACTGTCCACAAAGGCCAGGACCAGTTTTCTCAAACCGCTGTACCACCAGTGGTCGTCTTCCACACTGTACATTACTTCGTATTCTTTCTCTTCCATATGGCGTCCCTGTTATTTGAACATCATAACAACCGGCGACCGTCCCGCACAAGCCCCGTTCATTTCCCCGGCCTTGCCCGGCGGGCGGCGTCATAATGCCCCCGCGCCTCATCCGCCCTTCCTGTCGCGCTGTAGGCGACTGCAAGGTTATAATGCGCTTCGGCATGATCGGGGTCCAGGCGCAGGGCCTCCCGGAAGTGTTCAATCGCCTTGTCGAATGCCCCCACTGCCCCGTACGCAGAACCGAGGTCCGCGAGCGCGCCGGCATCGTCAGGCCGAAGTTCCGCGACAACGCGGTAATGCTCCAAGGCCTCTGCGTAATGACCGCCCGTGTACAGGGCTGAAGCGAGATTTTTGCGGGCGGCTGCAAATCCCGGGTTCAACCGTATGGCTGTCATGTATTCATCGACAGCCTCCTTCAGCCGCCCCTGTTTATAATATACGATCCCGAGATTCGCGTGGGCGTCGGCATATCCCGGCTTCAGTGTGACGGCTTTACGCAAATCCGCGACAGCCCTGTCAAGCTCTCCCGACCTGCTGAAGGCCAGGCCTCGATTATTATAGGCGAAAAAACACCGTACAGGCTCTCTTTCGATTACATAGCTCCAGAGGGTTTCGCTGTTCCTCCATATCCCGGTTTGTCGGACGGTCAGATATGACAGCGCAAGAAGCAGGAGCAGGGCCGCGCCGGCGCCGAACAGCTTGAGGAAAAGTCCCCTTGTTTCGAGTCCGCTGAATTTCATGCAGAGCCAGGCCGCCCCTGCGCCGGCAGCAAGGAACGGGCCGATGCCGGGCAGATATGTATACCGGTCCGCCATTGCCTGGCTTCCGACCTGCACAAGGCCGAGCACGGGGAAAAGGGTAACTACATAATAAACCCATATCGCAGGCAACAGCTTTCGCTTTTTAAAGGCGTACACACCCGCGGATATTGCAGTTATCAGGAGCGCCGCTGAAATATACTCCGGAGACAAGAGTGATACCTGCTCGGGATAGGGATAATACGGGACAAGATTCAGCGGCAGTATGATATTGACCAGGTAGGCCGAGAGCGCCTTGACCGCCACAAGCATCCGTGCCGGCGCCGGGACCGTTTCCATAAAGGCCATTGTCCCTCCGGCGTGCTGCGCTGATAAGGTCAAAAGCGAAGAACCGACGCCGAGACCGATAAAAGGAATTTTCTTCACAAGCGCGGTCCTCAATGACGGAAAAGAACGGACACGCTCAAGAGGATAAAAGTCCAGGACCAGAAGTACGGCAGGGAGACTTACCGCCATAGGCTTGCTCAGCAGGGCGAGGATGAAGAAAAAATATGTCTTAAAAGTCTTATCGTGCAAGTAGCTTATGATGCTCAGCAAATAGAACATCGCGCAAAGGAGATCTTTCCTCTCGGAGACCCATGCCACAGATTCCACGTGCACGGGATGAAGACCGAAAAGCAGGCCGGTTGTTGCGGCGGCAATAAAACCTTTGTTCAAACCGTTCAAGCCGTTTGAACATTTTGGACCGCTCTCCCATAACCTCACGACCAGCAATACCACTATAAAAGTATTGACCGAATGGAGGACATTATTGCTCAGGTGATGTCCCAGGGGATTCAGTCCCCAGACGGCATAATCCAGGGCATGAGAGATCCACGTAAGAGGATGCCAGTTGCCGGCGTGAAACGACGTAAACGCCCACCGGAGGAAGGCGGCATTCAATGAAAAGATGCGCGTATTCTCGAAGACATACTGACTGTCGTCCCATTCGACGAAGTCGTTCTTCAGGGCCGGGAGATAGACGAGAAATGTTATGAGAGCGACAGAAACGGCAAGGCCGTATCTGATACTCTTCATACGCATAGAGACCTTCCCCCGCTGCTGAAAATCTTGAACTTCATTAACCCGCGTCTGCTCAAGATGAATTTCATTATGCCGGTCAGGACCCCGAACCCGTATTTTACGCTCCTGCTGAAATTTATGGACGACGCCTCTTTGAAATATCTGGTCGGGCAGCTCAGTTCCCCGATTTTGAAACCGAAATAGACCGTCTGCAGCAGCATCTCGCCGTCAAACACAAAATCGTCGGAGTTCTCTTCAAGAGGCAGTTTCTCCAGGACTTCACGCGTGAAAGCGCGGAAACCCGTATGGTATTCGGACAGTTTCACTCCGAGGGCGAGATTTTCAACGAGAGTAAGGAACCTGTTGGCGATATATTTGTACAAAGGCATCCCCCCTTTGAGGGCCTCTCCCCCGAGTATTCTCGAACCGAGGACAGCGTCATAATGACCCGAGGCGATCATGGCGGCCATGGCGGCCACAAGCCGTGGAGAATACTGGTAATCGGGATGCACCATTACGACGATGTCCGCGCCGAGCCTCAGCGCCTCCCGGTAGCAGGTCTTCTGGTTGCCGCCGTATCCCCTGTTTCTGGTATGTACGATCGTATTTATGCCCATGTCCCTGGCTACTCGCGCCGTAGCGTCTCCCGAGGCGTCATCAACGAGGATCACATCATCTACGTACTCATGCGGAAGTTCTTCGTAAGTCCTTTGCAGTGTCTTCTCCGCGTTATACGCGGGCATTATCACAATAAGTTTTTTGCCGAGGATCATAAGGTCGCCTCCTTCCCTGACTAAACCAATATAATATTACCGGGCTCATTTTTTCACAAATATATATGTCTTCATCCACTCATCCGAAGACGCCTGCGTCCGGAACCAGTGATGCGGAAAGTCCCGGTGAAGCTCGGGTATGTTGTTCACCGCGTAATCGACGACCGGGAAAGATATCTCTTCATACGGGGAGCCCTGAATCAGGCCTGAAAATACGGTCTTGAAATTTTCCCAGTCCTTTCGATACATAATTACGTCGGGCCGGACATTCGCGTCCCTTTGCAGATTGTTTCCCGTAAACCCGATTGTGGTCCTGGCATCGAGGTAGTACATAAAGGACGTCTCCTCATAATTCGTGGCAATAACGAGTCCGTCCGTCTTTCCGTATTTCGCCCGGATATAAGGGATGGCATGGTCCAGCGGCCCCTGGTACGGGTGGGTCAATTCATAGATATGGCCTCTGAGAAACGGCAGGTTATTAGAGATGTGAAAGGCGGCAAAGGCGATGAGTATGATGACCAGCGCCTTCCTGTAATAAACCGCAACCCCCGACCGAAGCTGAGAGGTAATATTGAAGAGCACCGCCGCATCCATAATGATGATGAGCGTCAGCACCGGCTGCAGGGGAATAAAATACCTCGTGAAAAGGGGATTGGGTATCCTTGGTATCGCAAAAAAATAGACGATAAATACCGTGGACAAAAAGGCGGAGAAGACCACCCTGGGCATATCAAGGACATATGCCTTCTTATCGGACACATATCCTGTCAGGACAGCCGTCAGGAGCAGCGCTTTTAAAAAAATTGCCGCAAGGACAAGGTCGGATGACATAAAAAAGCCCCATATGAAGGAGAGATTATCCAGATACATGCCTGCGGCGTCCGTCTTAAATCCCAAGGCATAGTATTCAGAGAGTTTTTCCGAAATATTAAAGACGTCAAAGAAAAGCATCAGGGGATAAACCGGTATCAGCGTCAGGAGGCAAGGCAGCATGTTCCGCGCATAATGACGGAACGGGCCGTCTCCGGCGCTCCTCAGCAGCAGATGAATGACGAGAGAGCCTGATTCAAAAAGAGATATGGCCGCCATAAACACGAAATACGCAGGGGAAAATGTAATGTAAAGAAAAAACAGCGAGACGGGCATAATAACAAGATAACCAGGATATCGCGTCTCTTTCAGTATCCGGAATCTCGCGTAGACAAAAATAATGAAGGAGGACAAGAACACGGTCACGGCGTAATATCTCGCGTCCCTCAAGTGCAGCGTTAGAGGCACAGAAAGGATTTCGATTAATATAAAGAGCGCCAGGAACCGTGTCTTCGAATATCCGGAATAAAAAAAACGGGTCCCAAGCAGCGCGGCCCCAAAAAGGCCCGCGAGCCCGAGCGCGGCAAATACCGTTCTTATGATCCCGGTCCTGACGAAGAAATCATCGCTCATTGCCGCCAGCCTGACCCCGAGGGCCGCAATATAATACTGCCCCCAGCCGGCGCCGCCGACATAGGCGTCTGTCTTTCTGTCAATGCCCAGCGACTTGTCCCCCGGATACTGGAGGTCATAAAATACGTTCTTTCCGTCATGCACCTTCGGATAACCGAACTGCAGCACCCTCACGCCCCCCATCACTGTCATGCCTTCATCAGCCCAGAAGAGAGGATAGGAGATGTTCTTGAAGATACTTATCGCCAGCAGAAAAGAAAGAAGAAAGACGAGGGCGGTCATCAACTTTCCCCCGGTCTTTGCATTGAAATATCCTTCAGAAGTTTTGAACATGACGGTCTTCTCCGGTCTCACCGGATATTTCTCAACTTTGCGCAGCCCTCCACGCTGCCCAGGGAACAGGCCTTGCGGAAGTCTGCCTCCGCCCTGCTCATATCGCCCTTCTTCGCGTACACATTTCCACGGCCCCTGTATGCTTCGGGGTCCCGCGGACTGAGTTCCGCGAACCTCGAATAGGCGTTCAGCGCGTCGTCAAGCCGTCCAAGGGAGGCGCAGGCCGCGCCCAGGCCGTAAAAAGCCGCGCCGTCATAGGGATTCAGGGTAACGGCTTTCAGATAGACTTCAGCCGCCTCGGCGAACCGGCCCAGTTTTCTCAAGGCGTGGCCGAGATTCGAATACACGACACCGTTGCCGGGGTCCAGCGCAATTGCCTTCCTGAAATTGTCGATGGCCCTGTCAAGCCGGCCCGTGACCGCATATGCCGTTGCGAGATTGGAATAAGCAAAATAGTTGCCGGGACTCAGTGAGACGGCCCGTTCATACATGTCTATGGCTTTGTCATAACGGCCCTTTTCGTAATAGGCGATTCCGAGGTTATTATACACTTTCGGTGAATCAGGGTTCTTTCTCGCCACGTCCTCCCATAGACGGACCTTGTCCGTCCAGAGTGAATTCCGCGCATACGTAGCGTAAGAGAGCGTCAGGATGATCACAAGAAAAGCGGTAAAGGGTATCTTTAATGACATGCCGCGGGGCCTCCAGAGCAGGGATGCGCAGCCCGCAGATGCAAGGAAAAAACCGGCTGATGGGAGATAGACCCTGTATTCATCTATCACCATGGCAAGAGGAATGACGCTCGATTCGACCGAGAGCGTTATAAAGAACCACAGGATGCCGAAGGCGACAAGGCGCAAAGGGCCTATGGCCCAGGGCATAGAGCGCAAAGCAGAGGGTCCTTCACCATGCTCTATGCTCTTTGCTCTATGCTCTATGCTCTTTGCGCTACGCGTCTTATAGACCAGATACACCGCAGTCCCGAAAAGGGCCGACAGGACCAGGAAAGACAGCAATACCGGCAGTTCAAAAAGCGAATTGTATATGGGGTAATCATAGACGACATTCTGGTTTACAGGGCAAAGAAGAAGCCGAAGGTATGTGACGATCACCCTGAACTGGGTAAAAAAGTATTCCGTGCCCGACAGGTTTTCATAACCGAGCGCAGCAGGCTCCGTCATAGGTTTCATTGTTTCCCCGAGAGACCCTTCAATTTGCATAATCGAGACAGGAATGATCAGCATGGTGAGCAGAAACGGCGCAAGCCGCAACAGCCTGCGTCTGAGCGCCCCGGTGAAAAACAGAAATTCATAAAGCGTTATCACGACCGGCAGGGTGAACGCATTCTCCTTGGTCTTCATGGCCAGGACTGCAGCGAGCAAGGAGCAAAGGGCATAGAGCAGGGAACGCCTACTGCCTTTTGCGCCTTGCACTATGCCCTCTGCCCTGTGCGATTCTAATCTCGCTTTGATATACAAAACCAGCGAAAGCAGATAGAACATACTTACAAGCGAAGTAAGCCTCTGAAAGACATAAGTCACCGCCTCGGTCTGCACCGGATGGGAGACAAACAGAAGCGCGACCGCAAGGGCAAGGAACTGCGTATGGGGCATAGGGCAGGGAACATAGGACTCTTCGTATGTTGCACTCTGCGCTATGCTCTTTGCGCTTTGCCCCTTGCCCCTTGCCCCTCAAAATACGGTGTCCTCAAAGTCAGCAGGACCATGAAGTATACAAGTACGGCATTGGTTATATGGATAGCGAGATTGACCACATGATATCCCGTAACGTCAAACCCGTGAAGCCTGTAGTTGAGGGCAAAGGTGAGATAACCTATATAGCGGTTTTTAAATGAGTAGGGGTTCATTCCCGGCACAGAAGAAGGGTCCATAAAGCTGGAAAGGTCCCTGACGGAAAGGTTGTCGACAATATACACCGCTTCGTCCCACTGAAACGGGCTGTGGAATGTGTTTGAATAGACGATAAGCCCCAGGACTGCAATAAGCAACAGGTGAATGACCGGTTTACTGATCAGGCCGGCGCCCCCCCGGCCCCTTGAAACCCTGGACCCCTGGACCCCGTATTTCATCGGAACCGGCCGCTTCTCAGATACTCGCAACTTTCCCTGCTGCCCAGGGAGCAGGATTTTTGGAAGTCCGCGAGCGCCCTGTTCAAGTCGCCCTTATCAGCATACACAACCCCGCGGTTTCTGAACGCTTCGGGATTGTACGGGCTGATCTCCGCAAATCTTGAATAGGCGGCAAGGGCGTCGTCGAGACGGCCGAGTCTCACATATGCCGTGCCGAGTCCGTGATAGGCGCTGCTGCTGTTAGGGTCGATCTCAATTGCCCTGATATGGTTCTCCACAGCTTTATCCGGCCGGCCGGTTTGATTGAATGCGCGGCCCAGATTGATATACGCGATGCTGTTTTTCGGGTCCAGGGCGACGGCCTGGGTAAACGCCCCGATAGCCTTATCGACCCGGCCTGTCGCAGCGTAAGCGACCCCAAGATTTACATAGGCCGTTCGATAGGAGGGATACAGCGAGATGCAGTACTCATACGCTGCAATCGCCTTTTCGTACTGCCCTTTTTCACTATAGGCGATCCCAAGATTATTATACCCTCTCGGTGAGCCCGGGCTCTTGCTAACTGCATCCTCCCACAGGCTTACCCTGTCGCCCCACAAAGAATTCCTTGCGTAGGTGGCGGACGCAAGAACGAGTATGATCGTCCCGAAAACAACGACGGCAACCTTCTGTCTCTGCGGGGAAGCGACGGGGAAGCTCTGAAAAAGCAGCAGTACGCCGCTGACCAGGGCCAGAAAAAAACCTGCCGAGGGCAGGTATACCCTGTACTCATTAATTACCATAGGTATCGGGATAACGCTCGATTCGACCGAGAGCGTTATGAAAAACCAGAGGATGCCGAATGCCGCAAGGCGCAAAAGGCATAGGGCACAGGGCATAGAGCGCAGGGCAGAGGGTCCTTCGCCATGCTCTTTGCTCTGTGCTCTTTGCTCTGTGCTCTTTGCGCCATGCGCTATGCTCTTTGCCCTATGCGTCTTGTAAATCAGATACACCGCAGTCCCGAAAAGCGCCGACAGGACCAGGAAAGACAGCAATACCGGGGGGGTGAAAAAAGACCGGTAGACGGGGTAATCATAGTTGATGTTCTGGCTTACCGGCAAAAAGATAAGTCTTATATAAGTGATGACCACCCTGAACTGGGTTAACAGATATTCTGTCCCGGAAAGCTTCCGGTAGCCGAGCGACGCGGGGTCTTTCATCTGGCCCATTATCTCCCCTGCGCTGTCCCCGGATTCCATAGTGATTATCGTCAGAGGCACGATCAGCATGGTGAGCAGAAACGGCACAAGCCGCAGCAGCCTGCGTCTGAACGCCCCGGTGAAAAACAGAAATTCATAAAGCGTTATCACGACCGGCAGGGTGAACGCATTCTCCTTGGTCTTCATGGCCAGGACTGCGGAAATAAGGGACAGAACATAAAAGACAGAGTTGGGAGTTAAGAGTTTAGTTGTTTGAATTTTGAATCTTGAATCTTGAATCTCTTCCTGCCCCTTGACTCTGCCTTTGATATAGAGCGCCAGCGACAACAGATAGAACAAGCCGACAAGGGAAGCAAACCTCTGAAAGACATAAGTCACCGCCTCGGTCTGCACCGGATGCGCGACAAAGAGCAATGCAACGGCAAGCGGGAAAAACCCCTGCCCCTTGCCCCTTGCCCCTTGCCCCTCAAAATACGGCGTCCTCAAAGTCAGCAGGACCATGAAGTATACAAGTATGGCATTGGTTATATGAATGGCGAGATTGACCACATGATATCCCGTAACGTCAAACCCGTGAAGCCTGTAGTTGAGGGCAAAGGTGAGATAACCTATGTAGCGCGATATCAGGGCGTCATCCAGCAAATCCTCGGCACGCGAGGGATGAAGAAAGTAGTCGAAATTCATGATAAAGGGGTTCTTCACGATATAGTCGGCCTCGTCCCACTGAAAAGGGCCGTTGAAAGTATTGGAGTAGGCCAGGAGGCCGAGAAGTCCGATCATGAAAAGATGTACGGCCGGTTTATATAACAGGCGGCGCTGCCCGGTCTGCGGCGTCCGTTCATTCTTTGAAGCCTGGCCCATAAAGTAATATATAGGGGTAAAGGGGCAGGGGTCAAGGGGCGCGGGCAGGAGACCCGGATATCCATCATCGTGTCTTTGTATTTATATTTTTTGTTATGATAAATCCGTTAAGGAACTCTCAACTCAGATGACTCCGGACGCCAAACTTATCGAAATACTTTGTTGTCCGTCCTGCAGAGGAGACCTGCGGACCGGCAACTCTCCACAGGACCTTGTTTGCGTGTCCTGCGGTGAATCTTTCGGCTCCTCAGACGGCATCTTCGAGATGTTCCGGTCCGCCGACCTTGCCGATCCCTTCTTTGCCGGATACAGGGAAGATTATGAAGAACATGCAAAGGGTGGGCCCGATATTACCCAATGGTCCTGGCTGGAGGCCCTGGCGATCTTTATGGGGCGGTGCGATGACCGTCTTGTCCTTGATATCGGCTCTGCCGACGGCAAGCTGGGGGCATATATTGCCGGTCAGACAGTCTGTTTTGATATCAGCCTGACGTGTCTGAAGACTGCAAGGGGAAAGGGCCTGACTGCCGTTGCAGGCAAGGCCGAGGTTTTGCCTTTCAAAAGGGTCTTTGACATCGTGGTCCTGTCAAACATCCTGGAGCATGTCCCTGATCCAGGCGCGGTAATAAGGCATGTCGAATATGTCCTGAAGCCCGGAGGCCGGCTCTATGTCGTCGTCCCGTATAAAGAAGACCTCTCATGGTATGAACATGACGCTGTTCTCGACCCTCACCTCGTGAGCTTCGATCTCCCCCGGATCAGGCGCCTCTTGCGCAATTTCAGGGTCACCAGGCAAAGATTCACTCTCTTCACAACCTCCAGGCCCCTCTATTCTGTAAAATCCTTCATAAAGGACTTCAGCCCGCGACTGTATAAGAGACTGCGGGGCGTAAAAAAATCCATTGGAGGTCCGGCGTGCAAGGGCACATTCCCACGATGGAGGAATGCGCTGAATTATTGCCCCAATGCCCTTGTTCTGCCGTTGATGAGGCCGTATTTGATCATGCTTGAGACAGAGTTCAGGGAATGACTTTCGGGAACATCAATCTGTCCCGGCATTTTCCCTCTTCAGGTGCTCAATCAGGGACTTACTTTCATCCACCATGTTAAGCGCAAGCCTGTATCCAAGCTCGCGGTAGGCCTCAAACTGGGTCTCGTCAAAAAACTGGTCCGTAGTTGATTGGTCAGGGAAGGTCTTGTTGGCGCTCTTGAAGCTGTAGATATCAACCGGAAGCCCCGGGGTCAGCACTGTGTTTATATAATAGATTTTTCCCTCCGTCCCGTCAGGATACTCGACGGAGCCGACGGCATAGCCCCTTGCGGACAGGTTCAGTTTTTCATTAAAGGCGTCCCCGCCGGCCGTTCCGGGCAGCAGCTTATGGAGGTCTTCCTCAAAGCGTATATCAGTCCCGAAGTCCACCCTTGCACGCCCTATCATATTACCGAGGTCGGCAAAGGTGCAGTTAAGGTCGGCGCTGCCGTCCACCATGATAATGACCTTTACCTTTCTTCTTATCAGCTCATACAGGCCCGTATTGTCAAAGTGTCCGCCGTCCGACAACTCAATAAACCGGCCATCCTCCTTAAAACCTGTCCCGAGCAGCCCGTTGAGTCCGGGACAAAAATAATTCGGCGTGCGCGTCTTTTTCGACTTCGCGGGATTTGAGGCCCAGTAACCGAGCCTGAGGTTCATCATGGTCATAAGGAATGAAAGAAGCCTGTTGCGTGTCGGTCCGGCCCCCGCAACTCCAGTATGAGGATTGACGGCGGCCCCGGACACAGCCATGGCTGATGCAATGGTCATCTCGCCTTTGGAAAATTCTGCCGTGCTGAACCATCCGGTCGCGTCGCTGCCGCAAAAAAGCGAAGACAGAATAAAATTGTCCCCTCCCCTTCCGCGGAACTTCGCGTTCAAGGAATCTATCAACACGATATTTGTATTGATAATATGGTAAGGCCCCGCGGAGCCTGGCCCGCACATGTCCTTCAGTTTCCCTGCATTGGCCCCGGTGGCAGGCCCCCATTGCCCGCTCCTGACATTAGCGATGTCAGGCAAAAACGTCTCCATCAGCCGGTCGCGGTACACGCGGTGCAGTGAAACGTAATTCAGATTTACGAGAAGGCCGGTCGTCAGAGAAAGAATGACGGTTGAGACGGGCCATAACCAGCATTCAGCGGCATCCGCAAAAACATATGCAAGAAGCAGCAGGCCGTATATGAGCAGAAAAGACGCGCCCCAGACGAGGAGCTTGCCTAAAACGCCTTCGCCTTTTTCCTTCTGTTTCTGATCGATAATGAACTTGACGACCGCGCCAAGGGCTCCGAGCGCGGTGGAGCCGCCGGCCGCCCATGCAGCGATTTTGGCTTTTACCAATGGAAGCCCCCCGATGAGAAGAAGGCCTACGCAGAAGGCGAGGATGACCCCCGCAAGGCATTGAAAGGCCATCCTCAACATGTAGGGCTTGTCAAAAATGCCGGTGGCCCTCTCCTTGTCCTTGCCCAAACATTTGTACAAACGGGTCATCACTGAATAACCAAGGCTGAAGACCACGAAAATGGCGAACAACAGCACAGCGCACAGGACCGGTAAATTCATCGCGCTCATCCATGCAAGCCATTCGGCCCCCGCCGGCGCGGACACATTCTCAAACGCCTTGCCCTTGACAAGCGCGAAAATGACCGCGAAAATGAGCGGGAAATATACCATCAGGCCCAATATTATGCTGCGTAGTATTACCGCGATCAGCGAGAAAGCGTTGAGGCACTTTCCGGGGTCCATGTAATTGCCGTGCTGACGGATAAAATCAAGCACGCTGTTTATGATGCCGTCTGTCCTCGCGCCGACCCTGCTCTGGCCGAACGGGAAGTTATCCTTATCGACCCCATAGCGGACAGGGGCCCCGTTGTGTTCCCATTTGTCGTGCAGAAACCAGGTGAGAGACGAGCCGGTGTAGCCGCCGCCCGAGACCGTCGACAGGTAGTCGATCCATTTGAGGACATCTCTCTTGACCAGGGCCTGCAAGACACCGAGGCTGAAGGCAGCGGAGCGTATGCCGCCGCCGGAGATCGCAATGCCCGCGAGATTATCCGCGGAGACTTTTTCTGTAATACCCCGGTTTTTGCGCAGCGCGGCAATGCGGGCCAGCTCCTCATTCAGAACGGCCTGGTACGCGAACTTCTTGCAGCATCCGTCACTCATTTCTTCCTCCGATTGTGGACGGTCTTACTTGCAGTTCATTATGCATATACGCTTGCGAATTGTAATATTTCATTGCCCCCCCTCATGTCTTACAGTATTAATGCATGTTACTGAATGCCGATTGAATTCTTGAAGGCGTCCATCATCACGAAATATTGCGCCCGCACCTTCTGTTTCGGCAAGACTTCGCTTGAGTCGGTGAAGACGGCTTCCCATCCCTTTTCCCAATTATAGTTGCAGTTCATGCTTCTGTCTCCATCCGGACCCTTTATGAGCGAACGAATCCCGGCATCGTGACCGGGCCCCGTGTAGGTGACAAACAGCATAGAAATGAAGGACTGATACTCGTTGAAGAACTCTTCACCAAGTAGGTGTCTGTAGATGTTGACGGTCTTGTCCAGACTTCTCTTCGACTCGATGACGTCTTTTGGAGAAATTTCTTTCCAGTAACCGACCCACGTGTAGAAACAGAACAACTTGTTCAAAAGAGGCGAGATTTCATCGTAGAGAGAAAGCTTTTTTTCAATAAGCTTCTGATTCGACCATTGTATGTGCTCAAACTTCTTGAGCCTGCGACTGATCAACCAGCTCAGGGCCACAACCGAAACCGGCGTCAGAATACCCACCGCAAGTTTGGCGACCTCAAGTGAATTCCACGGATTTTCCGGCAAAGTTGAATTCCCCTTCCTGATACCGCAAAGCAGTATCACCTTATATCCCGCACCCGTACTATGTACCGCTGTATTATTTACATGGAGGGGGCGATAGTCAAGCAAAAAAAAACCGGAATGGGTAACCCTTCACTGAAGGGTAAAGCTATGTCCCCTCTTTGGAAAAGAGGGGTAAGGGGAGATTTTTTGATGAGGAGATTTTTTGATGAATATTTTTATTACAAAATCCCCCTTCATCCCCCTTTTACAAAGGGGGAATTAACGTTGCCCTATCTATTAAAGAAAAGGGAGGGTAACTTCCACCCTTCAGTGAAGGCTTACTGGGAATGGCGAAGTCACCTTTCAAATGCCCCGAGGCACAAACACGCGTTCTGCCCGCCAAAGCCGAAGGAGTTTGATATGGCGACTCGGTGCTCTTTTGTTCTCGCTTCGTTTGGCACATAATCGAGGTCGCACTTCGGGTCGCGGAATTCGTAGTTGATGGTGGGAAGAATGATCGAGCGCCTGATCCCCTCGAGAGTGAGAATGCACTCGATAGCGCCCGCCGCCGCGATGGTATGACCTAACATGGATTTGTTGGAGCTGACAGGGACGTCTTTTGCCCTTGCGCCGAATACCTCTTTTATCGCGCGCGTCTCGGTCAGATCATTCTGCGTTGTGGACGTTCCGTGCGCGTTGATGTAATCCACTTCTTCAATACCGACGGAAGCGTCTTCCATTGCGGCCTTCATGGCTATGACGGCCCCGAGTCCCTGAGGATGGGTGTCCGTTATCCGGTAAGAGTCCGCTGACGAGCCGTACCCCTTGAGCTCCCCCAATATTTCCACACCTCTTGCGCGCGCATGATTGAGGTCCTCCAGAACTACCGCAGCAGCGCCTTCGGACATTACAAAGCCGTTCCTCTTGCGGTCAAAAGGCCTGGAGGCGGTCTGGGGGGAGGCATATTTTTCACAAAGCGCCTTCAGCAGGATGAACCCCGTCATACCGGCGAAATCAATGGTTGCCTCGCATCCGCCCGCAATCATGACGTCGCATTTTCCGTCCAGGATCAGGCGCATCGCCTCACCAATGGCCTGGGAGCCTGCGGCGCATGCTGAAACTATGGAAAGGCCGGGGCCTTTGCAATTAAAAAGGGTCGATAATATGGAGGACGCGGTATCGGGTTTCCTCTTGAAGAAATTCAAGTATGGATATCCGCCTGCCTGAATGAGGCCTTTCATGTCCCAGCGCCCCTCTCCGTCGGAAAACCTGTTGACAAACAGCATGTCGCCGACAGAGGGATTATCACCGTGCGAACCCAATGAGACCCCGATGGCGTTGCGGTCTTCAACCTCATCAAGCCTCGACCGTCGCGTCGCCTCATCGGCGGCAATGCGCATAAGCCTGAGACCCCGCGAGGAGAATTTTCTCAGGGACTGGTCCGTCCTGCCCTCAAATTCTTCGACCCACGCATTATCCACTTCTCCGCCGATCCTGCAGGGGAACCCGGTGGTATCGAATGATTTTACATAGTCTATGCCGGAGGCGCCCCTGACGCAGCTCTCGAATGTGTCCCCGGTATTTTTCCCGGACGGCGTAATCATCCCGTAGCCGGTGATTACCACCCTTCGTTTGGAAGATTGCAAAGACATATCAGAACAGTTTCTTCTCGGACTGGACTTTATTGAGCCACTCTTTTATTAAATCGTCGCCGTTGGTGAAGGCGGCCGCCTCGCCGCAGGAGCCGCAGGAGATGCGCGCCCCGCCGTCGGCTTTCCACGCGGAATTGCCGCACTTCGGACATTTTTCGGGAAGGCTGTCGAGCACGTCCATGACTCCTCTCACCATGGACTGCACAGTGACCAGGGCCGGCACCTCGTCCATGTCCATTCCGTGCGCCAGCTCAGAGGCGCTGTCCCCGAAACGTATCTTCAGCAGCTCAACGGCCTTGTCCGTCAGTTGACCGTTTTCATCTATGGCCGTGCCCTCGCCGAACATTTCTTCGATGTGCTCAAGCACAAAATGACGCGCCAGCTTCATCCCGAAGGCCTGCTCAAGCCTGTAGTTGATATCAAGGAAGTCCAGGGACTCAGCGCCCAGGTCTTTTATCAGGGACGTTTCAGGCCTTATTTGGGCTTCATCGACTCTCAGTGTTTCAGCTATGGCCTTTTTCATTTCTTCAAATACGGCCGCCTCCGTAAGAAGCTTCTGACTCATAATACCTCCTGAATATTCTAAAAAAGATATTTAAAATTGAAAATTCAAAAATTCAAGATTCAAAATCTTCAATCTATCAAGCGCCGATGGCCGCCCTGAAAAGGGAATTACTCAGTCCCTTGTCGACGATGACGGTCTGTCCTGTTATGCCCCTGCTTTCAGGAGAGCACAAAAAGGCGGCCACGTCCGCTATTTCATCGGGCTCGACAAACAACTCATCCGGCAGCATGTCTATATGCTCCCAGTACTGCCTGAGCACCTTGAACGAGTCCGTCTTTACAATGCCGCCGCATACCGCGTTGACCAGAATTTTTCTGCCTCTCAGGCCCTCGGCGCAGTCTCTGACCACCGATTCCATGGCTGCCTTCATGCTGCCTAACGGATAAGCCGGGTTGTAAAAACGGCTCCCGAGACTTGAGATAAAAACAATCCTCCCCTCAGTTTTTTCCAGCAGGCGCACACCCTCCTGGATGCAGAATATGTTGCCCAGGTAATTTGTCTCGACAAGCTGACGCAGCTCGCGTTCGAAGAGTTTTTCAAACGGTTTAAAAGGCGCCTTTGCCGCGTTAAGAATGAGCATGTCCAGGCGTCCCAATTTCTCGCCTGTTTCGGCAAATAATCTCTTGACATCGTCCTTGACGGCGATATCGGCCTGCACCATCAGGGCGCGGCGGCCGGACCCCTCAATCTCCCTGCACAACAGTTCCGCCTGCTCCTGCGATGAGCCGCCGGCCTTCCGGTAATTAATAACAATGTCCGCGCCCGCAGCCGCAAACTTGCGCGCTATGGCGTTGCCTATGCCTCTTGAACTGCCGGTGATCACGGCGACTTTGTCTTTGAACGGGAGCATAACCCGTCTATTTTATAAAAAACATGTTTTTAAGTAAACTCTGAAAAAAAGGGGCAAGGGTCAGGGGGCAAGGGTCAAGGGAAAGACGTAGGGGCGACACGGCTGGTCGCCCGTACAGAAAGACACACACCGGGCGTAAAGGAGAGGCTGCCGAGGAATAAAAAAACGGCGATCAGCAATCAGCGAACAGCAGTCAGCCGAGGCAGTCTGTTTTTGAGCTGACCCCTGAAAGCTGATTGCTGAACGCCGCATGAGATGTCTGCCCTTTGCGCCTGTAAAGATATTAACTGAAATTCCAGCGGTTCAAACCGTTTTTGATCGGACGCTTCCAGGAAGTTCAATGTCCGGCGGACTCGAGATATGTTCCTGCAAATTCAATGATGGCCCTGTATTTCACGAAATTCGAGGAAAGCTCCATAAACAGCTCCCGATGCTTAAATTCCGCGGCGATCCTGTAAGAGCGCCTCCCCTGTAATTCATAGAGGTCGGAAAGGCTCGAGCCGGGGACGACAATGCTTCCAAGCAGCAGTTCTTTGCCCTTCCTGCCGCAAAGAATTGACGGGAACATGCCTAACATAAAGAGCGTATAGTCTCCGATATGTTTATGGACCTGAAATTCCCTGTCGAAGCTCTGCGCGTTCATAAGCATATCTCCCTCTGAAAGTATGTCGGCCATGTCTTCAAGCTTACGGCCCTCCGCGTCCCTGATTTTATACAGCCTGTCCATATGGACGAATTCACAGAGTATCTGCTCTTCTATGTAATCAGCGATTTCCGCCTTGTCGGTCGTATTTAATTTAAAACCGTATTCAAGGGCGCTTCTGAAAAGTCTTCTTAACGGATGGCTTTCTTTTACTTCAGTCTTTCCCAGCATAATTCACTCCTTTATCTGATATCTGAATTAATTACTTTTCGTATCTTTTTATTTGAAACTTGAACCTTTTTAAAAGGACCGTTCAAGCAGTTCAATCGGTTCAATCGGTCCAAACGGTAAAAAGGCTACGTACTTTCATTCAAACGCCCCTTAACGACATTAAGTTTTATCCTGTTGAGCCGATAATATTAACTACATTGCTGCTTATATACTTTATAAAAGATAAATAATGCCCGGCTGAAATCATTTTGACGGCTTAACTGTTGACAGACACGATGAAAAATCAGCGCTCCCTTTACAGAGAGAGATTTACCGACGAAGAAATAAAGGACATGGTAGCCAGGCACGCGGGGGCCAGGCGTGTGCCCGGGAAGATCAATATTATTACCGACACGACGGATTTCTTCAGGGTCGAATACGCCGACATATTCATCCTTGAAGACCGTCCATACCTTGTCGGCAATTGCAAACGCGAAGGCAGGTTCGGCATGGACGATCAGCCGAAATTCTGGGTCAAGACAGCCATAGACCTTATAAGCGGGGACCTGAAGATCATCAAGATGGTCTTTCGCGAAAGTCTTACCACCAGGGTCGGCGAGCTTGTATTCGAGTGCGTCAGAAGCCCCAGGAAAGAGGCGAGGATACTTGCCCTGACAAAGGACCATCCCCATTTCATGCATGGCTTCGGCATGAAGGACTCCGCCGGGAACATCATCAGGGTGATCGATTATATTTATGGAAAGACGCTGTCCGATCAGGTGCCGGGATACGGCAAAGGGCACGAGGATTATTTTTACAACTACTTCCCTTTCGTCCTTGACGACTATATCAAGCTCGTCAATGCCATAAAATTCCTGCATGATCACGGAGAAAAGCACGGCGACATCAGGAGGGACCATATAATAAAGGAAAAAGAGGGCGGACCTTACCGCTGGATAGATTTCGACTTCAACTACATGCACAGGGAAAACATGTTCGGCTATGACCTGTTCGGCCTGGGCAACATTCTCCTCTACATTACCGGCCGCGGGGACGTCACCACGCAGCACCTGAAAAAACATAATGGGGCCCTGTTCGGCCGGCTCACATGCGACGACCTGAACATCGTCTTCCGGAACAGGGTCGTGAACCTGAAAAAAATATATCCGTACATACCGGACCAGTTAAACAACATTCTGCTCCATTTTTCCATCGGGGCGAATATCTTTTACGACAACACGGTCCAGCTTCTGTCCGACCTCAGGGAAGCGAGGCAGGTCCTGGTCACTCCGGATTCATTAACTGAGGGAGTGCAATGAAAAACAACGGCAGCGGCAATGGGGCAAAGGACAGGCATATCCTCCTTGCGGTGGACGAGTCCAAAAGCGCCCAGCGCGCGCTTCTTTACGTGGCCGACTTCCTGGGGGGGCAGACCGGCTTCCGCGCCACTATTCTGAGAATCATCCCTGAACAGTCTGAAGATTATTTCGAGACGGAAACGGACCGGCAGGCATGGCTGGATGAACAGCGCGCAAGGGCCGGGGAGATGTTGGACAATTATCGCAAGATTCTGGTCCAGTCGGGCTTCGAAGAGGAAAAGGTCGCTGTCAGGATAATCTCCGAATACTGCCGCTCCATTGCGGAATGCATACTGGAGCAGCAGAAGAAGCTCGGCTGCTGCACGGTAGTCGTGGGACGCCGCGTTATATCACGGAAGGAGGAATTTTTGTTCGGCAGCACCTCGGCCAGGATGCTGCACACGGCAAAAAGCTGCGCCTTATGGATAATAGAATAACACACAATATCTGGATGATTTCCGAGGGCAGGTTTGTAAATCTCGATCTCAGCGGCATCTGCGAACAACCTGTCTCAATGCCGGTCACGGAGTACGGCATCTCCGAACTTGCGAGGTATCTGCTCAGCCCGAATTCCATCTCGGTAGAGGAGAAGGTGATCGGCTGCCGCGTCAAATACCGCGCGCCCCGGACGGGCATGACCAACCGCCTGAAAATGAAGTTCTTCTCCGGCAAAAACAGTGCGCCCGACAACTCCAGCGGGGTCGAAGAGATAATATCCTCCTCCGGGATGGGCTCGCCGCCGTTCCGTGATGAGGCCCTGAACAGGCATTTCGTAAAAATAAACGAATTACTGGGACCGTACGATCCTGCGCGTAAAAAGATAGCCGCCCTCAACAGGGAAGAGATCGAAGACGTCAAGGCCGTCTGCGAAGACATCGGCGGGAACCGGTATCATCTGAACCTCCAGGGAAACATCGGCGAGAAGTTGGCTTATGTAACGAATTCGATCACAAAGAGGGTCAACGTCACCTTCAGCAGGGCCTATCTTTCAAAGGGCCTGTTTGAGATGAGAGGCTTCAAATTCCCCTTGTACAACCCGCGCGCAAATTACCGGTTGATAAAATTTATCCGCAACAACCAGCCCGGATACTGCGTGCTCAACGCCGATTACAAGCTTGAATACCTGGTGACCGATCATGAGCTGATAAGTTTCATCCATATGCTGGAGCACGCCGTAAAGACCGACCCGAAACTGCTGGAGGCCCTCACCCAATGCATAAAGGGGGAAGCAAGGCCGCTGAAACTCTTTTTCTCAAAAAAACTCGATCAAAACTATACTGAAAAACACCTCCCCATGACGTACCGCAAGGTATTCGACATCTATGAAATGAACGAGGTTGAAAAGGCCTCGGTCGCCAACATGCTTAACGACCACCAGAGTATAGTCTCCTTCAATTATGTCCCGCGATGCGAGACGGGCAGACAGAAATTGTGCATCAATATTTCCGTCCTGCATGATATAAAAGCGCTCGAGCCGATACGGAGCCGGATGCCGCACCTGTATTCGGAGATAAATAAACAGGCGCCTTCGTCCGATATAGGCAGGCTGTACCTGCTGGATTCCATGAGAGGTTTTCAATATGTATAACGTCTACCGGGATGAAGATTATAAATGGATCAGGGAGCTCATGACCTACCCGCAAACCCTGGAGAAAAACCTGGGTCATTTCGAAAACACCTCGCAGATCACCGTCCCCTCAGACCCCATTGAAAAGGTCATCTTCCAGGAAAAGGCCAGGAAGGCGATCAGAAAGGTCGCCCAGAACCGTGGACATCTGCTGCTGGCCGGTAAGCCCGGCACCGGGAAGTCGCTTCTGGCCGACATGTTTAATCACGTCATCGACAAATCGCTGGGGGACTATATCCGTCACAGGGAAGCCATAGTGGCATATCCCGGCAAGGACCAGAACCACGTGCGCATCGCGTATGCGGAGCCCGACCGGATTGAAGAGTACATAAGCATGGCAAACCAGGGGATCGAGAACGCAAGGGAAAGCATAGAGGAGTTTTCCCTCGACAAGCAGATTAATTCCGTAACGAAGGTGAAGACCGCGCTTTTATGGGTCACAGGCGCGAGCCTCGCGGCCGGGATTTTTTTCCCGCCGGCCTTCATCGTCACCGGCCTGTCGGGAATCGGCGCGATATTCATGTTCATGCAGGAGAACAATCACAAGGTGCAGGAGAAGATACAGCAGGAGCTCCAGAACACGAAGTCGGCAAATGTAAAACACCTCGTGGACATGATTCCCGAGGTCCTTCACGATCCCAGAAGAGACACGAACCTCATGATACGGGTGTCCGAACCCAATTCCCACAATATGAAGGGGGGGTTCAGGCATGACCCCTATCAGTCCGGCAACCTTCACACGCCTATCCACAAAAGGGCCTATCTTGGCGCCCACGCGAAAGCCCCTATCATTTATATCGACGAGCTGAAGACATTGATAAAAGAGGGCTACATGTCGAGCCTCCTTGAGATCATGCAGAACAAAAAATATATGCTGGAAGGCGGGAAGAACACCGGGAGCGGGGCCGCGGACAGGTCTGAAAATTATCTGAAGGCCGACAACATAATCATCGCCTGCTGCAATCATGACACCCTGCACTATCTTCAGGAAGAAGGCGACGGCGCGTTCCTGAGCAGGATAGAAGACAAAGGGGAAATTATCAATATGGAGAACTCCGTGCCCGAGACGAAGGAAAATATCGCCCAGGTGGCGCAGTATATCAAACAGGAGATAATAAACCTCGAAAGAGAATTTGACGAGACCTGGGGAACGGTAATAGAAAAAGAAGGCCTCGCCGGCGTCAGGAGAAGGAGCGAGCAGATCATCGGCAGGAGACTGCCCTTTGACTACAGACTCAAAGTCAGGGAGTTTTCCAGGAATGCCGTCGCCGAGATAATAAAAGAGCTGAGGTGCAGGGCGTCGGACGGAAAATTGAGCTGCATTTTGAGACCCATTAACGGGATCATCAAGACCGCCGAGCTCGAGGCCATAACCGAGAATTCCGAATTTGTGGACCCGGGACACATCAGAAAGGCCCTGAGGGAGCATACGAGCATCGAGGGCGCTGTTTCAAGGGAAATATTCGAGCACAAAAAAGACCTGAAAAAATATATCACCTCTATGACGGATTCCATCGGGTACGTAGTAGGTCTTGCCGTGATACGCTCGCGTTCGAGCGGACAGATGTTCGGCCAGCCCCTTCCGATACATTGTCAGATCAACGCCGGCGGCTCCGACGTCGTCACCGCGCCGGGGAAACTGGGCGACATAGCGAAGGCGGCGGCCGAAAACGTCAGGGCCTCGATAAAAAAACTGCTCCAGAGGGTCGGGGCGCCCTATGTGGGATATGAAATGCACATCGAATACATTCAGGCGCACGACGGCGTTGAAGGAGACAGCGCCTCGGTCGCCATGAACATCGGCCTGATATCGGACTACATCCGGCGGCCCGTAAGCCAGAAGTACGGCATTACCGGCTCATTGACCGGCGAGATCATTCTGCCTGTAGGAGGGGTCACCGAGAAGGTAAGGTCCATCATGGATACCGACCTCACCATGGAAGGCGCGTGCGTCCCGTGGCAGAACAAACACGACATAGAGCCCCTGCTCGTCAACGCGGAATTCGAATATATCCAGAAAGAAGAAGTGCCGGGCCTCAGGATTTACAGGACGGAGGGAAAACGGGACCCGTTTGACGTTTATTTCTGCAAGACAAAATATAACGCCTATCGCATATTGATGGACGTGAGCAAAGAGGAAGTGGAAGAAATGATAACCGACAGAAGCAAACAGGACATGGAAGCCATACGAAATGCAAGGGGCAGGAATGGTTAAGCCCCGCAGCGCAGTTGAAGTTATGTGGGTCCCGGCAAGCTCTGGGCCTCAGGGTGACAAGCATGTCATGGTGGGCCCTTCGATAATCTCAGGACAGGCCCCGTCCAACCATAGCGCGCTTAACATTCGTTTTGTCGCCATAACTGAGGGGTCACAGGTAATTTCATTTTTATGTTGATAATTTTGAAATGAATCTTTAAAATTATCGCGGTGGTTAATTAAGCTTTATGACATAAAAGGAGGCCTTGCATGAATATGCAGGAGTTGATCGACAAGGAAACCGACGACGGCGGCTATGACGACAGCGGGAACATGTTTGTCGCTGAAACGATAAACGAACTGAGCCGCCCCCTTCCATCCCGTTAACCGGCATTTGACTTTTTGATGTTAAAGATGCCATTATTTATGCATTCTTATGAACTTTTGACACCGGCAAGGCTACAGAGATTTTTTTTCTTTGTGGCCTTTTTTATTTAAATCTGGATTCAACCGGAATTAATATATCAGGTAAGGAGGTAAGAATGGCAAAGGGAACTGTAAAGTGGTTCAATGAGTCCAAGGGCTTCGGTTTCATAACCCAGGACGATGGCGGCCCTGACGTTTTCGCACACTCTTCGGAAATCAAGGGCGACGGCTTCAGAAACCTTGCTGAAGGCGATAAAGTAAGCTTTGACGTCGTTCAGGGCGACAAAGGCCCAAAGGCAGTAAATATCGTAAAGCTGTAAACCCGGAAAGCAGTCCCGGTCGGCCCGGGACTGCTTCTTCTTTTCTTAAAAGACGCTGAACTTGAAATATCTCCCGGGATTTTCTTTTATATCTTTTATCAGCGCGTTCAACTCCGTCAGGGTCGTCTTGAGTTCTCTGGAAAGATCATCGTCTTTCACGAGTTTTCCAGCAAGCCCTTCCCCCCTGTCTATCTTTGCGAGCAGACTCGCGAGTTTTTCAGAAGCCGAATTTACATTCTTATACAGGCTGTCGTCTTCCATCAGCATGTTGATGGTCCCTTTTGAAGAGGCAAGTCTCTGCGTAAAGGCGTCGAGGTTTTCAGAGGCATGCTGAAACCTGTCATAAAGCGAAGGGTCGCTGATCAGCTTGTTGAGGGTCCCCTTCGATTCCCTGAGGGACCTTGCAAAGAGATTGATGTCTTTTACGGAAGATGAAATATCCTGGTACAGGGTCTCGTCATTCACCAGCTTCCCTATCGTGCCCGTGCCGCCTTCCATCTTTCTGAGCAGTATCGTAAGCTCGCCCGTCGTGTCTTTGAGATTATCGTAAACAGAGGGGTCATTCAGCAATCTTGACAGCGTGCCCTCGCCCCTCTCTATTTTCTTCAAAATCGCCTCGAGGATGTTCACAAAATCGGATATCTTGGCGATGGACTCCTGCCCGGTCCTTACCATGTCCGAGATCTCTATGGTGGTTTGCCCGGAGACAGTGCCGCCGGACTGCAATGCGGCGGCGTCTCCTGAACCGGGGGTCAGTTCGACATACTTATCGCCCAAGAGCCCCAGTGTCAGGATAGTGGCCCGTGAATCCTGTTTGAGGAATTTAAGCGCCTCGGCCGATATCGAGATCTCCGTCCGTATTTCCCTGCCGGCCGTGAAGTTGATGGCTTTTATGGAACCGATCTCCACCCCGGAAAACCAGACCGGCGCACCCTCCCGCAGCCCCTTGATATCGGTAAAGGTGGCATATATCTTCGCCTTCGGGGCAAATACTTTTTCAATATTGCCGGCGAATATTACCGCAAGGAACACAATACCGATTGCGACGGTCACGACGATGCCGACCCTCAGTTTCGCCCACCTCTGCTGCTTTACGTAATCGTACATTTATTCACCTCCGTAATATGAAACCGCTTGAGCAGTTTGAGCAGTTTGAGCGGCTTGAGCAGTTTGAACGGTTCAAACAGTTCAAGCGGCTGGAACGGTTCAAGCTGTTATTATGCCACGTGCAGTTCACTGATAAAGCTCCTCAATTCGGCATCGGCCGTATTTTTCAGCGCGTCAATTGCCCCGTCGAATACGATGCGGCCGCTCCTGATATACATAAAACGTTCCGCGACCCTGGCCGCGTCAGTTACCTTGTGAGTTACGATAATAAATCCCGGCCTGCCGGGCGGTTCTCCAGTTGAGAGGTCCCCGATGAGTTTGCATATATTTTCAGATGTAAGGGGATCAAGCCCCGTCGTAGGCTCGTCGTAGAGCATCATCCGTGGTTCGCCCGCTGCCAGAGACCTCGCGATGGCGACCCTCCTCTGCATCCCCCCGCTCAATTCCGCTGTCATCAGTTCAATGGCGTCCTCTATTGCCAATCTCTTCAAAAGGCTTCTTACGCGCTCTTCTATCTCATCCTCCGAATATTTCGTGTATTCCCTCAGACTGAAGGCGACGTTTTCCCTTACATTCATGGAATCAAAAAGGGCGCCCTCCTGAAATACAATGCTGAAATTCATGCGGACGTCCCTCACTTGGGTCTCAGAAAGGTCCGTAATGTCCTGGCCATTTATAATAATTTTCCCATCATCCGGGTGCACCAGCCCAAGGACAAGCCGCAGGATAGTGGTCTTACCTTCCCCGCTGCCGCCCAAGATCGCGACCTTTTCGTGGAATTGCGCCTTAAAACTCAGCCGGTCCAGCACAACACGTTCTCCGTATGCAAGCGTGACGTCCCTGAACTCTATCATACCCTCTCCCCCAGGGCGAACAGGAGGACCCTCGTAAGCACGAAGTCGGTTATTATGATCATGATCGTCGAGATCACGACAGCCGACGTGGTCGCCTTCCTCAGTCCCCGCGCCCCGCCTCTGGCGGAAAGCCCCATATAGCAACTGATGCAGGCAATGAGGTAGCCGAAGAGGAACGGTTTTATGACTCCGGAGAATATGTTTTTGAAATTCATGATGTCCCTTATCTGGCTCCAGTAAAACGATCCGCTCTGGTGGCTGACAAATACGGATATATAATATCCTCCAAGCAGCGAGACCGCGTCGCCGATTACCGTCAGTACGGGGAGCATCAGCACTGCGCCGACAACACGGGGGGTTACGAGCTTTTTAAGCGGATTGACGCCGTGCACTCTCAGGATGTCCACCTGATGTCCCAACACCATGGAGCCGATTTCCGAAGTGATGCCGGAGCCGACCCTCCCCGCAAAGCTGAGGGCTATCGCCACAGGGCCTATTTCCCTGATTATCGCCAGCCCGACTATCCTCCCGGTATACATTTTCAGTCCCAGGGCGGTGAGCTCCGCGGATATCTGCAGGGACAGCGCCATGCCGATAAAGAGGGAGACGAGGACCACGATAAAGAGAGAGCCGGTCCCCATATAATCCATCTGCTCTACCGTGTCTCTCATATAGAGAGGCCTGCGCAAGACGTTCAGCGGGGCATTTACGGACAACAGATAGAAATCCTGGACCCTTAAGATCAACTCACGGACTTTCATAGCGAAATTATACAGTTTAACTTCCCGATTGACAACGTTTCCTGGGCCGGGCGAAAATGAATAAAAAAGGCGCCCTGGGGACCCGGGACGCCTTCATGATTTCCGATCAATTCGAGAGCTTACTTTCCTTCCTTCTTCTCCTCTTTCGCCTTCTTCTTTCCCTCTTTCTTTACTTCCGTTGTCTCGCCCTTCAGTAAACCGTAATCCGCGAATTCCAGGATAGCCATGGATGCGTTGTCTCCCGCGCGGAAACGCGTCTTCACTACGCGGAGATACCCGCTGCTTCTTGTGATCTTCGGCGCTATCTCGGTGAACAGTTTCGCGATGATTTTGCTGTTCGGTATCCTGGAGATGGCCAGCCTCCTTGAATGAACGTCGCCCCTTCTTGCGAAGGTAATGACGCGCTCGGCAAGTCTCCTTGCCTCACGTGCCTTTTCCACCGTCGTTTCAATCTTGAGGTGTTCGAACAATGATGTGACAAGCCCTCTCAGAAGGGCCTTTCTCTGGTTTGTATTTCTTCCGAATCCTCTTCCCGATATTTTATGTCGCATTTCCCGCTCCCGCTCTCCTGGCTTTGGATAATCTCTCGAGTTCTTCAGGGTCTATCCGCATATTGAAATGCAGCCCCATGCCGAGAATGATCTCCTTTATCTCATTTAATGACTTGCGGCCGAAATTTTTTGTCCTCAACATTTCATATTCCGTTTTCTGGACAAGCTCCGCGATCGTACGAATATTGGCGTTCCTCAGGCAATTATACGAACGGACCGACAACTCAAGCTCTTCCACGCTCTTCAGAAGGTTATCATTAATCACCGCGGGGTCATTTTCATAATATTCCACGGGGGCCTCATCAGGCGGGTCATCCGCAGGGTCTGTGTCGTCCGGACCGGCCATGACCGGTTCAGGTTCAGGCTCAGACTCAGGCTCATTCTCTCCTTCGAGAGAAAAGAGCGAGAGATGCTCCGCGAGCACGCCGGCTGCCTGCGTCACCGCCTTCTGGGGAGTAATGCTGCCGTCGGTCCATATTTCCATGACGAGTTTATCATAATCCGTCGAGCGGCCTACCCTCGCGCCTTCTATCCAGAAGTTTACCTTCCGGACCGGGGTAAATATGGAATCTATCGTTATGGTGTCGACCGGCTGGTCGGCTTTCTTGTTCATGTCGGCGGTGACGTATCCCTTTCCCTTTTCAACATTCAATTCCATTGTAAAATTGAAGTTCTTCTCCACCGTCGCAATGTGCTGCTCCGGGTTGAGTATCTCGACATGTCCGCCCGTGTCGATATCCTTTGCCGTTACCGCGCCCGGCCCCTTAAAAGAGACCGCCACCATCCTCGGCTCCTCGCCATGAAGCTTCAATCTCAACTGCTTGATATTGAGCACGATGTCGACGACGTCTTCTTTCACGCCGCTTAAAGTGGAGAATTCGTGAAGCACGCCGGGTATCCTTATGTAAGTAACCGCGGCGCCCTCAATAGATGAGAGCAGGACCCTTCTCAGGGCATTGCCGATCGTGGTCCCGTAACCTCTTTCAAAAGCCTCGGCATAAAGCTTGCCATATGTATTTGTAAGGCTCTCAGTATCAAAAGAAATATTCTCCGGCAATTGAAAGCCCTTATTTTTCAGATCCATTAAGCCTCCTATAATATGCATTATTGATTACACCGACAAAAAAGACGATGACACAGATTATCTCTCTTTTTACCTGTGAGTCCGTCTTCTGATCAGTGAAACCATTTTTTTCTTATCCGTGCGACAGTTCTACTTTGAATAGAGCTCGACGATCAACTGTTCCTGTACCGGCAGGTCGATTTCATCTCTCTCCGGGGCCTGCAGCAATTTGCCTTTCAGGCTATTTATGTCCATTTCCAGCCAGGAAGGCAGGCCGCGGTGTTCCATCTTTGCGATATTTTCCTCTATGATATTCAGCTTCCTGCTCGCTTCCTTTAGGCCTATTATATCACCTGTGCGCAGCCGATACGACGGTATAGTCACGCGCCGCTCGTTGACTGTAACGTGTCCATGCAGCACAAACTGTCTCGCCTGCCTGCGGTTCGACGCAAAGCCAAGGCGGTACACTACGCTGTCGAGTCTGAGTTCCAAGAGCTGCAGCAGATTGCTTCCGGCAACGCCTTTCATGCTCTCCGCATGGGAGAAGGTCCTTTTAAACTGGTTTTCCAGGACCCCGTAAATCTCCTTTGCCTTCTGCTTCTCCCTGAGCTGCATCGCATAGTCCGAAAGCTTTTTCCTCTTTTGCCCGTGCTGGCCCGGCGCGTATTTTCTTCTCTCAACGCCGCACTTGTCCGTATAACACCTGTCGCCTTTCAGAAACAGTTTTTCACCTTCTCTTCTGCACAACCTGCACAGTGCGTCTCTATACCTTGCCACTATACTCTTCTCCTTTTCGGGGGTTTTGTGCCGTTGTGAGGGACCGGGGTCACATCCTTAATAAGATTTACATCGAGTCCTGCCGCCTGCAGCGCCCTGATCGCGGATTCCCTTCCCGCGCCTGGACCTTTCACGAAAACATTTATCTGACGCATTCCCATGCCGATGGCCTTCCTCGCTGCAACATCCGCCGCCACCTGGGCAGCGTAGGGCGTGCCTTTGCGTGATCCCTTGAAGCCCTGTCCGCCGGCCGAGGACCAGGTCACTACATTACCGTTCTGGTCGGTTATCGTAATTAACGTATTGTTGAAAGTCGCCTGTATATATGCCTCTCCGGCGTGTACCGTCTTCTTTTCTTTTTTTCCGGCTTTCTTCTTCTGGGCCATTATATTCCTACACTCCCTTCTTCTTCATGCCGACTGCCTTGCGGGGGCCTTTTCTTGTGCGGGCATTGGTCTTTGTCCTCTGTCCTCTTGCGGGCAGTTTCGACTTATGCCTGAGACCCCTGTAGCTGCCGATGTCCTGAAGTCTTTTTATATTCATCGAAATTTCACGTCGTAAATCGCCTTCAACCTTGTAATCCTTGTCTATTGCGGCCCTCAGCTTCACACCCTCTTCATCAGTAAGGTCCTTCGCCTTCTTGTTGAAATCAATGCCTGTTTCCTGCAGTATCTTCCGGGAATAACTTCTCCCGATACCGAAGATTCTTGTGAGAGCTATTTCGACCCTCTCCTTGTTTGGTAAATCAACTCCCGCTATTCTCACTTTCTTTTCTCCTATATCTTAATCAGAAGTTGCTTCTTAACTCTGAACTCTCGACTCCAAACTCTCTTTATCCCTGTCTCTGCTTGTGCTTCGGGTTGGCGCAGATGACCCTTACGACGCCCTGTCTTTTCAGTATCTTGCATTTAGAACAAATAGGTTTTACCGACGAACGAACTTTCATTTATTCTCCGTTATAAATATGATTATATCATCAATTTCGCGAATGCCCCTCTTCAACATGGAAGGACAAGGAAATTTCCCGCCGACTTTCTACTTGAATCTGTACGTTATCCTTCCTTTTGTGAGGTCATAGGGCGAAAGCTCGACCGTCACCTTGTCTCCCGGCAGTATTTTTATAAAATGCATCCTCATCTTGCCGGAGACATATGCCAGAATCTGCTGTCCATTTTCAAGCTCTACCCTGAACATCGCATTCGGCAAGTTCTCTTTAATTGTACCTTGTACCTCTATGGCATCTTCTTTTGGCATTCCGGAACTTATAATTATAAGTATTCTTTATTGTTTAGTCAAGATGACGTTTCCGTCTCCTGTGATAGCTATCGTATGCTCAAAATGGGCCGACAAACTGCCGTCTTTCGTGACCGCCGTCCACCCGTCGTCCAGGACCGCCACTTCCCATCCGCCGGCGTTGACCATGGGCTCAATGGCCAGCGTCATGCCGTCCCTGAGCTCCGGTCCCTGTCCCGGCCTGCCGAAATTGGGAATTTGCGGCTCCTCGTGAAGCTCTCTTCCTATACCGTGGCCCACAAAATTCCTGACCACCGAAAAACCTTCTTCTTCAGCGCACTGCTGAATGGCTGACGATACATCGGAAAGCCTGTTGCCGGGAAGCGCCTTTTCTATCCCTCTGTTCAACGCCTCTTCAGTGGCCCTTATCAGCCTCTCCGCCTGCGCGGATACACCCTTTCCGACGGGCAAAGTCAGCGCGGCGTCACCGTAGAATCCCTTGTAATATACTCCGATGTCAAGGCTTACGATATCTCCGTCTTTAAGCCTGACCAAAGAAGGAATGCCGTGCACGACCTGTTCGTTGACCGAGGTGCAGACACTCGCGGGATATCCTCTGTATCCTTTAAACGCGGGCCTTGCTCCCCTGGAAATGATAAAAGATTCCGCATACTTGTCAAGCTCAATGGTCTTGACCCCGGGGGCAACACCCTGTTTAATTCCTTCCAGGACTTCTGCTACAATCCGGCATGCGTCCGCCAGCCGCTTTATTTCGTCCTGTGACTTTAGAATTATCAATGATCAAATCGTCAGTAGGGGCGGGGTGAACCCGCCCCTACATTAACTAACAACGTTTTCAGCCTTTCCTGCCCCGGAGCCTTCCCTTTTTCAGAAATCCTTCGTATGAGCGGGTGACCAGATGGGACTCAATCTGCGACATGGTATCTAGTCCCACGCCCACGACTATAAGAATGGAAGTCCCCCCGAAGTAGAACGGCACATTAAAATACTTCTGAAATATGTCGGGCAATATGCACACTCCCGCCAGATAAGCAGCGCCGCCGAAGGTTATCCTTGTAAGAACGTGATATATGTAGTCCGACGTCTTCTGCCCGGGTCTTACGCCGGGGACAAATCCCCCGTGCTTTTTCAGGTTTTCGGCGATGTCCATCGGGTTATAAATAATTGATGTATAAAAATAACAGAAAAAGAAGATCATACTCACATAAAGCACAGTATAGACCGCTTTTCCAGGGGCGAGCTGGTTTGACAGTGTCTGCACCCACGGAATTGCAATGAAGCCCGCAATAGTAGCGGGAAAGCTCAGAATCGAGGATGCAAAGATAGGAGGTATGACACCCGAACTGTTCACCCTCAGCGGCAGATGAGTGCTTTGCCCTCCGTATACCTTTCTGCCGACAACACGTTTGGCATACTGCACGGGGATCTTTCGCTGACCTCTCTCCATAAACACAATAATTCCGATAACCGCAAGCATCATCACTATTACAAGCAGCATCAGGAGGATATGGAGTTCGCCTGCCCTGATCAGGGCTATAGTGCTGATAGTAGCGTTAGGAAACCCCGCAACGATTCCAGCGAAGATAATGAGAGATATCCCGTTGCCGATCCCGCGCTCCGTTATCTGCTCGCCGAGCCACATGATAAAGGCGGTCCCGGAGGTCATGGTAATCATGGTCATGAGCCTGAACGCCCAACCGGGGTTCTGAACAAACGCCCCCTGGTTCATACTTTCGATTCCGACCGCTATGCCGAGGGACTGTATAATACTTATCACTACTGTTCCATACCGTGTATAACGGATAATTACTTTTCTGCCGCTTTCACCTTCCTTCGCAAGCTTTGCCAGCGCGGGAATTACAATGGTAAGAAGCTGAAGAATGATTGAGGCGCTTATATACGGCATGATACCGAGCGCAAAGATGGTCGCGCGGGACAGTGCGCCTCCGGAGAACATGTCGAAGAACCCCATCAGCGCGCCCCCCTTGGCCAGGAGGAACTTGCTCAACTCTTCACCGTTGATCCCAGGTGTGGGGATATGGGCGCCGATTCTGTAAACGGCAAGTAGTGCAAGAGTAAAAAGTATCCTGCTCTTGAGTTCGACTACCCTGAAAACATTTTGAAAGCCGCTGACAACGCTCATAATATTTTGAATTTCAAATTTGAAATTTCAGATTTCAAATTATTTCTATGCTTCCTTGCGCCCCAATTATTTTCTCTTTCGCGGATTCGCTGAAGGCGTGGGCCTTGACCGTGAGAGGTTTTGTCACGTCTCCGACGCCTAAAATCTTGACGCCGTCCTTTAAATTCCTTATCAACCCTTCACGGTGAAGGACTTCCGGCGTGATTGACGCTTCCTCCAGCCTGGCAAGGTCTTCTATATTTACAATCGCATATTGTTTCTGGAAAATGTTTGTGAACCCCCTCTTGGGGAGCCGTCTCTGCAGAGGCATCTGGCCGCCTTCAAACCAGGGCCTGGTTCCGCCGCCGGTCCTCGCCTTCTGTCCCTTATGTCCTTTACAGGATGTCTTTCCGTGGCCTGAGCCGCAGCCCCTGCCGACTCTCTTTTTATTTTTCCTGCTCCCTGGAGCCGGCGCAAGATCTGATAATTTCATCTAATCCTCCGATACTTCGCTGACTTCAATCAGATGAGACGTCTTGTGGATCATCCCCCTGACAGAAGATGTATCCTTATGTTTAACGCTCTGGTTGATTTTTCTCAGGCCGAGGGCGTGAACAACTCTTCTCAGTTTTTCAGGCGAGCCGATCAGGCTTCTCTTTAACGTTACCTTAAGCATTTTCACTTGCGGCCCCCTGTTCTTCTTCCGCCTTGCCGGTCCTTTTCTGAACGCTCTCGGAATCCTTCATTTTCAAAAGTCCGTTCATTGCCGCGCGAACGGTATTGAAGGGATTGCGGCTGCCCAATGATTTTGCGACGATATTTCTTATTCCGGCAACCTCCATGACGGCCCTGACCGGACCGCCCGCGATAAGGCCTGTTCCGGGTTTGCCCGGCAAAATGACTACCTTCCCGGCGCCGTACTCTCCGTTAATCTGGTGAGGCACTGTTCCGTCGATGATCGACACCTTGACCAGCGCTCTCTTGGCATGTTCAACGGCCTTTCTTATGGCCTCCGGGACCTCTGCCGCCTTGCCTTTGCCGTAACCGACGTGACCGTTCTCATCGCCGACGACAACAAGGGCGCTGAAAGAAAAACGCCTTCCGCCTTTCACGACCTTTGCCACTCTGTTTATATGTATGACCTTGTCTTTTAACGGCCCAAGGCTTTCAGCGTCAATCCTACCCACAATTCCTCCGCAAAATAAATTTGAAATTTGAAATTTGAAATTTGAAATTTAAAATCAAAATTCCAGGCCGCCTTCCCTCGCCGCCTCCGCCAATGCCTTGACCCTTCCGTGGTAAAGATATCCGCTCCTGTCGAACACAACCTTGCGGATCCCTTTCCCCGTCGCCCTGCCGGCAATTAATACGCCGACCATTTTCGCGGCGTCCTTATTGCCGCCTGTCTTTATCTTCCCTTTCATCTCCTTGTCGTTGCTCGAAGCGGAAACAAGGGTCTTGCCCGCGTAATCGTCAATTATCTGCGCGTATATATGGTTAAGACTCTTGAATACATTCAACCTCGGCTTTTCCGGCGTGCCTACGACCTTCTTCCTCACTCTTGAATGTCTGAGTTGCCTTTTTTCTTCTTTCGTGAATGCGCTCAACTTTAATTACCTCTGTATTGAAGTAGGGGCGACCCGACGGGTCGCCCGTACATTATTATTTCGTTATTTCTTGCCGGCCTTTCCGACTTTCAGCTTGATAAATTCGTTGGCATACCTGACGCCCTTTCCCTTGTATATATCAGGCGCCCTGAGGCCGCGTATGTTGGCGGCTACCTGTCCCAGCAACTGGAAATCAACGCCCTGAAGAGTTATCTGCGTCTGTTTTTTATCGACTTCCGCGGTTATCCCGTCGGGCAGTTGAAATTCAACCGCGTGAGAATATCCCAAGGTAAAAACGATCTTCTTCGGCTGGACCTGCGCCCTGTAACCGACTCCCGATATGTCGAGCACCTTCTGAAATCCGGCCCCGGCCCCGGTAACCATATTCGCAATAATATTCCTTATCGTCCCGTGCAGCGACCGGGACTGTTTTGTATCGTCAGGTCTTTCAACAAGAAGGTTTTTTTCCTTCATGGATACGGTAATCCCAGGGGGAACATTACACTTGAGTTCACCCTTGGGTCCCTTGACGGACACGAGATCGCCCTGTATTGTGACGTTAACTCCGCCCGGAACCTGTATTGGACTTCTCCCTACTCTCGACATTTTGTCTCCTGTTACGTAAGGGCGACCCGGCGGGTAGCCCCTACATTATTTCTTACCATATACTGCACAATACTTCGCCGCCGATTCCCTGCTGCCGGCACACTTCATCGGGAAACAGCCCCTTCGAGGTCGACAGGATGGCTATGCCGTATCCTCCCATAACCACGGGTATATTCGTCTTGTCCACGTATACCCTTCTGCCGGGTGTGCTGACCCTCTTCAGTCCTGTCAACGCCTTATCGTTGTTGTCCAGATACTTCAAAGTAATCCTGATGACGCCCTGCTTCCTGTCCCTCAATACCTTGAAGCTTTTTATAAAACCTTTTTCCTTCAGAATCTTTATTATCTCTATCTTGATTTTTGATGCCGGCATGTCCACTTTTTCGAGTTTGGCCATGTTGGCGTTCCTTATTCTTGTAAGCAAATCCGCGATCGGGTCTGTTATCATGTTTACGACTCTCCTCTACCAGCTTGATTTTGTAATGCCGGGGATCATGCCTTTAAGGGCCAAAGTCCTGAAGCATATCCTGCACATTGCAAATTTTCTTAAGTAAGCCCTCGGCCTGCCGCACAATCTGCACCTGAAGTACTCTCGCACCTTAAACTTCGGCGGCCTGTTTGACTTGATTATTAGACTCTTCTTTGCCATTAATATTCCTTAATTTTGCTTTTTGAATTTTGTTCTTTAATTTCTAAAAGGCATTCCCATGTATAGAAGAAGCGCCTTTCCCTCTTCATTGGTCTTTGCCGACGTCGTAATAATAATATCCATGCCGTGTATGCTTGTGACCTTGTCGTAGCTTATCTCGGGGAATATTATCTGTTCTTTTACCCCGAACGCGTAATTCCCCCTGCCGTCAAACGATTTTGAGGAAATACCTTTAAAGTCCCTTATGCGTGGCAGGGCAAGGCTTATAAATTTATCAAGAAAATCAAACATCCGGACGCCCCTTAGCGTGACCCTGCACCCTATGGGCATACCTTCACGGAGTTTAAAGCCCGCAATGGATTTCTTCGCCCTTGTTATAACCGGGGCCTGTCCCGCTATGACGGCCAGCTCCTTGACGGCCGCTTCCAGCGGTTTGATGTCCTGTATGGCTTCTCCCATACCGATATTAAGCACTATGCTTTTGAGTCTCGGCACCTGCATAACGCTTTTGTATGAAAACTCTTTCATCAGCCGCGGCGCCACTTCCTTGATGTATTTCTCTTTCAGTCTCACCATTGAATTATTCGATGACCTCCCTGCACTTCTTACAGGTCCTGATCTTCCTGCCGTTCTCAAGAATATTATGTCCGGTCCGTGTCGGCTTGTCGCACTTGGGACAGACCAGCATTACATTCGACCTGTGAAGCGGGGCTTCCCTTTCGATTATTCCGCCCTGGGCGTATTTCTTGCTGGGCTTCATATGCTTCTTGATCATATTGACCCTCTCTATGAGCAGCCTGTCGTCGCCCGTCCGGACCGCGATCACCCGGCCCTTCTTTCCTTTTTCATCGCCGGTAGTGACCAGCACGTTGTCGTTCTTTTTGATTCCTAATCCCATTTCTTCACCATAAATTTTAGTTTAAATTACCTCCGGCGCCAGAGATATGATCTTCATGAATTCCTTCCACCTCAGCTCCCTTGCGACGGGACCGAATATTCTCGTCCCCACGGGGTCCCCCTCGGGGTTGATAAGGACGGCGGCGTTCTGGTCGAATCTTATATATGAACCATCCGGTCTCCGCAGCGCCTTCTTGGTTCTCACCACGACAGCCTTGGCGACTGCGCCCTTCTTTACAGTGCCGTTAGGGTCGGCTTCTTTCACGCTCACAATAATTCTGTCGCCTATCCTTGCATATTTTCTGTGAAATCCACCCAGCACCCTTATGCACAGGACTTTCTTGGCGCCCGAATTGTCTGCAACTTCCAGAACGGTTTCCTGCTGGATCATGATTGCCCTCTGTTAACGATTTCCATAACCTTCCATCTCTTGTCCTTGCTGATGGGTCTCGCTTCAATTATTCTGACCATGTCTCCCGCCTTGCACTTGTCCTCTTCGTCATGCGCCTTGAATTTAACGACCTTCTTTACGGTCTTTTTATACAGCGAGTGCTGCGTGATCCGCGTAACGGCCACTACCACTGTCTTTTTCATCTTATCGCTTACGACTTCACCTGTATAAATCTTCTTTGGCATCTTACCTTCCCGCGTTTACTGTAGGGCGCCCCTTAAGGGTTGCGCCGCAAGGCTGAAGCCTTGCCCTACATATGCTTTTAACTCTTCTGCTTCTCAGTTATTACCGTCAGTATTTTTGCTATCTCTTTCCTGGCGTGCCTTATCCTCATCGGGTTTTCAATCTCGCCGGTCGTCTTCTGAAATCTCAGGTTGAAAAGCTCCTTCCTGAGGCTCTTCTCCTCCAGCAGCAGTTCGTCTTTCGTCAAGGCCCTTAATTCGGATATCTTTTTCATCTTACGCAGACCTCTTTACAAATTTTACCGCTATCGAGAGCTTATAGCCGGCCAGCCTCAGCGCTTCCTTCGCAATGTCCTCGGTCACGCCAGCCATCTCATAAAGTATCTTCCCGGGTTTCACAACGGCCACCCACGACTCCGGCGCACCCTTGCCTTTTCCCATTCTCGTTTCAGCAGGTTTCTTGGTCAACGGCTTGTCAGGAAAAATCCTTATCCAGACCTTACAGCCCCTTTTCGCGTGTCTCGTGATCGCAACCCTGGCAGCTTCTATTTGCCGGTTTGAGACCCAGCCCGGTTCAGTCGCCTTCAGTCCGTATTCACCGAAAGCCACTTCGGAGCCGCGGTACGCCTTACCGGTCATCCGGCCCTTCATCATTTTCCTGTACTTTACCTTTTTAGGCATTAACATAATCTATTTTCCTTTTTAACTCTGTACGGGCGAGGTCACCTCGCCCCTGCATTATGCTGCCGCTTCCGATCCTGTCGCCTGCGGAATCGGCTCATGCAGGATGTCGCCTTTATATATCCACACCTTGACCCCGATCCTGCCGTAGGTCGTGCTCGCCTCTGCAACTCCATAATCTATGTCCGATCTGAACGTATGCAGCGGCACCCTTCCTTCCCTGTACCATTCCGCCCTCGCTATTTCGGCCCCGGCAAGACGTCCGGCGCAGGCCACCTTGATCCCGAGAGCGCCGAAGCGCAGGGCGGAGGACACGGCCTTCTTCATGGCCCTCCTGAACGCCACCCTCTTCTCAAGCTGCATGGCTATATTCTCTGCGACAAGCTGCGCATCCAGCTCGGGTTTTCTGATCTCCTTTATATCCACACTCATCTCTTTTCCCGTAATAGCTTCCAGTTCCTTCTTTAACTTTTCGACTTCAGAGCCCTTTTTCCCGATAATTATGCCGGGCCGCGCCGTATGGATTGTCGCCTTTATCTTCTGTCCGGTCCTTGCAATCTCGACCCTGGGAACGCCGGCATGAAAGAGGTTTGCCTTTATAAATTTCTGTATATGCAAGTCCTCATGAAGCAGTTCCTTATAATTCTTCTTTGCAAACCATCTCGAATCCCAGAATTTTATAATTCCCAGTCTCTGCCCTATCGGGTGTGTCTTCTGACCCAAAATTACCTCCGTTTGTCGTCCGCAGATTGCACAGATTTCGCAGAAACAACTTCAATTGCAATCTGTGCCATCTGTGTAATCCGTGGCTTCATTTTTCCTTATTCATCTGAGAGGACGACTGTTATATGGCTCGTTCTCTTTCTTATGACGTCGGCGCGACCCATCGCGCGCGGCTTCATCCTCTTCATAGTCGGACCCTGGTCCACAAGGACCTTCGCTATCTTCATGGCCTCCGGCTCGGCAACCTTCTTCTGCTCGGCGTTTGCCATCGCGGACCTCAGCACCTTGGCAACGATCTTGCCCCCCCTGTGGGGAAGAAACTTCAGGCTTATCATTGCGTCGCCGGCCTTTTTACCCTTCAGGAGGGTCGTGACCCTTCTTACCTTCCTCGGCGCTATCCTCGCATATTTTAATATTGCTTTTGATTCCATTTTCCTAACCCTTCTTGCCCGGCTTTGCCGCTTCTTTCTTTTCGCCTGAGTGGGCCCTGAAGGTCCTCGTCGGTGAAAATTCTCCCAGTTTATGTCCTACCATGTTTTCCGTAACATAGACAGGTATAAATTTATTGCCGTTATGCACCGCAAGCGTATGCCCGATGAATTCAGGGGTTATCGTGGACCTCCGCGACCATGTCTTGATAACCTTCCTCTCATTCTTTTCATTCATTAAGAGAATCTTCTTTTGCAATTTCTCGGCCACATATGGTCCCTTTTTCAGCGATCTCGGCAAAGCTTCCTCCTAAAGAATTGTAAAACGCAAATGGCCTCTTCCCGTATCCCGCATTTTACATTTTTCATTTTGCATTATAAATTCTACTTCCTTTTCCGCACTATCAATCTGTCGGTCCTGCTGCTCTTCCTCGTCTTTTTACCTTCCGGCTGTCCCCATGGGGAAACAGGCGGTCTGCCGCCGGAGGTCTTTCCTTCACCACCGCCCAGGGGGTGGTCGATAGGATTCATCGCAACGCCCCTGACATGGGGCCTCCTGCCGAGCCAGCGGCTTCTTCCGGCCTTGCCCAGGGATATATTTTCTCTTTCCGCGTTGCCCACCTGTCCTATGGTGGCCATACAGTCGGAAGGGATCAGCCTCACCTCGGACGAAGCCATTTTTACGTGGCACATCTTTTCGTCCTTTGCAACAAGCTGGGCAAACGACCCGGCGCTCCTTGCGACCTTTCCTCCCCCTCCGGGCAGGAGCTCAATATTATGAATCACCGTACCCAGGGGTATATTCCTTAACGGGAGTGAATTGCCTGCCTTTATCTCTGCGTCGGAACCTGATACGAGCGAGTCGCCCACTTTCAGGCCCATCGGCGCAAGTATGTACCTTCTCTCGCCGTCGAGGTACTTCAGGAGCGCAATCCGCGAGGTCCTGTTGGGGTCGTACTCAATGGTCTCGACCGTACAGGGAATATTCATCTTGTTGCGCCTGAAATCTATGATACGATACGCCCTCTTGTGGCCGCCGCCTTTCTGCCAGGCAGTGACCCTTCCGGCGCTGTTCCTGCCGCCTGTTTTCTTTATAGGCATCAGCAGCGGCTTATGCGGCTTGCTCTCCGTAATTTCGCTGAAATCGAAACCGCTTCTGAAGCGCGTTCCGGATGATGTCGGCTTATATTTCTTCAGTCCCATTTATACACCTTCAATAAAGTCTAATTTCTCTCCCTCTTTGAGAGTCACTATGGCCTTCTTCCAGTCCGGCCGTTTACCTTCGTACTTCCCCATGCGTTTTTTCTTTCCGTAGCAGTTCATCGTTGTAACGCGGTCCACCTTTACCTTGAAGATCTCTTCGACCGCTTTCTTGATCTCTATCTTATTGGCATTTGACGCCACCTTGAACAATACCTTATTGTCCTTCTCCTTCATGATTGTTCCCTTTTCCGTCAAATGCGGTCCCTTAAGGACGTCATATACATTTTTCATCCTGCGTAAGCCTCTTTCATTTGTTCAATTGCGTCTTTGGATATGAGCAGTTTCTCATGTGAGAGGACCGAATAGACATTCAGTTCTTTCACCCGCGCGACATTCACGCCCGGTATGTTCCGAGCCGCTAATTCGAGTTTCTCATTCTTTCCGTTTACGATTATAAGCACGTTTTTGAGTCCAAGCTTATCGAGCAGAGATTTGACCATCCTGGTCTTGGGCTCGGCGATGGACAAATCATCGATCACAACAACCTCGTTGTCGGCGTATTTCGCCGCAAGAGCGGAGTTGAGCGCCTGCCACTTTGCCTTCTTGGGCATTCTGTACGAATAGTCCCTGGGCTGAGGGCCGAATATTGTTCCTCCGCCCCTCCACAAAGGAGACCTGTTGCTGCCGGACCTGGCCCTGCCGGTGCCTTTCTGCCTCCACGGCTTCTTACCGCCGCCGCTTACAAGTCCCTTGGTCTTGGTTGCCGCAGTGCCCTGCCTCCTGTTTGCAAGGTGGTTGTGCACGGCCTCATACAGCAGCGCCCTGTTGACGCCGACCCCGAATATATCGTCCGGGAGTTCAGCCTTCCCTATGGGATTGTTTTCCTTATTTATAATGTCCGTCTCTGGCATCAGCTTTCCTTCCGGGCAACAGCCTCATTTGATTTAATGATTACGTAGCCGCCTTCCGGCCCCGGGACCGAGCCCATGATAAGCATCAGGTTCTGGTCTTTCTTTATATCAAAGATTTCAATATTCCTTTGCGTGACCCTCTCACTTCCCATATGGCCCGGCAGGCCCTTGTTCTTCCATACCCTTGACGGGTAAGCGCTCGACCCTATCGATCCCGGCGCCCTGTTAAACATGGAACCATGAGAACCGGGTCCGCCTTTATAATTGTGCCGTTTCATGACACCCTGAAAGCCTTTTCCTTTTGATATCGCCGTTACCGACACCTTCTCTCCCTTAGAGAAAATATCAACGGTTATATTGTCTCCGGCATTGAACCCTTCCATTTTTATTTCCCTGACAAAACGGTACGGCGGGGAAGAGGCCTTTTTAAAATGTCCCTGCGCCGGTTTCTTCACATTCTTCTCTTTCCTTATCTCGTCAAACCCCATTTGCAGCGCCTCATAACCGTCTTTCGCCTTCTCTTTTTTCTGTACTACCTTTGCCGGTCCGGCTTCGAGTACGGTCACGGAAAACATACGTCCGTCCTCTGCAAACACCTGGGTCATCCCGACTTTTTTGGCAAGTATACCTTTCATAGCTTTATCTCTACATCCACTCCCGCCGCGAGATCGAGTTTCATAAGGGCGTCAACCGTCTGAGGAGTCGGATCAAGTATGTCCACCAGCCTCTTGTGCGTCCTTATCTCAAACTGTTCGCGTGATTTCTTGTCAACGTGCGGCGACCTCAGTACTGTTATTTTATGGATCCGGGTCGGCAGCGGCACAGGGCCGGAAATTCTTGCCCCGGTCCTCTTTGCCGTCTCCACAATTTCCTTCACCGACTGATCAAGCAGTCTGTGATCATACGCCTTTAAATTTATTCTTATCTTTTCATTCATCCTTGTCTCTCTTACCTATGTATGGGCATATTGCCTAACGCCCGTATGTTGTACGGGCGGGGTCACCCCGCCCCTACTCTATTACCTCGGTCACAACCCCTGCTCCGACCGTCCTTCCACCTTCCCTCACCGCAAACCTCAACTCCTTCTCCATCGCTATCGGCGTTATCAGCTCTATCTCCATCGTCACATTGTCTCCGGGCATCACCATCTCCACTCCC
>JACRHD010000061.1 GCA_016234115.1 Nitrospirota bacterium
GGGCATACCCGATATCAATATAACACTTGAGGTCGCAGCTCACCTTGGTGATAACATGGTGAGGACTGTTGCAATGTCGGCAACCGACGGACTCGTTAGAGGGACCCGGGCTGTTGATACAGGACAACCGATCACAGTCCCGGTCGGAGCTAAGACACTTGGGAGGATCATGAATGTTATCGGAGAATCTGTGGACCAGTTGGGGCCTATAGAATCAAAGGACAGACTGCCGATCCACAGGCCATCCCCTGAATTTACCGCGCAGGATACTTCGACAAAGGTCTTTGAGACCGGCGTTAAGGTTTTTGACCTGCTTGTTCCCTTTGTTAAAGGTGGGAAGATGGGAATGTTCGGTGGCGCTGGTGTCGGCAAGACAGTTGTTATTATGGAGATGATCCACAATATTGCTATGGTCCACGGCGGGGTGTCCGTGTTTGCGGGTGTCGGTGAGAGAACAAGAGAAGGAAATGACCTCTACCTTGAAATGAAAGAGGGAGGCGTTCTCGAAAAAACAGCGCTCATTTACGGCCAGATGAATGAGCCGCCCGGAGCAAGGGCCAGGGTTGCACTTTCAGCACTTACAGTTGCCGAATACTTTAGAGACGAAGGTCAGGACGTTCTTATATTCCTGGACAATATATTCAGATATACACTTGCGGGCGCCGAACTTTCAGCGCTTCTCGGAAGAATGCCTTCAGCGGTCGGATATCAGCCTACACTCGGAACTGATATGGGTGTGCTTCAGGAAAGGATTACGTCAACAAACAAAGGCGCAATCACTTCGATGCAGGCCATTTATGTCCCTGCTGACGATCTTACCGACCCTGCTGTTGCGACGGCATTTACACACCTTGACGGAACAGTCGTGCTATCAAGAGGAATTTCAGAGCTCGGTATTTACCCTGCTGTTGATCCCCTTGATTCAACATCAAGGATTCTCGACCCGCTGATCCTCGGGGAAGAACACTATATGGTTGCAAGAAAGGTCCAGATGGTCCTCCAGAGATATAAGGAACTCCAGGACATCATCGCCATTCTCGGGATGGAAGAGCTTTCTGAAGACGATAAATTATTGGTTGCACGCGCACGGAAGCTTCAAAGGTTCCTGAGCCAGCCCTTCCATGTTGCCGAGACCTTTACAGGGACTCCCGGCAAGTACGTGAAACTTGCGGATACCATTAAGGGATTCAAGGACGTTGTTGAAGGAAAATACGATGATCTGCCCGAGCAGGCCTTTTACATGGTCGGCGGCATAGAGGAAGTTGTGGAAAAGGCCAGGAAACTGGCCGGAGCATAATTTTAATTATTGGTTCGTGTAATTCCCGCAGTAGGGGCAGGTCTTGTACCTGCCCTTACGAAGGGCAACCACAAGGGTAGCCCCTACGGGATTAAAAGAGGAAAATAAACATATGGCTGATAACCTGACATTGGACATTGTAACCCCTCATGGTCACGTCTTTACTGATGAAGTCCATGAGATAGTCGCACCCGGGAGTGAGGGTGAATTCGGCGTCTTACCGGACCACGTCCCATTTCTCACAACGCTAAAGATTGGAATGCTGACCTATAAAAAAGGAACCGAAACAGGAATTTTCTTTATTAGCTCGGGATATGCCGAAGTCGGCCCCGACAAGGTTACGATACTGGCCGACAGCGCTGAAAAGTCGGACCATATTGATGTTGAAAGGGCCAAGGCCGCAATGAAACGCGCTGAGGAACGCCTTAAACAGAAAGAAGACATCGACGAGGCGCGTGCAACTGCGGCGCTTGAACGGGCGATAACAAGGATACATGTAGCAGAGAAGAGGTAATCGCAATTTGTATTATAATGCAGGGGCGAGTCGGTGACTCGCCCTTTTTTATTTTCCCTGTCTTTCTTGCCTGTTCATGAAGAATTCTCTTCCCGGTTCTTCCTCATATTGTATAATTGTAAGCAAAGGAACACAAATTTCTTACAGCAAGGAGTTATGCCATGAACAAAGATTTTTTTGATGTAATTTACACCCGCCACAGCGTAAGACAATTTACCGGTGAAAAAGTAAAGAGAGAAGACTTGATGGAAATGCTCAAGGCAGGGATGTCTGCGCCATCAGCAGTGAATGTTCAACCCTGGGCGTTTGTTGTTGTGACAGAAAGGGACACGCTTGATAAACTTTGCGAAGCCCTTCCTTACGCAAAAATGCTTGACAGGGCAGGGGCGGCAATTATTGTGTGCGGTATTCCCGATAAGGATGACACATACGCGAAGAAATACTGGGTAATGGATTGCTCACTGGCATCTGAGAATATTCTGCTTGCCGCGCATGCGCTCGGTTACGGCGCGGTATGGACAGCGGCATATGCGGATAAGGACAGAATGAAATCTGTAAGGAAAATCCTGTCCATTCCAGAAAATATTATTCCGTTGAATGTCATTCCTGTCGGCGTCCCGGCGAACAAAGACGAAAAACCCAGGGACAAATTCAAAGAAGAGAACATCCATTGGGGGAAATGGTAGGGGCGATTCGGCGAATCGTCCTTTTATTATTCTTACCCCTTTGGAAAAGAGGGGCAAGAGGAGATTTTCAGAATAATTCCGTTGTCATTCCGGCTTGTCCGGAATCTTTCACCTTCGTTTACCCTTACGCGCTTCCGCGCTTCCGCGCTTTTTCTTCTTGA